>JACJZD010000002.1 GCA_020635795.1 Flavobacteriales bacterium
AAAAGGGCTTTATGTAGTGCAAATAAAAGGCAATAAAAGTTCGACTACTTTAAAAGTCATCAAACAATAGCGTTTATTGTAACGTCATTAGTTTTTATTAGCTTCATTCCTGCGTAGGCAGGAAACCTGCATTCCTATGAAAATAGGAAACCAGTTGATATTTTTAGAACTGGATTCCTTGTCTTCACTGCGTTTCGCAAGGAATGACGTAAACGAGGAACAATAAACGCAAAACATTCATTTAAAACTTAACAACATGAAAAAATTTATACCCCATTGTCTTACGGCAATGAAGACCACAGCATTACTTATGCTGTTGATGGTGTTTTTGCTAAATAGCAACACCATAAAAGCACAATATACCGACGAGTGTTTCGTAGATTCTACCATGTTTCCGCCTTTAGATTCTACAGCACGATTAACTGCTTACAGCCCCAATGGAAGCGACTTTACCCCGCATGGCGAAATGAAAGTACTCATTATTTATGCAGGATTTACCAATGATAGAGAAACTAATCCAGATACATCTCTTGTATGGCCATACGTTGACCCAGCAGGGATACTCCCAAACGGAAAAACTTTCCCGAAAAATACTGGTGATTTGTTTTACGACGATTACAGCGATTTTTCGCCAAGCAATACTGATAAAAGCATTTCCAATTTTTATTACCAGATGAGTTTACCCAGTGGTAATCCCTTAAAAATGATAGCCAGTGTTTTTCCTGAGCGAATTAATGTTTTTGTAGACAGTGCTGATTGTAGCGATTATTATGTTTGGAACAATCTTGCTACAAGGGTTTTCGATAGCATACAGGCAAAATATCCTGGTTACGATTTTAGTGCATTCGATAATCGTAAAAATTGGCCGTCCTACCAAACCGACAACAGTTCTTCCAACCACGATGATCAAATTGATTACGTAGTTCTAATTTGGCGTTATTCACAAAACTGGAGTAAAGACCCTGCTGGCGATTCTACACTTTTTAACAAATGGTTATCTGGTGGGTCTGTAGCGGATATAGCTGGAGGATATCAGTTTACCGATGCTTTAGGTAACCCTACTTTTGCTGTTAATGCAGGTTTTAGAACACAAAAAGGATTTTGGGGTATCTCAAAAACCACCTTTACCCACGAAGTGGCACATACCAACTACTGGGCTCCACATTGCAACAATGCCAACAATGCTGTTGGAAGTTATTTTTACGGCAATTACGGTTGGGGCATGATGAAAAGTGTTGGTTCTCCAAATGTTTACGATTGTGCCAACGGTTGGGAACGTTGGTACACAGGGTGGATAGAATTAACCGCAAACAACAACACGGTATCATCTGATATTAAAAGTGTAAGTGATTTACAAAATGGTGGTGTGTATACACTACACGATTTTATTACAACGGGCGATGTTATACGGGTTCGTTTACCACATGATACCACTCAATTTTTATGGTTGGAAAACCATGCAGGTAAAAACATCTTCGACCACCGCAAAGATTATGAGACTGATGCACTCGGAACACCTTTACCCATTGCTCCAAGAGGCTTGGTAGCTTATATTGAAGGCACAAGGTATTCAAGAAATTATACTGCACCGACTGGAACAGGAGTAAATACCATAAAGTATTTGAATGCATTGGGTAATCATGACTTTACTAATCAGTACGCCAACCCTGAGCCTAGAATACCAGAATATTGGGATATCGCTTACGATTTTCAAAAAGGATTATCCAATCCCTTAGGCTGTCATAACCAATTAACAAAAATCAGAAACGACTTTTATGGTGCTACTGATTCAATTGTTTACATAAGTTACACAAATGGAGATAATAGAAACGAGCATCGTGATTTTGTAAAACAAAATGGTGTGCTAACTTTTGGTGATTTAGGCTTTGGCATGAACTTTCCGCAAGGTGCAAAAGTAGATTTAGGTTCAAATCCTGTAATAACGAACTTACAAATTTACAATACTACTACAAAAAAACTAGCACCAATACATTTGAACGGCATTTCGTTCGAGGTACTGAGTTACAATGCCGACAGTAGTATTACAGTAAAAATACGGTTAGATGATTATGATGTGAGAAACAATACCAGATATACTGGGGAAATTGAATTATATCCAAATATCGTATCGTCAGCTAATTATTCCTTAAATATTATAGGTGGTCAATATTTGGATATTGATAAAAGTGGAACCCCAAATAGACATAGATTAACAACACAAGGAGACTTTATCAATCCAACCAAACTTACTTGTTTAAACGGTTCTTATGTTCATTTAGAACAGGAGTCTATGATAAATGTAATTAATGGTAGTACTTTACATCTGTTAACCGGTTCAAAATTAGAGGTTGAATTTGATGCAACTTTGCACATTGGAGCAAACAGTACATTGATAGTAGAAGACGGGGCAGAAATTAATTTAAAACCAGGTTCATACTTGGTTATTGATGATGGAGCAACGGTAATTTACAAAAACAAGACTGCCAATAAAGGCTTTTTAGTAGGTTCAACATCATATACAGGTATTCCTGCAAAAGTGTTTGTTTCGGGTAACATTACTTTTGATGCTACTGCTAAATGGGAGCATTATCGTGATGGTTTTTACAAATTTCATCCTACTCATAGTTTAACTATTCCAAATGCTGTTCCTGTTAAGTTTACAGGTAAAGGTAAAACACGTAAGTTTGTCGAATTAGCAAACAACACTACATTAACCCTAAGTAATGTTGATGATGTAGATTGGAACAGTGGTTTGGTACAATATGGAAGTAATTCAAAAATTGTATTGGATGATGTAAATTTTACTTCTATAAATGCTACATACAATCCATCAAGTAATCCTCAAACTACAGCTACTGCCTTTGAGATTAACAATCCTCTTCCTACTTTCTTTAACAGTTGTGATTTTAATAACTTAGGAAAAGGTGTTAAAGTAACCAATGCCAGTTCATTGGTACACATTCAGACAGGTAAATTTACTACCATGAGTACCTATGGTGTTGAAGTTAGTGATGCTGCTAATTTCAAAATGACTAATGGTTTTGTAAATGGTGCTCAAACAGCATTATATGTGCAAAATTCAAATGTAGTTGAAATTTACAGTACTGAATTCAAAAACGCTACTTACGGTGTTAATTTAGAATACGTTTCGGGAGCTTATTTTAGTGGTGCTAACATACAAAGTAACACTACTGGTTTAAAAGCTTTAGCCTCACTTGTTTTTTTACGTAATGGTGCCAGAATACATCAGTCGAGTAATTATGGTGTTGAAATCTATGGTAATTATGATGCTGGGCTTGGTAGCTACAATGCCATGTTAACGATGGGAGATATTGGATGTGGAGCAGTTTACAACAACACCAATGTAGGTATTTTTGGTATTGATGCTTTATTAAACATTGATGCGGTTCAACATTCTATTGATAGAGGTGACAACATTATTAAACCAAATCGTTTTGATAACAATGGTGGATTCACTTTTGAATTTTGTTATGGAAGCAGTACTGTAGCTCCTTCACAAATTAATGCTAAAGGTAATTTTTGGGGAGTTAATCCTGCTGATATTCAATCTAATGAATACGTATTTGTAGCAAATGCTTGTACATCATGGGGTGGAACACCAGTTTACTTGCCATTAATCCATACCGATTATTCTACTTGTGTACCAAACAACACTTGTATGGAGTGTAGTATTGGTGGTGGTGGCGGAAGCTCATCATCCATGATGTCATCAAGTTCTTCAACCCCAGCAAATTTAGCTGTTCAAACTTCGTTTAAAGAGGCTAATGTACTTTTTGTTGAAGAGGATAATGCTGCTACAAGAAATGAGTTTACAGATGTTTCTGCCGTATCATTAATTAAAGATACGCTTACTGATACTTGGCAAGGACGTTCGGTTAACGATGTATTGTTTAATTTAAATAAAGAAACTGTTCATTTGGTTCAGGTTTCAAAAGCTATTAAGGCGAAAGCCAACAATAGTAACTTAAGAACTATTCAAGTTGTGGATGATATATTTAAAAATATTCAACCTGAACATGTTGGTACAACATTAACTGTTGCTCTTTATCCAAATCCAACAAATGATAAGTTATTTGTTGATTTAGAGAATGAAGGTAATTATTTGTTAGTTATTTATAACATTTCAGGACAAAAAGTAATTGAACAATTACTTACTGATAAACACAATTTGGTTCAAGTGAATCAATTGCCTGATGGTTTATATATTTATGAACTTTCTGCTCCTAACAGCAATATTGTTAAAGGGAATATTACTATTACCAAGTAATCTTCTTTAAAGGAAAGGCTGCTCAAAAGAGCAGCCTTTTTTTGTTTCCATAAGTGTATCATATACAACATAAAAAGTTATTTTTGGAGTCTACTTAACTAAAACACCATGAAAAAATATTTGTTGATGCTTGTTTTATTGGGTTTTGTTGTTGCAACAAAAGCTCAAGAAACCTTTGTTACCAATGGAACAAAGAATAAAATTCAAAATTTTTATGCGTTTAAAAATGCCACCATTTTTAAAGATTATCAAACCAAAATCGAAAATGGTATTTTAATCATTCAAGATGGAAAAGTAATTGAGGTTGGCGATGCAGCTTCGGTAAAAATTCCAGCTAATGCTGTGGTGTATGATGTAAAAGGTAAATTTATTTACCCTTCGCTAATCGATTTGTATTCGGATTATGGAATGCCAAAAGCAGAAAAAGACTCAAAACCAAATTTCCAGCAACAATTCGACTCGAACAAAAAAGGAGCATACAACTGGAATCAAGCAGTTCATCCTGAAATTGAATCGGGACAATTATTTACTGTTGACAATAAAAAGGCTGAAGAATTAAGAAAATTAGGGTTTGGTACAGTATTAACTCACCAACAAGACGGAATTATTAGAGGAACATCTGCTTTAGTAACCTTATCGGATGGATTGGCAAACGAAGTAGTTATTAATGACAAGGTTGCTTCACACTTATCCTTTGATAAAGGAACTTCTACCCAAGATTATCCTGGTTCGTTAATGGGAACAATAGCGTTAATTAGACAAACTTACTACGATGTTGATTGGTATTTTAACAACAAAAATTTACCAGAATACAATATTTCATTAGCCAAAATGGTTGAAAACTGGGAGTTGCCTTCAATTTTTGAAGTTAAAGATAAATTGGACATTTTACGTGCCGATAAAATTGGCGATGAGTTTGAAATGCAGTACATTTTTAAAGGAAATGGCGATGAATATGAAAGAATAAGTGAAATAAAAGCGACTGGTGGAAAGTTAATTGTTCCAGTAAATTTTCATGAAGCGTATGATGTGGCTGATCCTTATGAAGCGATGTTGGTTCCATTAAGAGATTTAAAACATTGGGAATTGGCACCATATAACTTAGGAATTATTGCGAGTAATCAAGTAGAATTTTCGATTACGATCGCTGGATTAAAAAACCAAAAAGATTTTTTTACCAACTTAAGAAAAGCGATAAAAAATGGTTTATCAGAGCAAGATGCGTTGAAAGCATTAACCTATTCGCCAGCAAATTTTATTAATGCGTACGAAACGGTTGGTAGTCTAGAAAAAAACAAGTTTGCTAATTTCATCATTACATCATCAAACCTTTTTGATGAAAAAAATGTGCTATATGAAAACTGGATTCGCGGCAAAAAATTTATGATAAATGACTATAATACCATAGACGTAAGGGGAAACTATCATTTAAAAATTCAAGATAAAATATACGATCTTAATGTAAAAGGAGAAATTGAAAAACCAAGTGGAGAAATTAAGTTGGTTGCAAAAAACGATAGTGCTGGTTTTGATACTACCAACATTTCGGTAACCATTAAAGTACAAGACCATAACATTACGTTAAGCTTTAACCCGAACGATGAATTTTCAAAAAACATCATCAGATTGAGTGGGTATGTAAATCACAATAGTGTTATTTGGGAAGGAAAAGGACAGCTGAATAATGGTGAATGGTTAGGCTGGTCGGCAATTAAAGGCGACAACTTTAAAGATAAAAAAGAAGATAAAAAAGAAGAAACCGATTCATTGGTTGTACCTAAAATGTATTTTCCAAACATGGCTTATGGCTTTGATTCAATACCCAAAGCTAAAATGTTGCTTATTAAAAACACTACCGTTTGGACAAACGAGCAAGAAGGTATTTTAAAAAATACTGATGTGTTATTAAAAGATGGAAAAATAGCTCAAATAGGAAAAGGTATAGTTGCCGACAGTGCTGAAGTGGTTGATGGCACAAACAAACACTTAACAGCTGGTATAATTGATGAGCATTCGCACATTGCAATTAGTAGAGGTGTAAACGAATGCACTCAAGCGGTAACTGCTGAGGTTAGTATTGCTGATGTGGTAGATTGTGATGATATAAATATTTATCGCCAATTAGCTGGAGGAGTTGTTGCTTCGCAATTGTTGCATGGCTCATGTAACCCTATTGGTGGACAGTCGGCACTAATAAAGTTGAAATGGGGAAGTAGCCCAGAAGAAATGAAGATTAAAGATACCGATGGGTTTATCAAATTTGCTTTGGGTGAAAATGTAAAACAATCGAACTGGGGACCATTTAATCGTTCTCGTTTTCCTCAAACCAGAATGGGTGTAGAACAAGTTTATTTCGATGCGTTTATTCGTGCAAAAGAGTACCAATCTATTTGGGATAAATATGCAGGCTTGACTCCTGCACAAAAAAATACAGTAATTGCTCCAAGAATTGATTTAGAAATGGAAACCATTAACGAAATTTTAAATAAAGAACGATTTATCTCGTGCCACTCTTATGTGCAGTCAGAGATAAACATGTTAATGCATGTTGGCGATTCGATGGGTTTTAGAGTAAATACGTTTACACATATTTTGGAAGGATATAAAGTTGCTGATAAAATGAAAAAACATGGTGCTGGTGGTTCAACATTCTCTGATTGGTGGGCCTATAAGTTTGAGGTTAACGACGCTATTCCGTATAATGGTGCAATTATGCACAAACAAGGGGTTTTAACTGCATTTAATTCTGATGATGCAGAAATGGGGAGAAGGTTAAATCAAGAAGCTGCAAAAGCTGTAAAATATGGAGGGGTAAGTGAAGAAGAAGCATTAAAATTTGTAACCTTAAATCCTGCTAAACTGTTGCACTTAGACGATAAAATGGGAAGTATTAAAGTTGGTAAGAGTGCTGATGTAGTTCTATGGACAGACAATCCTTTATCGGTTTACGCAACGGTTGAAAAAACCATTATTGAAGGTGTGGTTTATTTTGATAGAAAGACTGATGAAGCACTTCAAAAAAGGAATGCACTCGAAAAAAATAGATTAATAGAAAAAATGTTGGACGTTAAAAAAGAGGGTGGTAAAACTAAAAAACCTCAGGCTAAACCAAAACTATTGTATCACTGCGATACTGTTGGAGAGTAACTCCCCTCCTAACCTCCCCAAAGGGGAGGGACTTCCCCTCTTGAGAGGGGTTAGGGGTGTGTAAAGAGATGTTAAATAAATTCAAAACCATGAAAACAAAATATAAAATACGAGTAACTACTTTCTGCTTTCTTCTTTTAACTTTCAACTGTATTGCACAAGTTGAAACTCCAGCTCCAAAACACAGTAAAACGGTGTTGTTAATGGGAGGAATAGCACACATCGGAAACGGGACAGTTATAGAAAATTCTGTTATTGCCTTTAAAGATGGTAAGCTTACTATGGTTGCTGATGCACGAGTTGTAAAATTAGATGGAAGTGCTTTTGATACTACCATTAGTATTTCTGGCAAACATGTATATCCTGGTATTATTGCACCAAATTCAACCTTAGGATTGGTAGAAATAGATGCGGTTAGAGCAACAGAAGACATGAACGAAGCAGGAAATTATACGCCCCATGTTCGTTCTATAATTGCTTATAATGCGGAATCTAAAATTACTACTACAGTTAGAAGCAACGGAGTTTTAATGGGACAAATAACCCCTCGTGGCAATGTTGTTTCTGGAACATCATCTATTGTTCAATTCGATGCTTGGAACTGGGAAGATGCTGCTTACAAACTTGATGACGGCATCCATATTAATTGGCACAACATGTTTAACCGTTGGACTGGTAAAGCAGATGAAAAATATACCGAACGTATCAATGAATTGAAAGATTTTTTTACTGATGCTTTGGCTTATTCTAAAGTAAAAAACCACTTAGAAAAAAACTTGCGTTTTGAATCTATGCGAGGATTGTTTAATGGAACTCAAACATTGTTTATTCATACCAACTATGTAAAAGAGATAACAGACGCCGTTTATTTTGCAAAAGAAAACAACATTAGTAAAATGGTAATTGTTGGTGGCTATGATGCTTGGATGGTGGCTGACATGTTAAAAGATAATAAAGTAGCTGTAATTTTAAGAAGAGTTCATGAATTACCTGTGAGCGAAGATGATGATATTTATTTGCCATACAAATTGCCAAAAAAATTGGTTGATGCAGGAGTGTTGGTTTGTTTAGAAAATTCTGGAGATATGGAGGCTATGGGGACACGTAACTTGCCTTTTTATGCAGGCACAGCTACTGCTTATGGGTTAAGCAAAGAAGAAGCTTTAATGTTAATTACGCTGAACACAGCAAAAATTTTAGGGATAGATGCTACAACAGGTAGTTTGGAGCCAGGTAAAGATGCCACATTTTTTATCTCTACTGGCGATGCCTTAGATGTTAAAACAAACAATGTTGAGCAAGCTTATATTCAAGGTCGATTTATTGATTTAGACAACCACCAAAAGAAATTGTACCGAAAGTATAGTGATAAGTACGAAACTAATTAAGCAACAAAAAAGCAGGAAGAATTCTTCCTGCTTAATCGTCTTTAGTTAATTAATCTATTACTGAATGGTTGCTGTTTTACTCTGAACAGTTTCGTTTCCGTAATAAATATTTTTACCACCAAGCGTTTCGTTGGCGAATTTATAAGCTGCTACCTGAACAACAGTTGAACCATTATTTAAACTGCTTAATTCGCTTGCGCTAAAAGAACAAGAAGTAGCATTTCCTGCTAGAGTTTTAGAAACACCACCAATTAAAAATAGCACGGAATCAGCATTTGTAACGGTATTAACAGTTAAAGTATAACCACTAGCTTTTGTAATTGTTGCAGAACTTGTTACCTCACTAACAGTAGGAAATCCTAATGTTACAGATTTGGTAAATGCTCCGAATCCATTTGCCCCTGAAACATCCCAATTTACACCTGAAGAAAAATCTATTCCCGTAGGATTACTTGCTCCAATTGTATAAGAGTAGGAGTTGTTGGAATTTAACGTAAGGGTGTTGGTATTTAATTTTACTGTTCCAGCACTTACTAGGCTTGTACCATTATTGAATGCTGCAACACCCAAGCCAATTGTTGTAGTAATAGGTGGTAATCCTGTTATATTGGTAACAGATAATGATTTAACTGCCCAAAGTGATGCGTCAGCTCCTGCAAAGTTAGGTTGAGCATTACCAGTTGTATTTCCTGTTGGTGTAGGAGTAGGTGTTGTTGTAGGAGTTGTAGTTGGTTCGGGTGCACTTTCATCTTTTGAGCATGAAAAGGCTACAGCTGCTGTTAATACAAATGCGAATAAAGTTTTTTTGTTCATGAGTTTTTATTTAAAGTTTATAACTTCAAAAGTATAAGTAGAAAAACATAAACTCAATACGTCAAATGACGTAATTCTATAAAACAAAAAAGCAGGAAGAACTCTTCCTGCTTTTAACCCTATCAATCGTTTAAAAATTACTGTGCAGCAATTTTAAACTTAATGGTAAACTCATCGTTTATCATTTTGTCGCCTAGTCCTTCAAAAAATTTGCCGGAACCGTATTTAATATCATAAAGCGTTCTATCTACGTTTACTTCAGCGTAAGCGGCTAATTTACCGTCTTTCACTTCAATTTTTGCAGAAAACTCGATTGGTTTTGTAATGCCTTTTATGGTTAAATTTCCAGAGATTATGGAGTTTCCATCTTTACCTGGTGTTACTTTTAAAATATCCAATACTGCAGTATTGTGCTTTTCTACATCAAAAAAATCAGCATTTTTTAAATGTCCTACTAATTTGTCTGCCCACTCGCCTTTAAGGTCGGTACATAGTATTGATGTCATATCAATAGTAACTTTTCCTTTTTCTAGTTGACCATCGTGCAAGGCTAGTTTGCCTTCTTTTATCATTATGGTTCCAGTATGTTCGCCTGTTACTTTTTTTCCAATCCATTCAACACTACTAACTTTGTTGTTAATGGTTAATTCGCCATGATTATGAGCGTTTACAGAAAATGTAGTTGCTACAACCAATGCTATACTTAAAATAATTTGTTTACTCATGGTATTAAATTTTAGATTTTTGTATTCGTGAGATTTCGTGTTCATAATTTTTAAATTTATTAATTCGATACAAATGTATGTATATACATTTAATGTTAATACATTTTAACAAAAAATTAACGAAATAACAATTAGAAATTTAATAACAAATTGATTATAAGCAGATTAATAAAAAAATTATTTTTTTATTTTTTTCTCCCAAACTTGATATTTATAAACCGTATCGTTTGCATTAATGTAATAGATGTGCTCTATTGCTACGGTTTTTTTTGGTTTAGATTCTGGAGTGGTTGGTTTATTGCCAAAGTATTCTTCAATGGTAGTGTAGATGTAAGCTTCAGAGTTGTCAAAAATCATAATTTTTTTAGCAACCCCTTTTTCTTTAATCAGTTGAGTTTTAGTTTTCCCAACAAGAGGTGAAGAATAGGTAATAGGACCCTTGGGAGAACACCCAAAAACAAAAAGCACTATTAATATGAAATATAGAAACTTCATATCATAAAGGTAATTAAAGAAATGAATATTAAAAATGACTATTTAGCAATTTCATGTTCTATTACTTGTTCAGTAATGGTTGAGGTGTCTAACTTTAAGTCTTTAATTCCTGGAATTAACAATTGCGAAAGTTTCTCGATGGGTTGATACAACAACGATGCTTCTTTTTTTTCATTACTTATAAATTCTATTTCGTTGTTAAACACATTAATTAAATTTAACACAATACTTAAAATAAAAGCAAATTTTAACACACCAAAAATTAACCCAAACAATTTATTTACAAAGCCCAAGGCAGCCTTCTTTAAAATACCTTGTAACAACTTTGCTAATGCAAAAACTGCAACAACAATAATTATAAAAGTTAACGAAAATGAAATAATCGGCATTAGTTTGTTCGAGATGTCAAACAATTTACTCAAGTATTCTGCTGATAGATATGAGAATTTTAAACCACCCCAAACACCCAGTCCTAAAGCAACAAATGAGGCTATTTCTATTACAAAGCCTTTGGTAAAGCCTTTGTAAGCACCCCATAGCAGCGGAATTATAAAAATAATGTCGAAAAAATTCATCATTTCAAAACTAAAGGTTTGAAGATATCAACTAACAACTAATAATTCTTTTTTATCAAAAGAACATTGTTTATACCGCAATTATGTACTTAATTTTACGGTATGGAAATGGATTTAAATATTGAATGGGTAAAAGTGCAATTGTTTATGCGGAAGCGTTTTGATGAGGTTTTAGATGTTCAAACTATTTTGTATATGATTGGGCTTCAAGAATTAGGTAAAAACCACCAGCTATTTAAAAAAGAGCAAAAAATTGATATTATTCATATAGGTGTGTGTACCGTTTTAATGCCTTATGGCTATTATCAAAAACTTGGATTGGATAATGAAGGTTGGCCACATTTTAAAAACATAAAAAAACTCCCCAACCATTTGGTAGGAGAGTCTCAAGATAATTTTATGAAAAAGGCAATTATAGAATACCTTAAATTATAATATTATTTTAAATATAAGTTTTCCTTATAGTCGTTATCTTCACTTCTTTGTCTTACACTTTCAATTTTAACTACTTTGTGTCCGCTTAAAGAGTCTGTTACTGTATAAAGCGCACCCAAAGAATCAACCAATTGTGTAGACCTATAGTAAACAACGTCCACATCTAAAACAGCAGAAAATTTAAAGTCAAATTTTACATAACCAGCTGCATCTGTAGTTCCTGTTTTGTCCATTTCAGCTTCATTAACAGTTCCTCCTAAGGCATTGTCGCCAGGCCAAGCATGAACTATAGCACCAGAGGCGGGCACACCTTTTTCATCAATTACAGTAATATGTAAACTTGGCGAACGTTCTTTAGCACACGAAAATGCAAATACTCCGATTAGCATTAACAATACAAGTCTGAAATTATTTTTGTGTATCATTTTGTTTTATTTTAGTACTCAAAGATATAATTATATATAATTATTAGCTTTGTAACTAACAAATATAATAATAATTAGTTTATGAATAAATTTTTTTCCTGCATCATCTTTGCTCTTGTTTTACTTATATCCTCTAATACTTTTGCTCAAAAAAGTGAGAAACAAACATTAATTCTAATTTCTACAAGCTTTGGGGATATTAAAATTAAGCTTTACAACGAAACACCAAAACACAGGGATAATTTTATAAAATTGGTAAAAAATGGAACACTAAATGAAACATTGTTCCACAGAGTTATAAAAGATTTTATGATCCAAGGCGGAGATCCAGATTCTAAAAATGCTGAAAAAGGGGTTGCTTTAGGTGAAGGAGGTTTAGGTTATACTATTCCGGCAGAGTTTAATTCCTCATTAATACATAAAAAAGGAGTTTTGGCTGGAGCTAGAGAAAGTGATGATGTAAATCCAGAAAAAGCATCTTCAAGTTGCCAGTTTTATATTGTTCAAGGCAGAACATTTACAAGGGCAGAAATTGAAAAAATGCTCAAAGGAAAAAATGCAAAACGCGAAGATAAAATTGAATATACAGAGGAGCAGTTTAAAACCTATGAAACTATTGGTGGAACTCCACATTTAGACATGGATTATACCATTTTTGGAGAAGTAGTTGAAGGGTTAGATGTTGTGGATAAAATAGCTGAAGTAAAGAAAGATAAGAGAGATAGACCTATAGAAGATGTAAAAATGACCATTAAAATTGTAAAGAAATAAAGCCCCCAACCTCCCCGAAGGGGAGGAGTTATGGGTTAACGAAATAAAAAACAAATGAAAACACGTTTAAACGAATTATTACAAGAAGTAGAAATTTTCTCTGCTCAATCGTTAGACCAAGTGGAGCAATTCCGTATTAAAATATTGGGTAGCAAAGGGGTTTTAAAAGAGTTGTTTGCTGATTTTAAAAATGTGGCTAGCGAAGAAAAAAGAGAAGTAGGTCAATTAATTAATCAGGTTAAAGAGAATGCTCAATCAAAAATAGATGAGTTTAAAGCTTTATTGGAAAATACAACAACCGTTGCAGAAAATATTGATTTAACCAAACCTGGTTTTCCCTACAATGTTGGTAGTCGACACCCTATTTCATTGGTTAAAAATGAGATTATTGAAATTTTTTCTCGCATTGGTTTTACTGTTTCCGAAGGTCCAGAAATTGAAGATGATTGGCACAATTTTTCAGCATTAAATTTCCCACCAGAACATCCTGCAAGAGATATGCAAGATACTTTTTTTGTGGAGGCAGAAACTGGTGAAATGGCATTAAGAACACACACTTCGTCGGTACAAGTTCGTATTATGGAAAATTCAAAACCACCCATTCGTACACTTTCTCCAGGAAGAGTTTACCGTAATGAAGCTATTTCTGCTCGTGCGCACTGTTTTTTTCATCAGGTAGAAGGCTTGTATATTGCAGAAAACGTTTCGTTTGCTGATTTAAAACAAACCTTATTGTATTTTGCTAAAGAAATGTTTGGCGAACAAACCGAAATTCGTTTGCGTCCATCCTATTTCCCTTTTACAGAACCTAGTGCTGAGGTAGATGTTTCGTGTTCTGTCTGCAACAGTAAAGGTTGTAATGTTTGTAAGTATTCTGGGTTTCTAGAAATTTTAGGATGCGGAATGGTTGATCCAAATGTGCTTGAAAATTGTGGAATAGATAGCAAAAAATATTCAGGATTTGCTTTTGGTATGGGGGTTGAACGAATAGCCATGTTAAAGTATAAGATTAACGATTTACGTTTATTTTCTGAAGGCGATGTCCGCTTTTTAGGCCAGTTTAAAGCTGCTCAATAACATTAAAATGATAAGAAGCTGTTTAATCTTCTGTTTATTGTTTTTTGCTAGTTTTTTAATTGCCCAAACCAATTATTTAGATAGCGTAGAACAATCAATTCAAAATTTATCTGCAGAAGACCAAATTAAAGCGGTTTTAAATTTACCTTATGATAAAGTAGTTGCTAATACAACCAAAGCAGAGACAATATATCTAGAAGCGTTAAATAAATCAAAAAAATTAAATAATCAAGAATTTGAAGCAGATGTATACAATCAATTGGCTCTGGTTTATGGATTTTTAGGCAATTATGACAAACGTATAGGGTATAATATTAAAGCCATTAAAATTTATGAAAAATTAGGCAATAAATCGAAAGCTGGTTCAACTTATGGTGGGCTTGGCTTTTCAATGTACAGAAGAGACATTGAAAAAGCTAAGATGTATATGCAAAAAGGAATGAAACAATTGGAAGAAGCTAAAGACTATGAAGCTTTAAATCCAACTTATGACAATTATGGAATTGTGCAAGAAGTTTCTGGTAATGTTGATAGCGCCATATTTTACTATAATAAGGCATTAGTTTTAAAAAGAAATCAAAACGACAGTATAGGTATACCTTTTGCCCTAGGACATTTATCTGGAGCTTATCTGGTAAAAAAAGATTTTGCAACTTCAAAAAAATACTTAGACGAATCATATAGTATTCGCACAAAAAGAAATGACACATATGGTATTGCTGAATGTATGGTGCTTTATGCCGACTTTTATTATGCCCAAAAAAACTATAAAGAAGCTGCCACTTGGTTTACTAGCTGTTATAAAACTGCAATTGAAAACAAGTATATTCATTTAGCACAATATGCAGCTGAATTTTTATCCATTTGTCACGAAAAACAGGGGCATACTAGTGAAGCGATTAACTATTTAAAAATTCAACAATCACTAAAAGATTCTTTGATTAATGAAAACACTAATAAAGCTATTGCTGAATTAGAGATTCAATTTGAAACAGAAAAGAAAGAAAAACAAATTATTGAACAAAAAGTAAAAATTACTGAACAAGAATTAAAACACAAAAAAAGGACCAATCAATTAGTAATTCTCATATCCATTTTATTATTGGTAATCGTAGCGAGCTACTTCATATACAAGCAGCAAAAATTAAAGCAGCAAAGGTTAATTGAAGAAAACAGGTTAAAAGACCAATTGGCTAAAGTGAAAATACAAAACGAATTGCACGAAGAACGATTAAGAATTTCTCGTGATTTACATGATAACATTGGTTCGCAATTAACTTTTATTATTTCTTCGGTAGATAATATGAAGTATTTATTTAAAAATACTGACGAAAAGTTGAACAACAAACTAGTAGATATCTCAATTTTTACACGAACAACCATTACACAATTGCGTGATACCATTTGGGCGTTGAATAAAGACGACATTACCTTCGACGATTTAAAATCGAGGTTGTACAATTATATTGAACAAGCTAAATCTGCTCAAGAAAAAATTCAATTTGAATTCGATAATCAATTAAACAATAACTTTTCGCTCAATGCTATTCAAGGGGTTAATTTGTATAGGGTTGTACAAGAAGCCATTAATAATGCAATAAAATATTCCGTAGCATCAAAAATCACCCTTAAAATTACCGAAACAAACTCCGAAATTAATATTGAAGTAATTGATGATGGAATTGGGTTTGAATGGAATAAAATAAGTGCTGGTAATGGATTACAAAACATGAAAAACAGGGCAGAAAAAATCAACACCATCATAAGAATTGAATCTAAACCTAGCGAAGGAACGAAAATTAGCTTAACTTTAAAGAAAGATACGCTAAATGCCGTATAGTTTCAGATGGTATTCGAGCGTACTTTTGATTAAAAATTAAATTATGCAAATTAAAATAGCCATTGCTGAAGATAATGCTTTTTTAGCTCAATCCATTCAAGAACGTATTTCGTTTTTCGACGATTTAAAATTTAAATTTAGAGGTGCTAATGGTGCTGAACTGATTGGAAAGTTAGAGGCCGACCATGTTATTGATGTTATTTTAATGGACATTCAAATGCCAGAAATGGATGGTATCAGAGCTACAGAATTAATTAAAAACAAGTATCCTCACATTAAAGTTGTAATGTTAACCGTAATGGATGACGACGATAATATTTTTAATTCAATTAAAGCTGGTGCTGATGGTTATTTGTTAAAAGAAACGAATCCAGAAGAATTGCACAACAGTATTTTACAAGTTATGGAGGGAGGCGCGGCAATGACTCCATCAATAGCCCTAAAAACATTGAATTTATTACGTTTCCCCGAACGAATGACAACCGATAAAATACAACTAGAAGAAATAGCTTTAAGCAAAAGAGAAGTGGAGATTTTAGAGCAACTTTCTAAAGGGTTAAACTACCAAAATATTGCTGACAATCTAGTTATTAGTCCTTCAACAGTGCGTAAACATATCGAAAACATTTATAAAAAATTACAAGTACACAACAAAATAGAAGCTATTCAAAAGGCAATGAAACACAATATTTTGTAAATAAATAGCTTGTTTTTTTTCTGCAATACTCTGCAAATAAACTATTTTTGTAGAGATGCTTGTTTTTCATAATATATCTCAACAAAATGATTCTGTTAATGTCGTAAAAAAAGACAGTAACAAACCTATGTTAGAGTTGATGAAAGTCGAAGATAGCTCAGGGTTAGTTGTCAAAAAAAAAAAGACACCTCAAACAGCTATTGCTACTCCTGTTACACAAATAGTTCAAAATGACACTTTAGTTCAAGATAGTATTGTTACTGACAGCAGTACGTTTCAATTAGGAAATACTACAGCTATTCCTATTAGAAAAGCAATTGTAACAAAGAAAAATACAACGGCTGCAGAAACTAAAATTGCTTTTGAGCCTACGTTAAAAAAAACCACAGAAACTTTTTGGCCATCTGTTGTTTTAACAACAGCGTTATTGTTGCTTGGATTTACTAAAGCATTTGGAGCTAAACGTTTTACACAAATTTACAAATCACTTTTTTCCAGTTATTCAGCTCATGAGGTGGTTCGTGAAGAAAAGGTTTTTTTTCATCGGGTAAACCTGATGTTGTTCTTTGTTTATGTGTTTATTATCTCACTCTTTATCTATTTTGTTTCAACATTAATAAACCCTAACAGTTACAATGCGCTGTTGTTTCCAATAATTATGCTTGGTGTAATTGTAGCTTATTTAGTAAAATTTGGGGCAAACGCCATTCTTGCTTTTTTGTTTGCACAGTCGCCAATGGTTCCCTACTATTCTTACAATGTATTGTTGTATAATTATGTGTTGGGTATTTTATTGTTGCCTTCTATGGCATTGATTTATTTTTCTGATTTTCATAGCAATGCTATACTAATGTATGTAATTTTGCCATTAATTGGTTTAATTCTGCTAATCAGGTTTATACGATTTTTTGCCATTGGAATTTCTAACAATCTTTCTATATTATATATTATTTTGTACATTTGCACGCTCGAAATTTTACCATTGGTCGTTTTAGGGAAGTTTTTTATCCCTTAAAATTGCTGATTCGACTAATAAACAAAAAGTTAGGAAGATGTTGAAAGTAAAAAGTGTTTTAGTTTCTCAACCAAAACCAGAAACAGAAAAATCACCATATTTTGATTTAGCAGAACAGTGTAAAGTTAAAGTTGACTTTAGGCCGTTTATTCATGTTGAAGGAGTACCTGCAAAAGAGTTTCGTTTACAGAAAATTAACTTACAGGAACACGATGCAGTTATATTTACCAGTAGAAATGCTGTTGATCATTATTTTAGAATTGCTGAAGAAATGCGTGTTAAAGTTTCGGAAGAGGTTAAATACTTTTGTATTTCTGAATCTACAGCGTTATACCTTCAAAAATACATTGTTTACCGTAAGCGTAAAATCTTTTTCGGACAACAAACTTTTGCCGATTTAATTACGGTTATAAAAAAACACAAAGAGGCTAATTTTTTGTTGCCTAGTGCTGATATTTTACGTCAAAATATTCCAGATTTGTTAAACGAAAATGGAATTAAATATAAAATTGCAACATTGTATCGCACTGTTTGCAGCGATTTATCTGATTTATCTGATGTAAATTATGATATATTGGTATTTTTTAGCCCTTCTGGTATAAAATCATTGTTTGAGAATTTTCCAAAGTTTAAGCAAAACAATACACGAATTGCTGTGTTTGGACCTACTACTGCTACCGCTGCCGAGCAAGCAGGGTTAAACATAGATATTTCTGCCCCACAACCAGAGTCGCCATCAATGACTAAAGCACTAGAGCTTTACATTAAAAAGGCGAATAAAGGAAAGTAGTCATCGGTTAAATTTCTGCAAGAAATTTTTCTTTAATAGCGAGGAACACTTCATCTATTTCTTCCAAGCTGTTTCGTGTAACCAGTTGTGTACGGTATTCTTTAAAATCAGGAATTCCTTTAAAGTAATTGCTGTAGTGTGGACGCATTTCGAGCAAACCAAGTTTTTCTCCTTTCCAATCAACAGCCATGTCCAAATGTTGTCTTACAGCATCAAATCGTTCCAATAAAGTTGGTTTTGTTAAATGTTCGCCAGTATTTAAATAATGTTTTATTTCGTTAAAAATCCAAGGATAGCCAATACTCGCTCTACCAATCATAATTCCGTCAACACCAAAACGTTCTTTATAGTCTTTCGCTTTTTCGGGAGTAGTGATATCTCCATTACCAAAAACAGGGATTTGCATGCGTGGATTGTTTTTTACATCAGCAATTAAGCTCCAGTCAGCTTCTCCTTTATACATTTGTTTTCGTGTGCGTCCGTGTATGGAAATACCTTTAATACCAACATCTTGCAGGCGTTCAGCAACTTCAACAATGTGCTTACTGTTTTCATCCCAACCTAAACGGGTTTTAACAGTAACGGGTAAGTTGGTCGATTTAACAATTTCGGCAGTTAATCGAATCATTTTTGGAATGTCTTGCAAAATGCCTGAGCCAGCACCTTTGCAAACCACTTTTTTTACTGGACAACCATAATTAATATCAATAATATCGGGGTTTGCAGCAGCAGTAATTTCGGTGGCTTGTTTCATTGATTCGATATCGCCACCAAAAATTTGAATGCCTATAGGGCGTTCGTATTCAAAAATATCAAGTTTTTGTAAACTTTTTGCTGCATCTCTAATCAATCCTTCGGATGATATAAACTCGGTGTACATTACATCGGCACCATGTTTTTTACACAATGCACGAAAAGGCGGGTCGCTTACATCTTCCATGGGAGCTAAAAGTAACGGGAAATCACCCAATTCTATGTCGCCTATTTTTACCATGTTGGTGCAAAATTATGGTTTTAATTTTCATAAATACCAAACTACCTAGCAACATAAGATTTATACATTACAATAAGAGTTATAAAACATCGTTTATTTCACTATGAATTTTAAAAAAATAGAGGAAATAATATATACTATTTTATTAATTCCTCTTGGGTTAGTTTTTTCTCTCGTTATTCTATATTTAGCTGTTTTAGGATACTGGTATATAAAATATCCCGATCCTGACTGCAAAAACACAAATAAAATTTTTAATGAATATTCTCCAAATACCTTAGAATATAATACTGAATTAATACGGTTGTTGAAGAAGACAGAAAGTTTAGAAACAAGTTATTGGTTAGGAGGCTACTTAGATCCTGAACATATTTCAATTTTTATTCAAAATGATAGTATTTGTACAATAGCACTTATAACAATTAATGCACATAAACTCAAAAATGACGGTGGTTTTTTGACTCATTTAATGCAAGTTAATGGAGTTTCTTATAATGGACCTTTAACGGGTGTTAAATTTGAATTTAGTAATAACAAAAATAATCCTGAAATTTTTTTAATAGCTGTAGAAGATATTATTGATTAAACTACTTATCCTCTCCACCCCACATGATAATTTTTTGGTTTTGTTCAAATGTTGAGATGTCTTTTTTAAAGATTAAATGCACCAAATCAATAACGGGTAAAATACCAAAACCACCTAATGTTACCGCATAAATAATAGGTGCTCCAGGGCGTGTGCCTAAATATACTCGATGCCCTCCTAAAGGACCTGTTAACACGGTAAATATTATGGCTTTTGCACGTACGTGTTTGCGTTTGGGTAAATCTTTAGTTGTTTGCAGTGTATCTACCACAATTGAATCTTGTAGTTGAATGGGCACGGCAAAATTAGCTTTTGAAAAAAATGAAAATAACCAGAAAATAACCAGAAGAAAAACCCTTCTAAACATTACTTGGGTTGAATTTTTGTTAAAACCTTGTCCAAAATTTCTTTCACCGATTCTTCAACCGTTCTGTTGGCAGTTTTAACATCTAAAAACGGATTTGTAGGAGCTTCAAAAGGAGAACTTATTCCTGTAAAATCTTTTATTTCACCAGCTCTAGCTTTTTTGTACAAACCTTTTACATCGCGTTGCTCACAAATTTCTATAGGTGTATTGATAAAGATTTCTAAAAAGTCGTTTTCGCCAATAATGGTTTTGGCTTGCTCTCTTATTTCGTTTGTTGGGCTTACAAAACAGTTTATGGTAACAATGCCGCAGTTTAAAAACAATTTGGTTACTTCAGCAATTCTACGAATATTCTCTTTACGGTCATTTTCGCTAAAACCTAAGTTGTTGTTTATTCCTGCTCTAATGTTATCGCCATCCAACACCTGAGTTAAAATACCTCGTTTGTTGAGTTCTTTCTCCAAGGCAATAGCAATAGTGGTTTTACCAGAACCAGACAAACCTGTAAACCAAATTACTACCGATTGTTGTTTCAATAAGGCTTGTTTGTCTTTTCGTCCTAAAATAGAATCGAAAACGGGATGGATATGGTCTGGAATTTTACTCATGTGTAACACAAAATTAGCCTTTTAGTTACAGAAAAATTAATTTTTTTGTCGGTAATTAAATTTAACAAAAACCCTATAGTTTTCCTTAAATTTGAACTTCAATTGATAAAAATGGTAAAATCAACATTAAAATATTCAAACAATCCCTCACCAACTGTAGACCAAGTTGGAATAATTGATAGGATTGATCGAATAACCAGTCGAAGTATTAAAGACGAATCAAAATTACAAGGATTAAAAATGGCATTGAACATGGTTGATTTAACCACGTTAGAAGGTGCTGATACAGTTCGAAAAGTGCAACAATTGTGTAACAAAGCACAACATTTGCATGATTCTTATCCAGGATTACCAACAGTTGCAGCGGTATGTGTGTATCCCAATTTTGTAAAAACAGCTAAACAATGTTTAAAAGGTTCGGGTATCAATGTGGCGTCGGTTGCAACAGCTTTTCCAAGTGGGCAATCGAGTTTAGAGGTTAAGTTGTTAGACACTAAAATTGCCATTGATGGTGGAGCCGAAGAGGTGGACATGGTAATTAGTAGAGGTAGATTTCATGAAGGCGATTACAATTTTGTATTTGATGAAATTGCAGCTATTAAAGAGGCGTGTGGTAACGCTCGACTGAAAGTAATTTTAGAAACAGGTGAATTAGGCTCTTTTGATAAAGTAAGAAAAGCGAGTGATATTTCTATTGAGGCTGGGGCAGATTTTATCAAAACATCAACTGGAAAAATTAGTCCAGCAGCTACTTTACCAGTAACCTTGGTAATGCTTGAGGCCATAAAAGACCATTACTACAAAACGGGAATACAAGTAGGAATGAAGCCTGCAGGAGGTATTTCGAATGCTAAATTGGCTTTGCAATATTTAATGTTGGTAAAAGAAACATTGGGGGCAGCTTGGTTAACGAACCAATGGTTTAGGTTTGGTGCAAGTAGCCTTGCCAACGACTTGTTAATGCAGATTGTAAAACAACAAACGGGTGTTTATCAATCGAAAGATTATTTTTCAAAAGATTAAGAAATGACAAAAAAAACGATAAAAATTAATTTTGATACAGGGTGGGATTTAGCTCCTGCACCAGAAAGTACCAGCCACATTCAGCTAAACGAACAATACGAATTGTTTATTGGCGGAAAATGGGTAAAACCAAGTTCGGGCAAGTATTTTCCAACTATAAACCCTGCAACAGAAGAAAAAATTGCTATGATTGCTGAAGCCAACGAAAAGGACGTGGATAAAGCAGTTAAAGCAGCAAGAAAGGCTTATACCGATGTTTGGAGTAAAATGCCTGCAAGCGAAAGAGGTAAATACATTTATCGAATTGCTCGATTGATTCAAGAAAAAGCGAGAGAGTTTGCGGTTATTGAATCGATGGATGGTGGTAAACCAATCAGAGAATCTCGCGATGTTGATGTGCCGTTGGCAGCAGCCCACTTCTTTTATTATGCTGGTTGGGCAGATAAATTAGATTATGCTTTTCCAAACAGAAAACCTCAATCGTTAGGTGTTGCAGGTCAAATTACTCCTTGGAATTTCCCATTATTAATGGCTGCTTGGAAAATTGCTCCCGCTTTAGCAACAGGAAATACCGTAGTATTAAAACCTGCTGAAACAACTCCATTAACAGCATTGAAGTTAGCAGAAATTATACAAGAGGCAGGCTTGCCTGATGGAGTGGTAAACATTATAACTGGTGCTGGCGAAACAGGTGCTGCTATTGTTAACCACAACGATGTAGATAAAATTGCATTTACAGGGTCAACGGGAGTTGGAAAAATTATCCAAAATGCTGTTGCTGGTACAAACAAAAAAGTAACGCTAGAATTGGGTGGTAAAGCTGCTAACATTATTTTTGAAGACGCTGCTTTAGACCAAGCAGTAGAAGGAATTATCAATGGTATTTATTTTAATCAAGGTCACGTTTGTTGTGCGGGTTCTCGTTTGTTTGTGGAAGAATCCGTCTATGGTATTGTGTTACGAAAATTGAAAGACCGAATGGATAACTTGATTGTTGGAAATCCGTTAGATAAGAACACAGATATTGGTGCAATTAACTCTAAAGAACAATTAACTACCATCAACAATTATTTAAAAATTGGTGCAAAAGAAGGTGGCGAAATGTATCAATCCAACTGCTCAGTTCCAAAAAAAGGATTTTGGTGTAAACCAACTTTATTTACCAATGTTTCTCAATCAAATCGTATTGTTCAAGAAGAAATTTTTGGACCTGTTTTAGCGATTCAAACATTTAGAACAGTTAGCGAGGTAATTGAAAAAGCAAACAACACTCCTTTTGGTTTGTCGGCAGGAGTTTGGACTGATAAAGGCTCTAAATTGTTCAACCTCTCGTCGCAATTAAAAGCTGGAATTATTTGGGGTAATACCTATAATAAATTTGACCCAACTTCTCCATTTGGAGGTTATAAAGAAAGTGGGTTTGGTAGAGAAGGTGGTTTACATGGATTGAAACCGTACCTTAAGTTTTAATGAGATATTAAGCTAATTTGATAATGTCATAATTAAAAAATTAATAACTAAAACTAAAAAGCAAACATTAGCTAATTAATTTAATATCTCATTAGCCAATTAGTAAAAAGATGCAGTTTACAGACAATCCAAAATACAAAGATAATGTTATTCTTAAATTAACTTTTGAGTTTGCAGTAGGTATTGTTAAATATTCTGAGGAGTTAGATGCGGTTCGAAAATATAGTATTGCGAATCAAATTTTGAGATCAGGAACTTCGATTGGAGCGAATGTTAAAGAGGCTCAAAATGCAGAAAGTAAAAAAGATTTTATACATAAATTAAAAATAGCACTTAAAGAAGCTGATGAATTAGAATATTGGTTGTTTCTCTGTAACGAAGTAGAATCATACCCATCTTCAAATGAATTGCTTGAAAAATTAGTAGAAATAAAAAAGATACTGAATAAAATTGTTTCATCCTCAAAATTAAATGTGTGAATTGAAACAATTAGCTAATTATCACATCAACCAATTATCTAATTAATAATGAGAATAGAAATATTGAAAACCTACAAAATATATATCGGTGGTAAATTTCCAAGAACAGAATCGGGGAGGTTTTACACGCCTAAAAATGGACTTACTCCATTAGGTAATATTTGTTTGTCGTCGCGAAAAGATTTTAGAAACGCAGTAGTTGCTGCTCGAGCTGCTTTTGATGGCTGGTCGGGTGCTACAGCTTACAACCGTAGTCAAGTTTTATACAGAATTGCCGAAATGCTGGAAGGCAGAAAAGCACAATTTGTTGATGAATTGATGAAACAAGGCTCTACAAAAGCTGCAGCCGAAAAAGAAGTAAACGGTTCTATTGATAGAATTATTTACTATGCTGGGTGGTGCGATAAGTATATGCAACTATTTAGTGCTGTAAATCCAGTGGCAACTTCTCATTTTAACTTTACTGTTCCAGAGCCTACAGGTGTGGTTTCAATTTTAGCTCCCGAAGACACGAGTTTAATAGGGTTAGTTTCAAGTATAATTCCTGTAATTGCATCGGGTAATACTTGTGTGGTGTTGGCTTCTGAAAACAAACCCTTGTGTGCAATAACTTTTGCAGAGGTTATCAATTCATCTGACGTGCCGGGTGGCGTAATTAATATTTTAACTGGAACAAGAAAAGAGTTGCGTTCACACATGGCGTCGCACATGGATGTAAATGCACTGCTTTATACTGGTGGTGATAAAAAAGAATCGTTAGAAATAAAAAAATTAGCGGTTGATAATTTAAAGCGAGTGGTGGTAAGAGATTTTACAGCGGTTTATGATGCAACACACAACAATCCATATTACATGGAAGATTTTGTAGAAATGAAAACAACTTGGCACCCGATTGAAAAAATTGGTGCATCGGGAAGTGGATATTGAGAAGATGGAAGTTGGAAGACGGAAGTCCGAAGTTGGCTATGAGCGTTGGCTTCCCCTCTTGAGAGAGGCAGGGGTGTGTTTTTGAATTAAAAAGAAGTAAGTTACGATTTAGAAAAATAAAAAATGACAAGAGAAGAATTATTGATGACTGCTATTAAAGCAGCTTTAAAAGGTGGAGAGGAAATTCTTGCCGTTTACGAATCGGAATTTGCTGTAGAACAGAAAGAAGATAGAACGCCTTTAACACAAGCGGATAAAAATGCGCATCTGGCCATTGCTAAATTATTGGAAAAAACTGCTTTGCCTGTGTTGAGTGAAGAAGGGAAACAAACCGCTTACGAAACCCGAAAGTCGTGGAAACAATTTTGGATGGTTGACCCTTTAGATGGTACTAGAGAATTTGTAAAACGCAACGGTGAGTTTACGGTAAACATTGCCTTAATTGAAAACGGCGAAGCTACCATGGGCGTAATTTATGTGCCTGTAACCGAAGAATTGTATTTTTCTGATATGGCTATTGGAGCCTTTAAGTGCAACTCTAACCCCTCCACTCAACACCCATCACTCATCACTCTTATTGCAAAATCAAACAAACTTCCTTTAAAGCAAGATAGAAAAAACTTTGTAGTAGTTGGTAGTCGTTCGCACATGAGCCCAGAAACGGAAGCGTACATGAACGAACAAAAAACCATACATGCCGAAGTAGATATGCTTTCGAAAGGTAGCTCGTTAAAACTGTGTATGGTTGCCGAAGGCAGTGCCGATAGTTACCCACGTTTTGCACCAACCATGGAGTGGGACACTGCTGCAGGACAAGCCATTGCTGTTGCTTCTGGTGCTGAGGTAATTAATTGGGAAACCAAAAAGCGTATGCAGTATAACAAAGAAAATTTGTTAAATACGTGGTTTTTGGTAGCTAGAAATTAAAAAATTAATTGATTATTTAACCTGAGTTCGATATAACTTATTACTAAATCTTTCTTCTAGCATTCCTGCGGAGGCAGGAATCCAGCTTTAAAACTGATTTTAGTTTAATTTCTGGTTTCCTTGTCAAGCAAGGAATGAAATTAATCTAAAACCTGTACTAAGGTTTTTTAAATCCCTCGATGTGCTTGTGCGAACCATCACAGTTGGGTTTCTTTTTGGTAAAGCCACAGGTGCAATCGTTAAAGCCAAAACCATCAAGGATTTGTTGTGTATATTTTTCTATTCGTGTTACACGAGTGGCAGATTGTTTTGGAGCAGAAAAATATAAGTTGTAGGCTCTTTGTCTGCCTGGGGTTAATGCCTCAAAAGCAGTTTTAAAAGCACTATTTTCATCTAATTTCTTTTGAAATTCTTCAGGATAGGTAAGGTCTGTACTCTTTTTAAAATCTATTTTTAAACCCAGTTTTTCTACTTCTATGGCTTCAAAAATGTAGGCTTTTAAAATGGGTTTTAGCTCCATTATTTGTTGAGCATTGGTAAACCGAATTTGCCTGCCCGACTGGACATTTTCTGTTTGTTGAATTAAAATATTTTCGGTGTCTTTTAGTAAAACACCTTTCATAAACAGTAATGCACAGTATTCTTTAAAACCATGAATTAAAACAATGTTACTGCCTTTAACCGTATAGCAAGGGTGCATCCATTTAAAATCCTCCTCCAACCCACATTCTAAAATAATGGACCTCAAGAGCGCTAATTCTTTTTGCCACTTTTTGGTTTTGTTTAAAAATTCATCAACTTTTGGGTTCATAAGTTTTGTTGGGCAAAATTATTACTACTTTTTGTTTTGAATATATATAAACCTCTCTAAACCATCTTTATTCTTAACAATCTCACCATCAGGTAAGTAATATTCATTAACCGCTTTGTTTTTTCCAAATTTGAATTCTTTAGAACGTAATTTACCATTATCATAAAACCTAATTTCAGATATTATCACACCTTTATGGTTGGAGGTAATAATTTCACTTATAATCCCATTTTTATAGTAAATCCATTGCCCTATGCGCAGAGGGTATTTACCTTTTTTTGTGACAACCCCTTCTATTGCTAATTCTCCAGATTGATTATAAATTCTATTAAAGCCATTTTCTAAGGCATAAACGCATGAAATATTTATTTGTGAAAATTCTCCGTCAGTTCCAGTGGAATCATTTGAACAACTCATTGTGTCAACATGTATTATTTGTTTTTCAAAATTCTGACAATATAGTGTCGAACAAAGAGTAATAAATAAAAAAAAGAAAACAGATTGTTTCATATATAAGGAAATTTTATCCTTTGTTTGTGGTTTTCATTGCTAATTTACCCGCTAAATACGCCATGGGTATATAAGCACCAATTAAATCAACACAAGTAAACCACATTGGAGAAGGGAGCATTAAAACATTTATAGTACCGCCCAATAAATACCAAGCACCTACACCTAAAGCAAAGTACATTTTTTTAGTTGAGGCAATTAACGCGGCTATGTAAGCACCAACCAATGTACCTATGGCATGAGCCAAAAAGGGCATCAAAAAATGCTTGGGTTCAAACAAGTGCATGGCTGCTTCTAAACCTTCCATGGTGGTAACATCAGCACCTTGGGGTGGAGGAATTACTGAGCCACTAATTAGTATTATACCCATGTTTACTGAGCCTCCAGCTACTACTCCAGCTATTACTCCAAGTATGTTTTTTACGGTTGTATTCATTGTTTTTAAATTTAAAATTTCCTTCGACAAGCTCAGGATGACAACTATTTTAGTTTAGCATCAATGGCAGCAATTCTTTTATTGTTTAACACAATTTGGTCTTCAATGTAGCTGTGGTAATGTTTTTTCAATTCTTTATTTGCCGATGTTTTTAATTGGTCGTTTAAATACTTGCCGTATTGTAACAAGCCTTTCTTTTGGCATTCCAATAATTTTTGAGAAAATTTTTTCTTGTCGGTTGAAGAAACTGTAGCCATAGTTTTAAAATTTGGGTTACCCAAATATAACTAAAAAAGTTAAGGTTATCAGTCAATAATAATGTCAAAACTATCTAACAATCCTTTTAATTCGCTAGCCGAAAACTTTGCTTTTTTAATGTTGTTTTTTTGAGGATTAATGGAGTAATGGTATGACGAACGAAAATCTACTTTTTCTAATACTGTTTGGTCAAAAATTGCGTTTGCCAAATCGCAGTTGTGAAATGTAGAACCATTTAGGTCGGCTTCTGTAAAATCAACTTCTTGCAGGTCGCAATCTTTAAACCTAGTATTATTTAACTTTAATTTGTAAAACGAAGCCAAATTGAGTTTGCATTTCTCAAACGAAAACGACAATAAAAATGGATTGCACTCATCAAAACGTAAGCCGAGCATTTTACAATTTTTAAATTCTACTTCTTTAAAAGAGGTGTTCCCTATTTTGGTTAAGCTAAAATCGCAGTCGTTAAAAATACAAGTTGTAAAAGTCGTTTTTGATAAATGAGCATTGGTAAAAACAACATTAATAAAGGTGCAGTTTTGGTAGTTAACCTCTTCGGTTGTTTGTTCGCTAAAAGTTATGCCATTAAAAGTCTGGTCTTCAATATAAATTCTACCCATCACTTTGTTTTTAATGGCAATTTTTAAACAAATAATTTTTTTAATTCGGTAGCTTCTTTTGGGTCCATTTTTCCAGCTAAAATTAAGCTCAATTGTCTTCTTCGTAAAGCGCCGTCGTATCTTTTTTTCTCTTCTTCGGTTTCAGCAATTACCTCAGGTACACTTATCGGATTACCAATTTGATCAACTGCTACAAAAGTGTAAATCGCGTTGTTACATTGTTTTCTAACACCAGTTCGGTGGTCTTCTACAAACACATCAATAAATACCTCCATTGATGAGTTAAATGTTCG
The DNA here is from genome assembly GCA_020635795.1 of Flavobacteriales bacterium. NCBI lineage: Bacteria > Pseudomonadati > Bacteroidota > Flavobacteriia > Flavobacteriales > Flavobacteriales bacterium. The sequence goes on from JACJZD010000002.1 coordinate 28,791, forward strand.
AGAAACCTTGGCTTCAAGTGTTACAATATCGCCCAAACGGATAGGGTGAGAAAACGAAACATTGTTTACCGATGCAGTAACCACCACTCGATTACAACAACGATGTGCCGAAATTGCCGAAGCAATATCCATCCAATGCAACAAACGTCCGCCCATTAAGTTGTTTAAGGTGTTGGTGTCGTTGGGCAACACTATTTCTGTCATTATTGCTTTAGTTGATTCTGCTGTTTTTGTTTTACTCATAATAATGGTTTTTATGGTGTAAAGTTAACTACAAATCATTAACAAAATCTGTAATTAACCTGAAACAATCTTCAAATTCGGTGAGTGGTAAAGTAGCAGCTTTATCATCAATATCGTGATAGGCTTTTATCCCGCCCAAGGTATAAATAAATACAGCTGGAACGCCTTTTTCGGAGAACCAATAATGGTCGCTGTTAGCTGCTTTACCACGAATTTTAATGTCTTTTAAATAATTTTTTTGTTGGTTGATGGCTACTAATTTATCAAAATGAGATTGATAAACTGAGCCATTTACTACTTGAATACCATCATCACCCGTTCCAAGTAAATCCAAATTGATTAAAAAATTGATTTGATTGAGTGGAAACAACGGGTTTTCGATATATAACTTTGAACCAATAATACCCGATTCTTCGGCACCAAAAGCCATAAACACGATGGTTTTTTCTGGTTGATTTTTACTGTAATGCTCAGCTAAATTTAACAACATGGCAACTCCACTGGCATTATCGTTTGCTCCAGGAAAATAAACGCCTTTTCCCATTCTACCAAGGTGGTCGTAATGTGCAGAAAAAACTACAACAGAATCGGGGTATTTAGAACCAACCACTTTTCCGATTACATTTTGCGATTGATAGTTGGGTAAAAATTGTTGATCGAGATGAATAGATAAAATTTTAGCTTGTTTTTTTAAGGAATTACGCATTATTTTTAACGTTACGTAATCGTCGAGCTTAGTAGATAAGCTGTGCGTTAATTTTTCGTTTTCCAATAAAACAATTCCCGAAGCACCAATACTGTTTGATTTTAGCAACTCAAATTCAGTTTCTTTACCTGCAATATCTATATCGTCGATTACCACAAATTTGTTTTCAAAAAAGCGCTCGTTAGCTAATTTCTTTAATTGTTTTTTTGTCGGAATATTTGCTTTGTTGTACCAAATCAAATTAAAATTACCTTCCATTTTACACGATTTTGGCATCACTAAAAAATCAACACCAGGGGTTAATTTGTTTTTATCGATAAAAACGGTGGTTAGGTTCGGGAATGTATTGATGGGGTAGCTGAATGGCTGAATAAAATTATCTTTAATTGGCTTAAGGGTTAATCGAGTAAATTCCTTTTCAATAAACTGAGCGGCTCTTTTTTCACCATCATTTACAACACCTCTACCATCAAAACTAGCAGAAGTTAAGGTGTCAATAATTTGTTTGGCGTAAGCAATGTTTTGAGCATCAACACGCTGTGTGAAAATGATTATTAGAAGTAAGAAAAATGATTTAGTATTCAAGTTAACTCATTTTGTTATAATTTATAAAAGAAAGGGCTAGCCACATAGTTTCATAGTTTGTTCAATATAGTAGGTTAAATAAAAAAGGAGAGAACAATAGGTTTCTCCCGATTTATCGGGAGAAGTATGTGAAACTTGCAAAACTCTTTTTTGGTCATAGTAAGCTATGTTTCTATGTGGTTAAAATTTACAAAAACCTACGTTCAACCAATTGGTAAAAACTAATTACACGTTCGTTTTCAGTATCCCAATTTAATGTAGCATTCGTTTTAGTTAAAATTTCTTGAGCTTCAATTAGAGAGCTACAAGAATCTATTGCTTTAACAGTATCGTTGAATAATGCCATGTCTTTTTTAAACAATTCGTTTGCAAACAAGTAGCGGTCGTTTAACGAAAAAGCGTCTTTTAATGAAGAGATAGGGGTATGTAAAAACTTATCGCTTACCGACGATTTAGTGGTTTTTGTTGGCGATGTTTTTTCAATTTTTATTTCTTGGGCAACTGGTCGTGATTCAACAACTTGTTCAGTTTCAGCTTTTAATTCTTGCTCAAGCGTATCCTCTATAACAGGCTCAGGTGTTTTTTCAATAATAGGAGTGGGTTCTTTAATCTCAACGGCTTGTGGTTGCTTGTTTGAAGAGCGCCTGTTTTCTTCTTTTTGTTGAATTTTATATTTTAACACAGCTGACAACTCCTGCAGTTTGTTAATTTTAGACATTAACACACTTACTTCCAAAGAAGGTAAATACTCTTTGCCCGTAAATCGCTCAGAATGCTCTGTAATATTCGCTAAAATTTGATTGATTTCTTTACGTAATTGTTCGATTTCCATGATACTTAACAAGAGTTATTTCAGACAATAAAATTAACAAATTAAATGGTGTTTTAAACCGCTACAAAGAACAAGTTTTATAATTATCCCATTGAGTGAATACCAACAACACTGCCTTCGGTATCCATAATGTAAGCACAAAAGCCATTAGCACCAATACTAAATTTGGGTTGAACTATTTTTCCGCCTGCTTGTTCTACTTTAGCTAAAACATTATCCATTGCAGGGTTGGCATTTAAATACACAAATGTACCTTGTCCGCTTGGAACGTGGTATTCCCCTTCTGCAATTGCTCCAGATGCTTTTCCTGTTCCTGGCTCAAAAGGAAACATGGCAAATTTTGCTCCGTCCATTTCCATTTCTACCATTTCTATATCAAAAATAGTTTCATAAAATTTTTTGCTTCTTTTTAAATTTGTGGCAGGTATTTCAAACCAATTTAATGCATTTGTAGTGCTGTCCATTTTGTAGTTTTTTCGATTAGTGTTTAAATTTAGGAAAAAGGAGTTAGAATTTTAAAAAACAGTCAAGGTTTTGTTAAAAACCAACATACTATTTTGTTAGTGAATACTTCATTAATTTCTTGTTGTAATTGTTCAATTTCCATAACTTCGACAAGTTTAAATTTAACAAAAAAGAATTCGATAGTTTTTTGCTGTTGAAACCAATATTTAGCACATGTTTTTAGAAAACGCCATAAACCCTTCACAAAAAAGAGGATGGATTGAAGTAATCTGTGGCTCTATGTTTTCTGGAAAAACCGAAGAGTTGATTCGTAGAATGAAACGTGCTCAATTTGCAAAACAAAACGTAGAGATTTTTAAACCCGAAATAGATACTAGGTACGACGATGAAAAAGTAGTTTCGCACGATGCCAATGAAATACATTCAACACCAGTTCCTTCATCGTCGAACATTATTTTACTAGCTAACAATGTAGATGTAGTAGGGATTGACGAAGCTCAATTTTTTGATGATGGCTTGGTAAATGTTTGCAATCAATTAGCGGCAAGTGGAGTAAGGGTTATTGTTGCTGGGTTGGATATGGATTTTAAAGGCAAACCTTTTGGACCAATGCCTGGCATAATGGCTTGTGCTGAATACGTAACCAAGGTTCATGCTATTTGTGTAAAGTGTGGCGAGTTAGCTCATCATTCACATCGAATATCGAGCGAAGAAAAATTAGTACATTTAGGAGAAACAGATGCATACGAACCACTTTGTAGGCATTGTTTTAATAAATCTCAAATTAAAAAACCATAAAAAAACTAAAGTACGATACCATTCTCGAAATCAACACTAAAAATTTGATTTCTAATTTGAACTATTTTAGGTCGAAATTGAAGCCCACAACCAAAATTATGGCAATGGTTAAAGCTTATGGGTATGGTTTGGGGCCAACAGGAGTTTCTAAAATAATGGAAGCCGAAAAAGTTGATTATTTGGGTGTGGCTAATATTTTAGAGGGAGTAGAATTACGCAAAGCTGGAATTAAATTGCCCATTATGGTAATGAAACCAGAGTTGGAAAGTTTTGATTTAATTATTGAACATCAATTGAGCCCAGTAATTTTTTCGTTTCATTCTTTAAAAGCACTTATAAAAGCACTGGAGAAACATCCTAAAAAATTTAAAGCTTATCCCATCAATATAAAACTCGATACAGGTATGCATCGTTTAGGCTTTTACCCCAACGAAGTTTCAGAATTAATTCATCAATTAAAAAAGCATCCTAACATCAAAATTGAAAGTGTTTTTTCTCATTTGGCTGCTTCCGACCAAGCAGAACACGATAATTTTACTCGTCACCAAATTAAGTTGTTTGATGAATTGTTTAAGGAATTTGAGCAACAGTTTAACTATAAAATTGAAAAACACTTGCTTAATTCTAACGGGGCTTTACGGTTTCCAGAAGCACAATATGACATGGTTCGTTTAGGCATAGGGTTGTATGGTTTTATTGCTGATGCTAAGCACGATAAGCACATAAAAAATGTTGCTGTTTTAAAAGCTAAAATTGCACAAGTAAAAACCATTCAAAAAAGTGAAACTGTTGGTTATAGCAGAAAAGGATTGGCAGTTAAAGAAACCAAAATTGCCACCATTCCTATTGGTTATGCTGACGGTATGAGCAGACTATTAGGTAATGGAAATTGGCAAATGAAAGTAAACGGTAAACTTGCTCCAACCATAGGTTCGGTTTGTATGGATATGGTAATGCTTGATGTTACTGATGTGCCTTGCAAAGAAGATGACGAAGTGTTTGTGTTTTACGATAAAACATCCATCTTAAAAATTTCGGAATTACTTCAAACCATTCCGTACGAGATTTTAGCCACCATTTCTCCGCGTGTAAAAAGGGTTTTTACAGCGATATAATTATTCAAATCGTCGAATAATTGTTATAAAACTGCTCAGTATCATAATTTTTCATTAATTTTTTAAAGAATTTTATCATTCTATTCATATTATAAACTAAATAAAAAAACTATGAAAAAATTTTACAAAAATTTAATGATACCTATTTTGCTTTTTTGCACAATGGGGTTAAAAGCACAGCAGCCAGCAGGCAATTATGCTTTTAGCGAATCAACGGAGGCTTATTCCCCTGTTGTTGGAACTGTCTCTACTGCAACAGGAGATGATGGTAGCCAAAATACTATCACCATACCTTTTACCTTTAAATTTGAAGGAGTAACTTACACTAATTTTAGCATCAACACCAACGGTTTTATTCGTTTAGGAAATGTCATTGCTGCTTCTCCTTGGACAAATACTTTAGGAAATACAGCTACGCAACGACCACTCATTGCTCCTTTTTGGGATGATAATCATAGAAATACTGGTTCTATTCAGTACGCAGTATCTGGTGTCGCCCCTAACAGAATTTTTGAAATTGGTTGGGACTCTATTAATATAGGTGGTAGTGGAACTACAAGTTCAACTTTATTTGCATCATATAAAATCCGTTTAAACGAAACTACTGATGTTATTGAGTTTATTTATGGACCAACTATGGCAAATGCTGGAACATTAACAGCATCAGTTGGGATTAACGGAACAGCAACTTTTTTAAGTGTTACTCCTGCTGCAAGTTCAACTGCATCAAATGCAACCGCAAACAATGGTATATCAGCCACAACTAATCTAGTAGGAAAGAAATTTATTTTCACTCCTCCTGCGCCTCCATCTTGTCTTATGCCCACTAGTTTGAATGTTTCTGCATTAACTGCTTCTACAGCAAGTATAGGATGGACAAGTTCAGCTGGCACATGGAACATTGAGTTTGATACTGCAGGGTTTACTCCAACGGGAACACCAACAATTACTGGAACAACCACTAATCCGCATACCTTAGGAGGTTTATCTCCAAATACTTCATATCAATTTTATGTTCAAGCAGATTGTGGAGGTGCTGGTACAAGCACTTGGGCTGGACCATTTACTTTTACAACTCCTTGTAGTGTAATGGCTGTTCCTTTTACTGAAGGATTTGAAGCCGCAAGTACTTCTTTATCTTGTTGGTCTCAAATACAAGTAGTAGGAACATCAAACTGGACTTACGCTACAGGTGCTGGTGGTGGTGGAATTACTACTGCTCAAGCAGGAACAAGAAATGCAAGATTTGTGAGTATGAGTGGAACAAATTCTCCGATTACTAAATTAGTTAGTCCAACATTTGATTTAACTACTTTAACTACTCCAGAATTAAGTTTTTACTATGGACAAGAATTTTGGTCGCCTGATCAAAATAGATTAAAAGTTTATTATAGAATTAGCTCAACAGACCCTTGGGTAGAAATTTTACACGATTCTACCAATGTTGCTACTTGGACGAAGAAAACAATTCTATTACCTAATCCATCAGCTACTTATCAAGTTGCTTTTGAAGGAATAAACAATTATGGAAGAGCAAATGTTATTGATGAGGTAGAAATAAAGGAAGCCCCTGCTTGTATTGCTCCAACATCATTAACTGTATTAAACCTAACAGCTACTTCGGTAGATTTGGGATGGACAAGTTCAGCAGGAACATGGAATATAGAGTGGGATACTGCAGGGTTTACTCCAACGGGAACACCAACAATTACAGGAACAATGACTAACCCTCATAATTTAGGAAGTTTATCTCCAAACACATCTTATCAATTTTATGTACAAGCAGATTGTGGAGGATCAGGAACGAGTACTTGGGCTGGTCCGTTTACGTTCACTACACCTTGTGTTGCTCCTGTTATCTCATCTTTCCCTTGGACAGAAAATTTTGATGGAGTTTCAACTCCTGCAATACCTTGCGGATGGATTGTTGACAACGTAAATGCTGATGCTTACACTTGGGTAACAGGTTCAAATCTTGCAAATTCAGCTCCTAATTCTATGGAAGTTAGATGGAATTCAGCTCAAGCTGCAAACGATTGGTCGTTTACTCCTGAATTGGTTTTAGTTGGAGGACAAACATATGAATTATCTTTTGCTTATGCTGTTGCTGGATCTTCATTTCCAGAAAAATTAAAAGTGATGTATGGTACTGCTCAAAATGTTGCAGGTATGACTACTTTGCTTTTTGATAGTACTTTGACAAATACTACCTACAATACTGCTTATGCAACTTTTACACCAGCAACTTCTGGTTCTTATTTTATTGGTTTTCATAACTATAGTGATGCTGATATGTTTAGAATCTATGTTGATGATGTAACATTAAAAGAAGCGGTTCCTTGTTCTTTACCATCAAACTTAACGGCATTTAACATTACACAAACATCAGCTATGTTAGATTGGACAGAAAATGGAACAGCAACAGAATGGAATATTGAGTGGGGTTTCCAAGGTTTTACATTAGGAACAGGTACCCCTGAACATGTAACAGCAAAACCATATTTATTAAATGGTTTAATGCCTGCTACTTCTTATGATTACTATGTACAAGCTGATTGTGGAACAGACTCTAGTGCTTGGGTTGGACCGTATACTTTTATGACGCCTCCTTGTATGCCTATCGGGTTAGAATTAGGAGCTGATACTACATTGTGTTCAGGTCAGTCATTAACCTTAAATGCTCCAACAGGAGGCCCTTATGGATGGACTTGGTCAACAACCGAATCTACTCCATCAATTACAGTTGATACTGCTAGTTTAGGTGGTAATGGTACCTATAACATTACTATCAATATGATTGATTTTTCAACCACGTGTACGTATAATGATAACATTAATGTAACATTTACTGTTTGTACTGGTGTTAATGAAATTACTTCTGCGCCAAGCTTTACTGTTTATCCAAATCCAACTACTGGGTTGTTTACTGTAAGTACTACACATATTGAAAAAGCAACCATTGAAGTAATCAACTTACAAGGTAAAGTGGTTTATAAAAACAACATCAACAGTAATAATCAAGTAATTGATTTGAGAGAGAATGCTAAAGGTGTTTATTTTGTAAGCATCACTTCTACTAATGGAGTAGATGTACTTAAAATTATTGTTCAGTAAGACATTAATTTAGCTTAGTTAAAAGGGTTTGAAGATATCTTCAAACCCTTTTTTATATGTATAAATTACATTATATTGCATAAAAAATTAGAGTGATTTCAATTAAACAAATAGCTGGAGCCGTATTAATCTGTTTGGGATTAACTCTCTTTAGCTTTTGTCTTCATATTTTACCAGGTACAAATACGATGGTTAATTATGTTGATGCTAACCACCCAAAAGATGATAAACTTATTGTTACGGATGGATTTTTGCCCTGGGCTGTTGATTATCACCACTATCTGTTAGAAAATAAAAAAAGACCTATAACGGTATTTTTAATCGAAAAATTAGCACAAGCATTTAATTTAAGAATTAGCTTGTCTTATGTATATGTTAATTTTTTTCTCCTTTTTTTAGGAGGTTTATTAGTGTATTATTTGGCTCTTTTGTATCAACTTCGGTATAAAATTGCTATTTTAAGTGTAGTTGCTTATTTCTTTAGTTTTTCAATACTGTTAGCTTATTTTATTCCAATAGCAACAGTAGACGAGCCAGCTCAATATGTATTTATTTTAATCTCGTTTATTGCTTTAGCTAAACAAAGACTAATAATGTTTGTTGTAAATTTTATACTAGCAATAATTACCAGAGAGACCTCTTTTTTATTGTTACCAGGAATGATGTTGTTTTTTATGGGAATAGATTTTAAGAATGTACTCAAGGAAAAATTAAAAATAATAAGAGCAGGGGTTATTGGACTGTTTTTTGTTTTGTTTTATATTGGCTATTTGTCTTGGTTCTATAAAATGAATCCAGAGCTTATCAATGAATCAAAAATTTGGATTTCTGAAAAATTTTTAAATTACAAAAACAAAAATTTTCTAGATTTTGAACATACTATTCAAACGCTTATGTCAATTATTTCTGTTAATCTTCTTCCAATTTTTTTAATTATTTATTATAGAATTAAACATCAGGTTTCACCCTCAGAATCAAAATTGTTTTACGCATTTTGGATAACCTTTGGTATCAATTTCGTTATGGTAATACTTTCTGCATATGCCGAAGAGAGTAGGGTTTTAACGCTTCCTTACTTAATATTATTTCCAATTTTTGGAAAAATTTTAAACGAAGTTATTCAGTTTAATAAACCCTTTTTTAAGTATTTAATGAATTGGAAGAACATACTCTTACTTCTAGCTGTTACAACATTATCATGGAAATTATTTAAACTTGGTTCCAAATTAACCAATTATAAACCTCACGAAAATTTAAATTTATTTGTTGAATACAATACTTTAGCTGTGCTCTTTATTGTTCTAGTTCTCCTTTACAATCGGTTTTCTGTTAAAACCAAATTGCCACAACAAGAAAATAGTTAAATAACTTAAAAAGCTTATTAATGCTGAATAAATTAGGAAAGGAGAACTGTATTCAAATCGAATTTTACCTTTACTGTTTTTTGGTATTTCAATACCCATCACCATTTCATTAACCTTATTTACTGGTAACGCTTCTTCGTTATAATATGCCGTCCATAAATGATGGTAGTTTTGATTTAAAATCAACCATTGTGATTCGTTTGCTGAATTTTTAACTTCTGCAGAAAAACTATTATAACCTACAGTTACATTATTAATTGAAGTACTTCCAGCAACAATGTTAATTTTTGTTGGTGTTGCCCAAATCAACCCTTTTTGTAAGGTATCGTTACCTTTAAATTCTTTTGTTGGAAAAAATAGTAATTCATTTTCCATATTTCTATCCAACACACCATTTTCTATGGCGGCGTCAAAGCTGTTAAAACGCAGGGGATTGTAAGCTACACTTGAAATACATTTATTAAATGTGGCAATGTTTTGCCAAAATCCATCTGTAGTTTTTAAGCCTTGTGTATCATTTAAATGTTTAAATGCAAAATGATTGTATTCTTGATTTATCTCGTTCGGCAGATTAACGAAATATTCTTTTACACCTTTATACTTAACATTAAAATGTAGTGTTGATGGAGCACTTAATCTGGTTTGAATACATAAATCTAAAATGATAAAAATAACTAGTGTTGTAAACACTGAAAATTTAAACACTGATTTTATTAAGAAACTAAACCAAATTATAACAACTAAAACTATACTATTTATAATAAAATGGCTGTAAAATGAATTGGTTGAAAACTCCTTTAAAGATAGAATTTCGTTAAACGTTTCTTGCAGTTGAACCACAGTGGTTTTTGAGAAAGCAAAAAAAGTAAGAATGATTAAAGATAATCCAAATATCAAAAAAACACCTTTTTCTGTTTTTGAAACAACACCAGTTTGAACAATTCTTTTCAGCGAAAAACCTGCAAGAATAAGCATACAAAACATGGCATAGCCCCTAAAAAAAGAGGGATGTCGGAATAAACCAAAACCGGGCAAATGATACACATATTTGTAAACAAAAAATTCGCCCCCAAAGGCAAAAATTAATGATGAGAAGATACAGATTATTAGTGGGAAGTAATATTTATTTCGATTTTTGTATTGAAGCAATGTTAAAACAAACCCTATAAACCCTATTATTCCAATGTAGGCATTTCGAAGAGATAAATCGGTGATGTTAAACCATTCTGAATTTGAAATAACAGTATAAGGTAAAATAAAAGAGAAGTAATCAGCAAAAACAAAAGGGTTTTCAATCAAAAACGCTTGATACTCTAATTTCTCACCACGGTTGAAATAAGGTAAAAACTCTAAAAATGATTGGATATAGGGTAATAAAAGTAATAATAGTGAGAAAACTAAAAAAACACCACCTAAAAAACCCTTTTTTATGGATATAAATTTGCTTCTGTTTTTCCAGAAAAAGTAGATAAACATACCAACAAATATATAAGCTAGTATAATAGTATAGGCAGGACTTGCACCAGTAGTTTGCATAGCCACAAAAACCGCCGTAGCTAACACATATTTGTAATTTAAAGTATTAAAAAACTTAAGTAAATACAAAATGCACCAAGGAAGCCAAGCAACGCCAATTAAAAATACCATTAATTGAGACGAACCAACCATAAACCCGCTCAAGGCATAACTTAAGCCTAAAATAAAGGCTGTTTTTTTACATTGATGAATGTAGCAACTTAACTTATACATTCCTAATCCAGCAACTAAAAAAGTAATTAATAACTCTATCATTAACGAAGTAATGTCGTACTTTCCGAACAACATTAGAAACCAAACAACTGGATACCAACATCCGCCTTGTAAATCAGCATATCCAGGATAACCAAAGCGTTGAAACGGATTCCATAAGGGTAAGTGTCCATTCCAAAGATAATCGCTAATAAAAAAACGGTAAGGCAAATACCCATTAATGTTATCCCATTTTGGGATATACATGAAAAAGCTAATGGGATAAAGAACACCTAAAATAATTAAAACCAACAACAACGAGTATTTGTGTTGCTTTAAAAAGTGTAGCACGGTTTTAAATAACTGATTAAACATTATCTACCCTTTGTTTTTTGTAGTAGTTATTTATTTTACAAAGTTCAAAAGGAACTTTAATTAAAGCCATAAAGTTTAGTTTCGATCCTTTTACTTCCTTCCATTCTAAAATGGGTATTTCCAACACATTATTTAAAACGGATGATTTACCAACCAACAATTGGTAACGAGCCAATAGTTCAACATCGAAAAGCCATTTAGTAATAAATTTTTCATTGAACAATTTATCAATTAAAGAAGCATCAAATATTTTTGCTCCACATTGCGAGTCGTAAACTGGTAAGTCTAAAATAATACTTGTAAATGTCGCAAACACCCTACCTGTTAAATGTCTGAATCTAGTACGTTCAACTACTGCTCCCAATCTTTTTAATCGTGACCCCATCAAAAATTGGATTTGCCCATCAAAAAAAGTTAAAAAACGGACGATTTCACTCAAAGGTGTAGAGAGGTCTGCATCCCAATAACCAACATAATTGTAATTCAATTTTTTACAATGGAGCATACCAGTTCTCACAGCTTCAGCTTTCCCCTGATTTGTGGCTAAGTTTAAAAAATTAATTTGGTTATGTTGTTCACTTAGTTGTTCAAGTATTTCTGCGGTATCATCGGTACTTCCATCATTAACAAAAAGAAAATCAATAGCAGGGTTTTTGTTCACAAAAGCTAAAAATACTTCCTTTAGAATCCTATCTGATTCGTTATAACAAGGAATTATTACACAGCATTTTTGCATAAATGATAGGATATTCTAAAAGAAAAAAAGTTCTTTTTTAAGCTGTAAATCTAATTATTATTTTTACCATTCTAAATTAATGCTTTTGGATAAAGACTTAATATATTACATTGCACTTACAGCCATTCCAAATATTGGAAGTATTACTGCTAAAAAATTGATTGCTTATACAGGTTCAGCAAATCAAATTTTTAGTGAAAAAAAATCGGCCTTAGAAAAAATACCCGGAATTGGCGCTGTAAATGCTCAAAACATTATTCAAAATAAAGATTTTGCTTTAAACTTAGCAGAACATGAATTGAATTTTATTGAAAAAAATGACATAAAAGCACATTCCTTTTTACAAGATGGTTACCCGAAACGGTTAACCCATTGCGAAGATGGTCCGCTGGTGGTTTTTTCTAAAGGCGATTTTAATTTTAACAGTCAAAAAGTAATTAGCATAGTTGGAACTAGAAATGCAACTGATTACGGCAAGGATTTTTGCGAAAAATTGATGGCAGATTTAACTCCTCACAAACCTTTAATTGTTAGTGGATTGGCGTTTGGTGTTGATATTTGTGCCCACAAAGCTGCTTTAAAAAACAATTTACCAACCATAGGTGTGTTGGCTCATGGTTTGGATAGAATTTACCCAGCTGTTCATACTTCTGCTGCAAATCAAATGGTAGAAAACGGTGGACTAGTTTCTGAGTTTAGAAGTGGAACTAATCCTGATAGAGAGAATTTCCCAAAACGAAACAGAATAATTGCAGGATTGTCGGATTTAACCATTGTAATAGAATCGAGTAATAAAGGTGGCTCTTTAATTACTGCAGAGCTAGCCAATAGTTATAGTAGAGATGTTTTTGCCTTGCCAGGTAGAATAACAGATGCTCAATCGGAAGGCTGTAACGCACTAATAAAACAGAATAAAGCTCATTTAATACAGTCGGTAAAAGACATTGAATACATTATGGGTTGGAAAGCTGAGGAAACGGTAAAGCTAAATCAAACCAAGTTGTTTGTTGAATTAACAAGCGAAGAGAAATTGCTTTTTGACATTCTTCGGCAACAAGATAAAATGGCTATTGACAATATAGCCTTAACGGCTCAATTACCCATGAGCAAAACTGCAGCGCTTTTGCTAGAAATGGAGTTTAAAAATGTGGTAAAATCCTTACCTGGAAAAATGTATAAAGTGGTTTAAGGTTTCTTATGGTAATTCTTGTACTTATACTTTACAATATAATCTAAATCATCATTAAAAAAATGTTTTTCTTTTCTTACTCTAAAAAAACTTCCTTTGTACTCGGTTCGATTTAAATAGCTATTTATTTTAAGATATAATTTCCATTTCGGCTTATATTTAAACCCTTCAAACTCTTCAACACTTTCTAGTTTATTATTATTATCATAATGAAGAGTTGTTTTTCTGTCAAAATCGTAAATATATTCTTCACGATATGTTTGTTTACCTTCATAAAATCTTATCAACTCAATAACACGATTGAGAGAATCATATGAGATTGAGGTTTTTAATGACCCATCTGGATATTGGTTATATGAATAGCCTGATGAATCAACTTTGTCTATTAAAATACCCTGTTCGTTGTAAATATTTTTTTCATAATGATAAATTAAAGAATCTTTATCATACCATGTTTCAGTGTCTAATTTGTTAAGTTCATTGTATGAATAGATAATGTATCGTTGTAATTTTTCAGGTAAATTATTTTTATAATAGATTCTTTTCTCTGAGATTAATTTTTGGGATTTATCATAGTTGAAGAAGTCGATAAAATAAATTTTTCTAAAATCTTGACCACAAACATCCATAATACTACTATCCTTAGTTATTATGGTTTTTCCCCAACGTTCCCCATACTCACCTTTTTCAATTAAATTTCCACCCCAATATTTTTCAAAACCTACTTTTTGTTTTGTTCTTTTAAAAATAGATTTTCTATAGTTCTTTGTTCGTCCGATATAAATAGAATACTCCTCTTTAATATAGCCATATTGTGCAGAACAAGCGTTGTACAACAAAAAAAACAATATGATTAAAATCAAACGTACTTTCATATATAATTACAAAGGTAATTTCTCCAAATAATGTTCGTCTATACCGAACCCTTTTTTAATCTCTTCAATTTTTGAATTAAGTTTTTCAATATCTGCTTTTTTACTGGTTTTTGTGCCAACCAACATTACATTTTTACGCGTGTGTTCGTTCGATACAAACTCAAAAATATGAGCATCGTATTGCTGTTTTTCCATAATTAAAGCTCGCAAGGTATCCGTTACCATTTCGTATTGGCGTTCTTTAAAAATACCATACTTTAAAATAGGGTTTTGTTGCTCTTTGCCTTTTAATTGTTGGCGAATTTGTTTGTGGCAACAGGGTGCAGTAACAATCAATGTAGCATTGGCTTTCATTCCCTTAAAAATAGCATCATCAGTGGCTGTATCGCAGGCGTGTAAAGCAATTAAAATATCTATCTTTTTAGTATTAAACTCTTGTATGGTTTTGTGTTCAAACTTCAAATTTTCGAAACCACATTCCTGAGCTGTTTTGTTACAAAAATCAACCAAATCTTGTCGTGCTTCAATACCAATAATGGTTGCTTCCATTTTTCGTTGGTTCACCAAAAAATCGTACAAAGCAAAAGTTAAATATCCTTTTCCTGAACCCATATCCACCACCTTAATAGTTTTAGGCAAATTGGCGTTTTTTAATAAGCCATCAATAATTTCGAGGTATTTGTTAATTTGTTTAAACTTATCTGCCATTTTAGGAATAACCGTACCGTTTTCGTCGGTAACACCCAACAAGAACAAATATTGGCCCAATTTGGCTCTTTTAGCCTTTGGTTTATCGTGACTTTCAGGTGGTTTTTGCTCAAAACTTGGAGCAGTTTTACGTGTGCTTGTTTTACCTTTTTTAGAAAATTGTATGGTAAAATCCTCTTCCAACGTAAACAAGGTGGCAATTTTAAATTTCTGACCCAACAATTCGGTAAGTACTTGTTTGGCTTCTTCTAAGCTGTAATTTTTGACTTGGTCGTTGGTTTGGTAGTGGTATGTAAAAGAAAAAACTTGCTCTTCTTTTAAAGTTATTTGACGAATATAGATATTCAACAAACCATCGCTTTTAAAAGCTGGTTTGCTCAATGTTATTTTTACAAAAGAGTTGTTTTTGGTACTTGTTGTAAGCTTTTCGAAAAATTGATTCAGGTCGTTCATGTTGCAAAGGTAATTAAGTTTTAACGGCATGTAGCAGCCTATGATTAATTATATATCAATTTAAAATAATGATTGCTATATTAATTAATTTTGATAGCCTAAATCCAACCATAATGTACGAATTAATTCAACAAATTATTGACAATCCTTATGCCTCGATGGCAATTGTTGGAAACTTAATTATTATCGAAAGTTTACTATCGGTTGATAATGCTGCTGTACTAGCAACAATGGTAAAGGATTTACCAGAAAACCAAAAAGTAAAAGCCTTAAAATATGGTATATGGGGAGCTTATATTTTTAGAGGAATTGCCATGCTTTTTGCATCACTTTTAATTCAAATTTGGTGGCTTAAACCTTTGGGAGGACTGTATTTATTGTTTATAGTTTTTGATTATTGGAAAGGTAAGAAAACCAAAACGAAAAAAGATGATTTACTTGACAAAAAAAGCAATTGGTTGTATAGAGTTACTGTTGGAACAATTGGTAATTTTTGGGCAACGGTATTTATGGTAGAGTTAATGGATATGGCTTTTTCAATCGACAATGTTTTTGCTGCCGTAGCATTTACTCCAAATATTATTTTGGTTTGTATTGGAGTTTTTATAGGTATTTTAGCCATGCGTTATATTGCTCAATGGTTTGTAAAATTAATGCAACGATATCCTTTTCTAGAAACGGCTGCTTTTATTGTAATAGCGATACTTGGAACCAAATTAACCTTGTCTGTTTATGAGCATTTTTATCCTGAATCAGAAATGACAAAATTTTTAACTAGTCATTACGCTGATGCGGGTATTTCTATTCTTACTGCTTCAATTTTCTTTGTACCTATTTTAACCAGCATTATCTTTAATTATCCTACTAAAAAAAGGAAGCATTAAATGTAATTATTCATTATCTCAATAAAGGTGTTTATTAATTTGTTAACTTTGTATTGATGTTAAAATCAATAAGATATAGTTTTTTGTTTTTTGCTGCTTTTGTAGTATTGCTTCACAATATTATTCCTCATGTTCATGAAGAAAAATTGAGCGAGTTTGAAGACCAAAAGTTTCATGAGAAAGAAAATACATTGCCTTTTGGGTTATTGGTATTGGCATTTCATGAGTTTACCGAAGATGGTCAAATGGAAGATTTTGTTTCTCAACACCATCACATTAATTTAGATTTTAATGTTGTTAAAGAACTTATTTCTCCCTTTAAGTATTTTTCGTTAGATGTTCAATCTATTATTTTTGAGAGTTCTCTTCATAAATTTGAGCAACTCATTTTTAATGAATCCATTGATTTAGATACTGGTATTAGAACATCTTGGGGTGTTCGACCTCCTCCAGTTGCTTAATTGTTTTTCCCTTATAAAAAGGGTCTCAATTAAGTTTAATTAAAATCACAATACATGTTTGAAAAAATAATTGCTTATTCGCTCAAGAATAAGTTGATAGTGCTAATAATGATATTAGCATTAACGGGAGGCGGAATTTATTCGCTTCAACATATTGCAGTTGATGCAGTACCTGACATCACAAACAACCAAGTACAAGTGGTAACAACTTCAGCAACATTAGCTGCCGAAGAGGTAGAAAAATACATCACTTTTCCAGTTGAAATGGCTGTTACCAACATTCCAGATGTAACTGAAGTACGGAGTATTTCTCGTTATGGATTGTCGGTAGTAACCATTGTTTTTAAAGATAACGTTGACATTATGAAAGCCCGACAATTTGTTGCCGAGCAGCTTTCTATTGCTAAAGAAGAAATTCCTATAGAATTTGGAACTCCTCAAATGATGCCTATTACAACAGGTTTAGGTGAAATATACCAATATGTTTTACAAGTAAAATCGGGTTATGAGAGCAAGTTCGATATTATGGAAATAAGAACCATCCAAGATTGGATTGTAAAACGACAATTAGCAGGTTTACAAGGTATAATAGAGGTGAGTAGCTTTGGCGGTAAAGTAAAGCAATATGAGGTTAGTGTAAATCCACAACAACTGATGGCATTTAACACCACTATAAATGAAGTGGAGGAAGCTTTAAAAGCCAACAACAGTAATAGTGGTGGTAGTTATATCGAAAAAGGCGATAATGCTTATTACATTAGAATTGAAGGTAGAGCGGAGCATTTTTCCGACATCGAAAACATCGTAATAAAAAACAATGGGAGTCCAATTCGGATAAAAGATGTGGCAACTGTAGGTTTGGGTAGCCCAAAACGCTACGGAGCAATGACCATGGACGGAAAAGGCGAAGTAGTTGGTGGAATTACATTGATGTTTAAAGGAGCAAACTCGTCAGAAGCGGTAAATAATGTACGCCAACGAATGGAACTGATTACAAAATCGTTGCCAGAAGGGTTGGAAATATATCCTTATTTAGATCGGTCGGTTTTGGTTGGAAAAACCATTTCAACGGTTGTAAAAAACTTGGTTGAAGGTGGCTTAATCGTAATTTTTGTACTGGTCTTGTTTCTAGGAAATTTTAGAGCAGGGCTAATCGTTTCCTCTGTTATTCCTCTTTCCATGTTGTTTGCATTAATTTTAATGCACTTGCTTGGAGTATCAGCCAATTTAATGTCGTTAGGAGCAATTGATTTTGGTATTGTTGTAGATGGAGCAGTTATTATTGTTGAAGGAGTTTTGCATGTTCTCCATAAAAACCATAAAGGAAAAACACTCTCTAAATTACAAATGAATAATGAAATTAAAGAAGCGAGTGGTCAGATTTATAATACAGCAGCGTTTGGAGTATTAATTATTTTGGTGGTTTTTGTTCCCATTTTTACATTGGAAGGCATTGAGGGAAAAACCTTTTTACCAATGGCTCAAACCGTAAGTTTCGCTATTTTAGGTTCATTGTTATTATCCGTTACCTATGTACCTGTTGCTTCAGCATTGTTTTTAAATAAAACGATTAGCAATAAAGAAACCTTTTCTGACAAAATTGTAACAGCTTTGCAAAAAAGATACATTCCGAGTTTGGCATTTGTTTTAAAAAATCCAAAAAAGGTATTATCAATGGCAGTGCTAGCCTTGTTTTTATCAATAGTCGTTTTTGCATCTATGGGTTCAGAATTCATACCAACGCTCGAAGAGGGAGATTTAGCCATGCAAATGGCTGTTGAACCTGGAAGTTCGTTAGAAAAAAGTATAGCTACGTCAACTCATGCAGAGCAGATTTTAAAAGAAAATTTTTCGGAAGTAAAACATGTGGTTTCTAAAATTGGAACAGCTGAAGTGCCTACCGACCCAATGGCTATTGAAGATGCCGATATTATGATTATTTTAAAAGAAAAAGGCGAATGGGAAAATGCAAAAAGCAGGGAGGAATTGATTGATAAGATGAAAGCTAAGTTAGCTGAAATTCAACACGCCTCGTTTGAATTCTCACAACCCATTCAGTTAAGGTTTAACGAACTGATGACGGGGGCAAAAACAGATATTGCCATTCAAATTTTTGGTGAAGATGTGAAGCAGTTAAAAGAATTGGCAGATCAAACCGCGTCGGTAATTAAAAACATAAATGGTGTTGGCGATGTTAAGGTGGAGCAAACCGAAGGGTTAAAACAATTGAGCGTAGTGATAGACCGTTCAAAACTTTCGCTGTTCCATATTAATATTGATGATGTAAATAATGTGATTAAAACAGCTTATGCAGGTTCTCAAACGGGTTCGGTTTATGAAAACGAGCGAAGTTTTGATTTGGTAGTTCGTTTAGATTCGGCTAGTATTCAAACCTTGTCGCTAAATACACTTTTTGTTCAGGATGCCAATGGAAAACAAATTGCATTAGCCGAAGTTGCCACCATTAAAGAAGACATTGCTCCTATGCAAATTTCTAGAGAAGACGCAAAAAGAAGAATCTCGGTAGGGGTAAATGTTCGAGATAGAGATATTGCTTCGTTGGTTCAAGAAATTCAAACACAAATGGATGCGAAAATTAAATTACCACCTGGTTATTTAATAAAATATGGCGGTCAGTTCGAGAACTTACAAAATGCCATTAAACGACTTCAACTTGTTGTTCCAGTGGCACTATTATTAATATTGTTTTTGCTTTATGTTGCTTTTGGTTCAATCAAAGAATCAGCCATTATATTTATGGCAGTACCCTTAGCTTCAATAGGTGGTATATTAGCATTATGGTTGCGAGGCTTGCCTTTTAGTATTTCGGCTGGAATAGGTTTTATAGCTTTGTTTGGTGTGGCGGTGTTAAACGGAATTGTGTTGGTTAATGAGTTTAAACGATTAGAAAAGTTAAAACAATTTAGTTCGTTAAAAGAATTGATTTTGGCTGGCTCAAGTTCACGATTACGACCTGTGCTTATGACTGCTCTAGTTGCTTCGTTAGGATTTTTGCCAATGGCGTTGGCAACATCTAATGGAGCAGAAGTACAACGACCACTAGCAACTGTTGTTATTGGGGGTCTAATTACTTCTACATTATTGACTTTATTGGTTTTACCAGCCTTATATTTTATGCTTGGGAAAAAGAAAAAAGATAAAACCATAAGAGTAACACCCTTATTAATTTTATTAATTGGAATGACTTCATTCACGGAGTTATCAGCACAAAATCAAGTGGGTTTATCGGAGTTGTTGGAAGCTGGAAAACAAAACCGAATTGAGGTTAAAATGGTTGAATTGGAGAAACAGCAATGGGAGAGTGAAAAGCGAAACACCTATGTTGTAAGTCCTTTACAGTTTGGTGTGCAACATGGTCAAATAAATAGTGCTACTAACGATACTTATCTAGAAGTTATGCAAGATATTGGTAGTCCGTGGAGCATTAAAAAACGAAAAGATTATGCTGTTTTGGGTGTTGATTATGCTTCGCAAAAAAGCAAAACAATAACTCAAGAAGTTATCTACAACATTACATCTACTTATTACAATTGGTTGTTTTATAAAAACGCTTATCAGTTGACCAGTCAAATTAGCGAGGCGTTAACTCAATCGTTACAGCAATCGCAAAAGTTGTTTGATGCCGGAGAAATAAGTTATTCCGATTTGTTGATGATAAAACAGTTGCAAAATAGTGTTCTCCAAAAAACTCAGCAATGTTACAGTGGTTTTAGCTCTTTTCAAACCGAATTGTTCTATTTATCAGGATTAAAAGAGGTACAACTAAAAGATACCTTATTGGAGCCATTAACTTACCAGAAAAATCAACCAATAAGTACTACATTGTTTCAAGAAAATGAATTACTGGTAAAACAATTGGAGCAAAAACAAAAAGTGATTCGTTCCGATTATCAGCCTACTTTTCAAATTGGATATTTTAATCAAACTTTAGAAAAAACGGGTGGATTTCAAGGTATAAAAGGTGGATTAGCAATTCCATTAATTTTTGGTGGAAAAAGAAATGAGTTAACAAAAAATCAATTACAGATTCATGCAGCTCAACATCATCAAACCGATTTAAAACTAAAACTCGAAAATGAATTGTTAAACCTCCAAAACACTATTGCTTTACTAGAGGGTAATGTAAAGGGAATAAAAACAGAACAGCAACAATTGCTTTTGGGTATTGAACAATTACAACAAAAACTGAAGTTGAGCGAAATCAATCACATTGATTTTATTCGGTTGAGTTCGGTTATCATTGATGGTGCTATTAGTGAGCTAGAAATGTTAAATACCTACAATCAATCTATTATTAAATACAATTACTTAACTGTTAATTTTTAAAATCGAAATCATGAAAAATAGAATATATATCGCTTTAACCTGCACCATTTTAATGGCTTGTGGAGATAAAATAGAAGAAAATACAGCGGAAGAAACGCAAAAAAATGTAGAGACAGAACAAGCAAAAGAGTCCGCCCCAATTACGCAAAATATTGAGTGTTTTGGAGTAATAGATGTTCCTCCATTTTCGGTTTTAGAAATTTTTGCTAAAACCAATGGATATATCACTGATTTATCCGTTTTAGAAGGACAACATGTAAAAAAAGGAGAGGTTATTGCTGAAATAGAATCGCCAGAATTTGCCCATTTGCAAAAAGAATACAAAACGGCAAAAGCGAATTACGATTGGCAAAAGTTGAATTTTGAACGAAATCAAAAACTCTACGATTCCAAAACCATATCAGACAAAGATTTTCAGTTTATTGAAAAGGAATATTTGGTTGCTAAATCTACTTTTATGGGTTTAAAAGAAGAAATAAGAGCCATAGGTTTTGATGATGAACAGTTTTTATCGGCAACAAGTAGTCGTTTAAGTATTAGAAGCAAAACACACGGAACGGTAGTAAAAATCAATGTTAAAAACGGAACAAAAGTTACTCCTGACACCCATTTATTTACTGTTTTAGATAAATCGCATTTGCACGTAGAAATGAAAGTTTCGGCATCGAATATTTCTAAAATAGCATTAGACCAACCCTTTTTTATGATAAATAGCAATGACACGATAAAAGGTACAGTTCATTTAATTAATGATATGATAGAATCGGACAATACAGTAAAAGTTCATGGGCATTTTAGCAATCCTGCTGATGAAGAAAAATTAATTGTGGGACAAAAGGTTTTTGTGCAACTTTTACCCTAGTTCGAAATTTTTAGTATAAAATTAAAAATGTGTAACCTATGAACAATTTGTAAAGTATATATTTATCAATAAATTTGTATTTTAGTAAAGTGGAAGAACAAGGGTATATAGAATTAAGAATTGATAATAAGGATAAAAATTTATCCCCGAAGGATATTGATATTTCTGATGTTAAGGAATTAATATCTGATATTGAATCCTTTTTATATCCGACACGACAAGAAAAAAAAGATAGGCCTCACATTTCTTATGATTTAGAGGAAGGCTCTGCAAAACACAAGTTTTTTTTACCTATTTCTGCTGTATTACTTTTTAATGGGTTGACGAATGAGATAAAAACGAGAAATAATTTAGATTTTCTTGATTATAAACGTCAATCTATTATTGATAAATTCCAAAAGAAAGTTTTAAAAGAAGGGCTAGTAATAGAGTTTAATAATTCTATATCAAAAGATAATAATTTAGTCATTGATTCTTCAACAAATTTTGAAATAGTTTCCGCACCTTTTTATGAAGGAGAATTTTACCTTTACGGAGAGATATATCAAGAAGGTGGTAAAAATCCCAATGTACATATTAGTAACTCTAAATATGGTAATTTAACTATATCTGCTACCAAAGAACAAATAATGGAAGGAGATAAGAGAACTTATAAGGTTTACGGATTAAAAGTGAGAGGAAAAAAGAGTTTTGAAGACAATAAATTATTTGATTTAGAATTAATAGAATATATAACTTACAATCCCGTATTTAATAAATCGCTTTTGAATAAAGCAATTAGTAAGGCTTCAGAAAATTTAAGTAAGATAACCAATGTTGATGGTTGGATAAATAATTTAAGAGCTGAAGGGATATGAAGGGAATAAGGAGTGTTCTAGTTGATAATTCTTTTTGTATAAGATTATTAAAAGCAGATGACGAGTACCACCAGAATACAGTCGATTATTTAGAGTATTTTTTAGAAAACAACATTGAGATATATTTATCCACAATCGTTGTAGGAGAATATGCCGTTGGAGATAATCCAGACCATCTTTTATCTTTGAATGTGTTTAAACTTTTAGAGTATGATTATTTAGATGCAAAAATATCTGGAGATTTTACATCTGAATTAATCCATAACAAAGAATTAAGAGAACTCGAGCAGAGACAAATTGTGATAAATGACATTAAATTATTTGCCCAAATAAAAAATAGAGGGATAGATGCTTACATAACTAAAGATAGAAAATCTTTAGATAAAATGATTAAACATTTAAAAAAATCACATTCTTTTCAAGTAGAATTCATTGATTTATCCATATCACTTAACGATAAACTTGGCAGGTTGTTTTAGTTTATGATAATTGACTTTAAACCCATAGAAAAAGCTGATTTAACGAAAGTTACTGCCATCTATAATTATTATGTAGAAAATTCTACCGCTACGTTTCATTTGGATAAAGTAACTGAAGCGGAAATGGAAGCTACACTTTCGTTAAATCATCCACTTTACAAATCGTTTGTGGTTTTGTATAACGATGAGGTTTGTGGCTTTTGTTATTTGGGTCAGTTTCGTAAAAAAGAAGCTTACGACATTACTGCTGAGGTAACACTATATATCCAACATGATTTTACGGGCAAAAAAATTGGACCAGAAGTGTTGAGTTTTATGGAAAAAACTGGGAAAGAACTGGGGCTAAAAAACTTGGTGGGGGTTATAACTTCCGAGAATTCAGGTAGCTTAAAACTGTTTGAACGAATGGGATATTTTAAATGTGGTCATTTAAAAAACATTGGTATTAAGTTCGGTAGAGCGTTAGATGTTATTTCTTATCAAAAAGAAATATAATATTGTTAGTATGTTTTTTATTATCTTTATGAAACAGTTTTGTCTACAAAATTAGGTCAAATGAAAAAAATTCTTGTTTTACTATTAGTTCTTATTTCATTAAGTTCAAATGCTCAACTAAATTATGGCTTACAAGGATTATTGCCTAACGACAGTAATAACTTTGAATATACTGGGTTAAAAATAAATATTGACACAACTAACGTTAATAATGATTGGACTATAGGCTCAACCATGAAACCATTTTTTGGACAAGCAAACTCTTTTCCAAATGCAATAATGACAGATTCACTAAATCCATATTCATCTAATAATCTATCTTATTTTGATGTTGGGGTAAATCAAAATACATTTTCAGGTTATGGATTTCCTTACAATTTGTATTTTCAATTTGATCACAAATATGAAACAGATTCATTAATTGATGGAGGTTACATTACTTTGTCATATGATAGTGGACAAACCTGGGTGAACGTTATTAATGATTCAACTTGTATTATGTGTTGGCCAAACATCAATTCAGAAAACTTATATACAACGAATGATACATTAGTGAATGGTGAATATGGTTTTTCAGGAACTTCTGATTGGAAAACTTCAACTTTCCAATGGGTATGGGTTTTACCAGTAAAATATATGGCTTCAGATTCTTTAATTATTCGATTCAATTTTGTTAGTGATAATGTTCAAACAAATAAAGATGGATGGATAATAGATAATATCGTTGTTGGAGGTATTGATTTAGGTAGTTCAGTAGAAGAAATTCAGAATTCTATTAAAGTGATATTTTATCCCACAATTACAGCAGATTATTTTAATTATAAAATAGAGAATGATGAAAAAATAGAGTCTATTGTAGTTGTCGATATTTCAGGAAAACAGATTTTAACTATTGCCCAACCAAAAAATGAAGATAGAATTGATGTTTCTAATTATCCATCAGGAAATTATTATGTAAAATTTTCTTCCAAAGAAAAACAGGTGATAAAAAAATTAATTATTAATTAATAATTTGTCTTAATTGGAATACCTTCCTCTTTTTGGTTCTGTTTTGCTTATTCATTTAATGGCTGTAATGAGTCCTGGTCCAGATTTTATTATGGCATTGCGTAACTCGTTAACTTATTCACGTAAAACAGGAATTTATACAGCTGTAGGTTTTGGTTTGGGTATTGGTGTACATGTTTTTTATTGTGTGTTTGGATTAGCATTAATTATTTCTACTTCCGAAATAGCCTTTAACATTATAAAATATTTAGGTGTAGCATATTTGGCATATATTGGTGTAATGTCAATTGTTTCAAAAAGCTCGAATATTGAAGTGGGCAAAGAAAGTCATTTGGCAGACATCAGCCCTTTAAGTGCAATACGAATTGGTTTTTTAACCAATGTGTTAAACCCAAAAGCCACGTTGTTTTTTTTAAGCTTGTTTACCTTTGTTATTGGCCCTAATGTTCCTACTTCGGTTTCGTGGATTTTAGGATTAATGATGATGATTAATACTACCATTTGGTTTAGTTTGGTAGCCTTGTTTTTTACTCAAGCTCGAATCAGAGCTATTTTTAACAAGTATCAAAACATTTTCAATACCATATTTGGGATACTTTTAATAGGAATCGCCATTAAAATTGTTTTTACGTAAATTTATCAAATGAAAAATATATTTATCGTGCTATCAATCTTGACAACAACTGTTGCAAATGCTCAAAACATGAAACAAAGTATACACCAATTTAAAGTAACTGATTTGAATGGTGCTGAATTTGATTTTAGCACATTAAAAGGTAAAAAAATAATGGTGGTGAATACGGCTTCCGAGTGTGGGTTAACTCATCAGTACGAGCAATTACAGGCGGTTTATGAAAAATATAAAGACCAAAATTTTGTGATAGTTGGGTTTCCAGCAAATAATTTTGGTGCTCAAGAACCAGGTACTGACGAGCAAATTGCTGCCTTTTGTAAAAAGAATTTTGGGGTTACTTTTCCAATGATGAGTAAGATTTCGGTGAAAGGCGACGACATGCATGAAATCTATCAGTTTTTAACACAACAAGCAAAAAATGGGCTGGAAGATTCAGAAGTGTTATGGAATTTTCAGAAATACTTGATTGATGAAAATGGGTTTTTAGTTCAAGTAGTTCATCCAAAAAAATTACCCAACGATGACGAAATTATCAAGTGGATTGTTGAGTGATTAAAAAACGGCGTACAACAAGTGCCCTACATAAAAGTAGAGGAAAATCCCAAAAATATCGTTAGTAGTGGTAATAAATGGACCTGTAGCCAAAGCGGGGTCAATTTTATACTTGTGCAACGCCAAAGGAATTAAAGTTCCAAAAACTCCCGCAAAAATAATAACGGCAAATAAAGCAATACTTACTGTTGAGGTTAAAGCATAGTTAATTTGATCGGGGAAAAATACGTTGTACATCAGTAATAAGCCCGAACAAACAATTCCGTTGGTTAGGCCAATCAACATTTCTTTTAAAATTTTTGTCCAAACACCATCAAAACCTAATGATTTGTTGGCTAAACCTTGCACAATTAATGCCGAAGATTGTACGCCAACATTACCGCCCATTGCAGCAATTAATGGAATAAACAATGCCATTTCGGGGTGAATCCCAATTTGATGTTCAAATTTCCCAATTACATTTGAGCTGACAATTCCTCCCATTAACCCCACCAATAACCAAGGCAAACGAGCTCGTGTTTGTAGCCAAATATTATCGGTCGACTCAACATTCTCTGAGATACCCGAAGCCATTTGGTAATCTTTTTCGGCTTCTTCTCGCATTACATCAACAATGTCATCAATGGTAATTCGTCCGAGCAAACGCCCAATATCATCAACAACCGGAACAACAACTAAGTCGTATTTTTCCATAATTTGCCCCACTTCTTCATCGTTTAAGTCGGCTTTTACAGAAATTACATCGTCATTATAAATGTCTCTAACTTTCTTTTTGTCGGGGGTTAAAAATAATCTTCTTAATGAAATAATGCCTTGTAAAACATTCTGATCGTCAACTACATATACCGTGTAAATGTTGTCTACTTCGGTAGTTTGTCTGCGGAGCTCATTAATGCACGTTTTTACATCCCAATCAATATTCACTTTTACTAGCTCCTTTGCCATTAAACCACCCGCAGTGTCTTCAGGGTAATTTAATAAGTCGATAATGTCGCTCGCTTGTTCAATATCAGCAATGTGCGATAATACCTCACGCTTCTTCTCTTCCGATAATTCTGCTAATAAATCGGCAGCATCATCTGAGTCTAAGTTGTCAATAAATTGCTTTGCAATTTGCTCTGATGATAAGGATTTTAAGAAACGTTCTCGAACATCTTCATCAAGTTCAATAAGTACATCAGCTGCTTGTTCTTCGGTTAAAAACTGGTAAAAAGCAATAGCTTCATCCATGTCTTGTTCGTTGATAATTTCTGCAATATCAACAGGACGCATGTCTTCGATTAACTCCAATACCAAAGCCTCATTCTTGCTTTCAACAGCAGAATTTAAGTCATCTAAAAACTTTTTGGTTAATTCGAATTGCATGAATTCAGGGGTTTATTTCGAACCTTGCGAAATTAAGAATTAAAACCGAGCTTTTGTTAAGCGTATATTAACTCTTTGTTGGTTCTAATAGATTAGTAATAGTAATAAATTGCTCTACCGAAAGTTGTTCGGGGCGTAAATTAAAAATTTCCAATTCAATGGTGTCTTCTGTTAGAAAAGGTCTTAACGAATTTCTTAATGTTTTTCTACGTTGATTAAAACTTGTTTTTACTACTGTTTTAAAAAACGATTCGTTGCAGTTTAATTGCTCAACGCTATTTCTGGTTAAACGAATAACTCCCGATTTAACTTTTGGAGGAGGATTAAACACGTTTTCGTTTACTGTAAACAAATATTCCACATTGTAAAATGCTTGTAAAAGCACGCTGGTAATACCATATACCTTGCTTCCCGGAGGCGCCGCTACTCTTTCGGCAACTTCTTTTTGAAACATTCCTACCACCTCAGGCACTTTATCTTTAAAATCGAGTACTTTAAATAGTATTTGAGTGGAAATGTTGTAGGGAAAATTTCCAATTACTGCAAATGGATTGTTGTTGGTTATTAAATCTAAATCCATAGCTAAAAAATCGCCATAAATAAAGTTTTTTTCAAGTGTTTGAAAATGTTTTTTTAAATAAGTAATGGAATCAAAATCAATATCAATGGGATAGAGTGTGAAATGTGGATTGTCTTTTAAGAACTGAGTTAAAACACCCATGCCTGGTCCAATTTCAACCACATGTTGGTAATTTTTGTGTAGGGTTAAAGCATCGGCAATTTGTTTTGCTATGCTTAAGTCAGTTAAAAAATGCTGACCTAAATGTTTTTTTGCTTTTACATCGTCTTTAGATCGTTCATCACTTCGTTTAAAGGATGAATTTTTCTCCAAATTTTGGTTTCTATTGTGTTTCTTAAATTTCAAGAGTTCAATATAATTTTTACTTTCGCGTTGTTACAAAAGTAACGAAAAGCTTTGCGATGAAATGGTTTCCTTTTTTTGTTTTCTTGATTTTTACCAACCATTTGTTTGCTAATCAACTGGAACAGTTGGTTAATGCCACAGTAATTGAGCAAAACAAAGTTGATTTAAATAAGCTATTACCAAATCAAATAGCTATTTCCATGCCTTTTGCCAATCAGTTAATTTTAAATCCTGAGCAAAAAATAGCACTTCAAGAAAAGGTAGTGATTAAAATAGAATTAGTGTATACCAAATATCGAACATCGCCTACTTTCGACCAAAAATTACTCAACCATAACCGTTTAGTTGAACTTAAAAAATTAGCACCACATTTATTCGAAAACCCCTTGTGGGATTTTGAATTGATTAGCCAAACCAATGGAAATTCTCAAGCTGATTGTACTCCAATGTTTCATGGATTTATTATTACTTTCCGCCCCAACTCTTCAAACAATACTTTGTTGCAAGAAGCGGAATACTTGGATAAAGTTGTTGCTCAATTGATTGAAAAATCAAAAAAAGACTCCATACCTGACAAATTAACTTACGACATAAAAACTAGATGGGATAACGTAATTGGCTATGTGCATGATACTGTTTGGAAAATAAATGAAGAAGAACAAATTCCTCCTCCCGATTTTTTTTACAATCACGAGTTGTTTAAAGATTCTACAGTTATCAATGCATTTAACCGAAACAATTCTTGGAAAAATTTTATTGTGGTAACCGATGTAACAGGGAGTATGTCGCCATACATTGCTCAAGTTTTTGTTTGGTTAAAAGAACAAGCTGAAAACAATGAGGCAAAATATTTTGTGTTTTTTAACGATGGTGATGCTAAATCGTCAAGAGAAAAGAAGCCTTTAAAAACAGAAGGAATTTATGGAGGTTCAAACAGAGGGCTGGATGCGGTAATGCAAAAAGCGGCGTTGTGTATGAAAAATGGTTCTGGTGGTGGTGAAGGTTTAGAAAATGATGTGGAAGCAATTTTATTTGGACAAGAGGCTTATGAAAGTGCTGATGAAATCATTTTAATTGCCGATAATTTTGAAAGTATGCGCGATTACAAGTTTTTAGACCAAATTAAAAAACCAGTTAGAATAATTATTTGTGGTGCAAAAACAAGAGTAAATATTGAATATTTAGACTTAGCGAGAATCACTAAGGGGTCTATTCACACCTCCAAATCAGATGTATTTGATTTATATTCAGTCAAAAAAAATCAAACCATTACCATTGATGGACGAAGTTATTTGTTTTATAACGATAGGTTTAATTTTGTGTATTGAATTAATTAATTTGCTTTATCAATTGTCCAGGATAGTAGTCTCCAGAGCCTTTAAACACAGTGTATTGTTGTTCAGTAAGTCTGCCTTGTTGTCTTAATGCTTCGGTTTCTTCGGGGCTTAAACTGTTATCCCAAATTTGTGAGCCATCAACTGTAATTATACCAACTCGTTTATAAAAAGTTTTACCAGT
Organism: Flavobacteriales bacterium; assembly: GCA_020635795.1. Classification (NCBI taxonomy): domain Bacteria; kingdom Pseudomonadati; phylum Bacteroidota; class Flavobacteriia; order Flavobacteriales; species Flavobacteriales bacterium. The sequence goes on from JACJZD010000002.1 coordinate 58,464, forward strand.
TTCTACATCTAGTACTTGTTCTAAAACCTCAAATTTATCACCAGCCTCTAAACCTTCTTTAACTCCAATTTTAGCAGCTAAAGGATTAACAGAGTATAAAGGAATTTTAGTCCTAAATTCCTCATACTGTCTTTCCAATTTAGCAATAGCTCTATCTGTTGCCTTTATTGTTGCCATTCTAATAAGATCTTCTTCACTTTTGTTGGTAAAAATAGAAGATTGCACATCAGCTCCAGCTGATTGCATACCAACAAAACGTAATTTAAAGTTTTGAGCATTATTAAAAGCTTCAACTTTGGCTGGATCATAATTGTTTTCATCCGTCCAATAATTGTTGTAGAATATGGCAGCAGCTTCTTCATCCCAAACCAATCGATACAAGTAAGAGGTAGTTTTTACCCAATAACCCTTGCCAGCGACACTAACTCCTGCTGCAGCAACAGTAGTGTAAGTACTGACATCGTACCCCATTAAAGAACTTGCACTTCCTAAGACATTTAAAACACCACTAGTTTTTTTGGCAACCTCTTCTTTGTTGGTGAATTTATAGTCATTAATTATTACAAATGTATTTCCTATTAATTCTTCACCTGCATCAGAAAGCATGGCGTCACCTCTTAAAGCTGAATTTGCTATTAGCTTGTCCATTGCAGATGCATCGTACATTCCTCGAGCAGCAATTAAATCCATATTAAAATTTCCCATACCATCTCTGTTAAACCATTTTGCAACAAGGTCTTTTGCTACATTTGTAGTAGATAAATAATTGGTGATAATATATGATTGGTCATCATAATTTGCTTGTCCGTTTATTAAATATGGCCCAATGTTGTGGTCGTTAAATTTTTGAGGAATAACAGCGTTTCCAAAAGCATCTAAAATAACGTTGGCATGAAGTCGTGATGGATCGTTTACCATCAAAGTATACAATGAACTTCTTCTATATTTTAAATCTTTTGCTAAAGAGTTATCGGTTGAGCTTTTTACTTTAACAAAATCATTATTAATAATTGTGTTATTTGCATGAGATGGAGTGTTGGTAGAAGCAAAGTCTTGATTTTCCATGTTAAGCAATGTCGTTTCTCTTAAATTACTGCCTTTTTTAAGATTTGCCATTGGATTTTCAAGTTGCTCAATTTGCTGCTTTAATTTATTAGCTAAAACCCAGTCTTGTTTTGCTTTTGCTTCATCTTTTTGTTTTTCTAACAAAGCAATTTTAGCTGCATTAGGATTTGCAGGCGGATTTTCCAGTCGCTCGATTTGTTGTTTTAACTTATTTGCAAGCGCCCAATCTTGTTTTTCGATAGCGATAGTTTTTTGTTTTTCTAGGGCTTCAATTTTTTCTGTGTTTTGATTGGTACTAGGATTTTCTAATCGTTCAATTTGCTGTTTTAATGTATTAGCTAAAGCCCAGTCTTGTTTTTCAACAGCAACAGCCTTTTGTTTTTCCAAGGCTTCAATTTTCGCAGCATTTGGGTTCGCCTTGGGGTTTTGAAGTTGTTCAATTTGCTGTTTAACTTTGTTTGCAAGCGCCCAATCTTGTTTTTCGACAGCGATAGCTTTTTGTTTTTCTAATGCTTTAATTTTATCGGTATTCGCATCAATATTTTGTGCTTGAATATTCCAAACAAACAGAGCCAAAAATAAGAATAGTGCTGTTTTTTTCATCTTTTTTTAAAGTGTAAGGGTTCACTTGTAAAGGGTTGGCTGTTAAGTTATTCTAGATTAGAAAAAACGATGTCTCTTAACCGATTTGATTATAATTCATCGAGAACAAGTAATAACACTAATACCGCAGCTATAGGAATTAATATCGCCGCTACAATTGCTCCACCTTTAGATTTTTTCTTTGAATCGTTTTTGGTTGATGGATTTTGAACAGAAGACATTAACGACCCAATTGAAGCATTGTTGGTTGGTGGAGATTGATTAGTATATGCAGTTGTGGTGGCTGGGGTTGTTGTATTTGCAGAACGTTGAGTAGTTGTTATTTGCTCAGTCTTTTTATCACTTTTTAAATCTGCAATTTGTTTTTCTAATGCTAAAACTTTTTCAAAATCTTCAATTTGAATAGCTGCCTTTTTCTCTTCTTCTAACCTAGCTATGGTTACTTTTTTCTCCTCTAACCTGTTAATCTCTTTTTGTAATCTTTCAGCTTCGGTAAAATCTTCTTTTGCGGCTGCAATTTTTAGGTTTTCTTTATGTTCTTTTATCAAGTCATCAATACTTACTCTCGACTTTTGTTCAGCGCTTATTTTACCAGCCAATTCAAAATTGTCAGTTTTAATAGCTTCTTTTTTCATTTGCTCTAATTCTTCATTTGATTTACTTGTTAACGACTGAGCAAAGGAAGTAAATGAAATTAAACTGATTATTATAAGTAGCACTATTTTAGATAGTTTCATAGTTTTGGTGTAAATTTTATTTCTAGCGAAATTATATAATATTTAGTTTGAAAGAGTTGTTCGTTAACTATTTTTTATTTCAATTAACCGAACCCCTTATTAAGAATCATTCTAAATAAAAAATCAACCATTTTTTAAGTTGCTTCATCGCCAACAATGTATAAATTTGTGTTTTCAAAAAATTAATCTTTTAAACTAACATTATGAGTCAAGGATTTTCAAAATCTTCAGTGGGAAGAAAAATTTTGATGGCCCTTTCTGGGTTTTTCTTGTTGTTCTTTTTATTCCAACATTTTATCATCAATTTTCTTTCAGTAATTAGCCCGAACGCTTTTAACGAAGCATCTTATTTTATGGGAACTAACCCGCTAATTCAGTATTTAATGCAGCCAGTTTTGTTGTTTGGTGTAATCTTCCATTTAATTATGGGAATTACGTTAGAGCTTAAAAACAAAAGTGCTCGACCAATACAATATGCCATGAGCAAGCCAAGCGAAAATGCTTCATGGATGAGCAGAAACATGATTGTTACTGGAGTAATGGTAATGTTGTTTTTAGCACTTCATTTTTATGATTTTTGGATTCCAGAAATCAAAACCAAATTTATTGAAGGCAACATGAGCGGGTTAAATGCAAATGGTGAGTTACGTTTTCACGAAGAGTTGGTTCACAAATTTGTTAGTCCAGTTCGTGTAGGAATTTATGTGTTAGCATTTGTGTTTCTATCGTTGCACTTGTTGCACGGGTTTCAATCGGCATTTCAATCGGTTGGATTTAACCACAAAAAATATACACCAACAATAAAAAAATTAGGAACAATTTACGCCATTGTAATTCCAGCAGGATTTATTTTTATTGCATTGTTTCATCATTTTATCAATCACGCGCATTAATCTATTTTAATTATGTCAAAATTAGATTCAAAAATACCTGAAGGTCCAATAGCTGAAAAATGGACCAATTATAAAAACCACATTGAGTTAGTAAATCCAGCAAACAAACGTTCAATCGATGTTATCATTGTTGGAACAGGATTAGCAGGAGGTTCTGCTGCGGCTTCATTGGCTGAGATGGGATATAATGTAAAAGCATTTGCTTATCAAGATTCACCTCGTAGGGCTCACTCTATTGCTGCACAAGGAGGTATTAACGCTGCAAAAAATTACATGAATGATGGCGATTCAACCTATCGTTTGTTTTATGATACCGTAAAAGGTGGTGATTACCGTTCGAGAGAAGCTAACGTTTATCGTTTAGCAGAAGTTTCGGCAAACATTATCGACCAATGTGTTGCTCAAGGAGTACCGTTTGCAAGAGATTATGGTGGTTTGTTAGACAATCGTTCGTTTGGTGGAGTGTTGGTTTCAAGAACATTTTATGCAAAAGGACAAACCGGACAACAATTGTTGTTAGGAGCTTATTCTGCAATGAATCGTCAAATTGCTAAAGGAAAAATTACCATGTACAACCGTCATGAAATGATGGATTTAGTTGTAGTTGATGGTAAAGCAAGAGGAATTATTGCTCGTAACATGATTACTGGCGAAATTGAAAAACATTCTGCACATGCGGTTGTTATTGCTTCGGGTGGTTACGGTAATGTGTTCTTTTTATCTACCAACGCAATGGGCTCTAATGTTAGTGCTGCATGGAAAATTCACAAAAAAGGTGCATTCTTCGCAAATCCTTGCTATACGCAAATTCACCCTACTTGTGTGCCTCGTTCAGGTGAACACCAATCTAAATTGACCTTGATGTCAGAATCGTTAAGAAACGATGGTAGAATTTGGGTGCCTAAAAAGATGGAAGACGTGATGGCGATTAGAGAAGGAAGAAAAAAACCTACTGATTTAAGTGAAGAAGAAAGAGATTATTATTTAGAAAGAAGATATCCTGCCTTTGGAAATTTAGTTCCAAGAGACGTAGCTTCACGTGCAGCAAAAGAAAGATGTGATGCTGGTTTTGGGGTTAATGCAACGGGAGAAGCTGTTTATCTAGATTTTAAATCTGCTATACACCGATATGGTTCACAAAAAGCCAAAATATTAGGGATGGAAAATCCTACACAAGAACAAATTATCGAGTTAGGCGAGGCAGTAGTGGAAGAGAAATACGGCAATTTATTCCAGATGTATGAGAAAATTGTTGACCAAAATCCATACAAAACACCAATGATGATTTACCCTGCGGTACATTATACCATGGGTGGAATTTGGGTTGATTACAATTTAATGACCACAATTCCTGGTTGTTACGCTGCTGGTGAAGCAAACTTCTCAGACCACGGTGCAAACAGATTAGGAGCTTCTGCATTAATGCAGGGGTTAGCTGACGGTTACTTTGTATTGCCTTACACCATTGGCGATTATTTATCTCACGACATTAGAACAGGAAAAATACCTACTGATTCTCCTGAATTTAATGCTGCTGAAAAAGAAGTAAAAGATCGTTTAGAAAAATTGATTAACATTAAAGGTTCTAAATCAGTTGATTATTTCCATAAACGTTTAGGAAAAGTAATGTGGGATAAAGTTGGAATGGCAAGAAACGAAAAAGGGTTGAAAGAAGCCATGGACGAAATCAAGCAAATTCGTGAAGAATTTTGGAAAGATGTTCGTGTGCCAGGTGGAATGAATGAATTAAATCCTGAATTGGAAAAAGCAACAAGAGTAGCAGATTTCTTAGAATTGGGAGAATTGTTTGCAAAAGATGCTTTACACAGAAACGAATCTTGTGGAGGTCACTTTAGAGAAGAATCGGTTGAGATGGACGGTGAACAAGAAGGAGAAGCTAAAAGAGATGATAAAAACTTTGCTTATGTAGCTGCTTGGGAATATACAGGCGACCCAAGAGAAGCTGTTTTACACAAAGAAGAATTAACATTTAATGATATAGAGTTAAAACAAAGAAGTTATAAGTAGTTAATCGTTATTGGTTAATTGTTTTATGGATAATAAAATAAGGAGTTTTGAAGATTTAGAATGTTGGAAAACTTGTACAGAGTTGAGACGATATGATTCTAAACTTATCAAGAAATTCCCTAAAAACGAACAGTACGAGTTAATTTCTCAAATGAAAAGAGCATCAAGGTCGGTAACACACAATATTGCAGAAGGTTATGGTAGATTCATCATCAAGAAAACATTCAGTATTGTAGACAATCAAGAGGTTCTTTATATGAACTTATAGACCAATTTATAGTTGCATTTGATGAAGATTATATTACGGATGATGAATTAACAACAGGTAGAGAACAAATTAATAAATGTTTAGCATTGTTAAATGGTTATATAAAATATTTAATAAAGGCAAAAGACAATAAATAAAAATACAACTAACGGTTAAGAGACTATCAACTAATAACTTTTAACCATTAACAAATAACAAACTATGAACTTAACATTAAAAGTTTGGCGTCAAAAAGATGCAAAGGCTAAAGGTGGTTTAGAAACTTACCAAATTAAAGACGTATCAGAACATTCTTCGTTTTTAGAAATGTTAGATATGTTAAACGAACAGTTGATTAACGAGGGTAAAGAACCGGTTGCATTCGACCACGATTGTAGAGAAGGTATTTGCGGGATGTGTTCGTTATACATTAACGGAGAAGCACATGGACCCGACAGAGCAGTTACCACTTGTCAATTACACATGCGTATGTTTAAAGATGGTGATACCATTTTTATTGAACCATTTAGATCGAAAGCATTTCCAGTATTAAAAGATTTAATTGTTGATAGAGGTTCGTTTGAAAGAATTCAACAAGCTGGTGGATTTATTTCGGTAAATACTTCAGGAAATACTCAAGATGCGAATGCATTGCCAATTCCAAAACCAGATGCTGATAAAGCAATGGATGCGGCAACTTGTATTGGTTGTGGAGCTTGTGTAGCTACTTGTAAAAACTCTTCTGCAATGTTGTTTGTGGCGGCTAAAGTTTCACAATATTCATATTTGCCGCAAGGACAAGTTGAACGTAAAGAACGTGTGTTAAACATGGTAGAGCAAATGGATAAAGAGGGTTTTGGTAACTGTACCAATACTGGAGCTTGTGAGGTAGAATGTCCGAAAGGAATTTCATTAGAGTTTATTGCTCGTATGAATCGAGAATATTTTGGAGCCTCAATAAAATCTGAAAATTAACAGTAGAGACGCACAATTGTGCGTCTAAATAACTGTATAAAACAAGACGCACAATTGTGCGTCTCTACGGATGAAAAAAACATTAATACTTGGAGCAAGTTCAAATCCAGAACGATATGCATACAAGGCTACCGTTAAGTTAGCTCAACATGGTCATGAAGTTTGTCCTGTTGGGCTTAGAGTTGGAAATATTGAGGGACATGAAATCTTGATAAACAACCCTATAATTAAAGATATTGATACTGTTACACTTTATGTTGGGCCGCAAAATCAGCCAGTATATTACGATTACATCTTAAATCAAATCAAACCAAAACGTATTATTTTTAATCCTGGAACCGAAAACCCTGAATTGGAAAAGTTGGCGAAAGAACAAGGAATAGTAACAGAAATTGCTTGTACCTTGGTGTTGTTGTCTCTTGATAGCTATTAATCAGTTAGTTTGTTTTAAAATCTTGTTTAACACTATTTAATTGATAATCAAATAAAGCAATATCACCAAGTTCATAAAAGGTTATCAATTCAACCACATTTACTTTTAATCTAAAAACCACTGTCCATGCTTTTAAAATGAATGGACAATTTTAATTTTGAAAAATTTATTGGAAAAGCAATAAAAATATTTAAAACACACACATTATTTTTTTAAAAAAAGGAAGGTGGCATGAGATATATTATAGCTTTAATTTTTTTGCTGAAAAAAATGCTTTAATATTGCAAGAGAGGATTAAGATTCAATACAAAAGAATAATTGAAAACAATGTTAAAAGTATATCTTGCTGACGACCATAACATTGTAGCACAAGGGCTAGCTTCATTAATTCGTCAAATTTCTACTGTTGACGAATTAAAAGTTTTTCAGAATGGAAAAAATTTGTTCGATGCTTGTTTGCATGAACAACCAGATGTAGTTTTTTTAGATATTGAAATGCCCATTTGGGATGGCAGAAAAACACTTGTTGAATTAAGAAACAAGTTTCCAATTATACGCTGCAATATGCTTTCGATGAACAACGAAAAAGCAATTATTGACGATTGTATTAGTAAAGGAGCATTAGGTTATTTAAGTAAAGATTGTACTATAGATGAACTAAAAGAAGCAATACTTAATACCTCAGAAGTTTATTTTTCGAAAGACGTACTAAAGCATCTTAGTGGTTATGGAAAAACAAGAGAAGATCAAAAATTTTTATTGAACGAACCTTTAACAGAAAGAGAAGTTGAAGTGCTTACACTTTTGTGTGATGGCTTATCTCCAAAAGAAATTGCCAATAAAATCCATTTAAGTCCTAGAACTGTAGAAACACACAAAACAGCCATTATGCAAAAATTTGAAGTTAATTCGGTTGGCAAGCTAATTAGTGTAGCAATAAAAAACAAAGTGATTTCAATTTAACAGGTGTGGTAAAAGGTTTTTTTCTAATAGTATCTATTTTTATTTTTTCTGGTGTTAATGGTCAGAAAATAGACAGTTTAATGAGTCTATTGCCAAACTCAAAGGGCATCGAAAAAATTGAAATCTATAATGAATTAGCGTTTTTAACCAATAAAATTGAGCCAGCAAAATCAATTGATTGGAGTTATAAATCCTTAGCATTATCCAAAAAACAACACCATGATAAAGGATTGTTTGATGCTTATACCAATCTTGGTATCGTTTACATAAATTTAGGTAAATACGATAGCTCGGTTGTCTTTTTAAATCACGCTTTAGTAAAGGCTAAAAAATTAAACGATGAGGTATTAAAGGCATCTACTTTTCATAATCTTAGCTCAAATTATATTGCAATGGGCGATTATACGTTGGCTTTAAACTATTTAACACAAGCTGCAACCATTTTTGAGAAAGAGCATAATCAACAAAAATTTGCAAAGACTTGTATCAACTTAGGCGATTTATACCAGAAAATTGGAGATAAAAAATCTGCAGAGAAATTTCTGTTGAAAGCAATTAAAATAGCTGAAGATTCAAAAGACAAGTCGTTATTTGCTGCAGCACAAAACACTTACGGTATCTATTTAGCAGGAGAAGGCAGTTTTGATAGTGCTTTGGTTTACTTTTCAAACTCAGCCATTATTAGAGAAGAAATAAAACAGTTTTCGGAGTTATATTGGAACTATAATAACATGGGAGGTATTTATTACTATCTAAATCAACTTGATAAGGCTCTTTATTACTTTAATAAAAGTTTAGAAATTGCAAAAATTATGAATTCAGATGCGGTAATTGCTACTGTTTACAATAATATAGGTTCTGTATTAAATCAAATGAAACAGTTTGACAAGGCAATTGAGCAACATTCATTGGCATTAGATTTATCCGATAAAATAAACAACAGTACTGTTAAAAAAGATGCTTTAGAAAACCTATACCTAGCCTATCAAAATAAAGGAGATTATAAAAAAGCACTAGAATATCATGAACAATTTACCAACTATTCAGATAGTATTTTTTCAATAGAAAAAACGGAGCAATTGGCGAATATTCAAACAAAATATGAAACAGAATATAAAGTAAAAGAGATAGAGCAAGAAAGAGAAGTTGCTAAAGCAAATGCTGTAGCAGAAGGACAGAAAAAAAGGATGTTGCTGCTTGTTTTAATTGCAGTGATATTAATTGCGGTTTTTGTATTAGTACTAATTGCATTAAATAACAAAAAGAAGAAAGCAGAGTTAGAGATTACTGCACAGAAAAAAATAGTTGAGGCTATTTTTGAAGCTGAGGAAAAGGAACGAACTCGAATTGCTAAAGATTTACATGATGGTATTGTGCAAAATTTAACCGCACTAAAATTAGCAGTGAATAATGCTGCCAAAAATAGCCCAACACAATTTGTTGAATTGGAAAATATTGGTGGAGATTTAGAAAAAACCACTAAAGAAGTTCGTGAAATTTCTTACCAAATGATGCCTGTTACCTTAAAAGAATTGGGTTTAATAAAAGCTTTGGAGGAGTTGCTACAACGAAACTTAACCAATGTTGATATTCAGTTTGAGTTTAATCATTTTGGATTAGAGCACCGATTGCCTGAAAAAATAGAAGTGAATGTTTATAGAATATGTCAAGAATTAATTAATAACTCTATTAAGCACAGTCGCGCCACCAATATATCCATTTTGTTACAAATACGAAACAACATACTTCAGCTTACTTATGAAGACAATGGGGTAGGTTTTGATTCCAATAAAGTAAGAAAAGGTATTGGATTAAACAGTCTTAACAGTAGAGTAGAAATGGTAAAAGGTTCATTAGAATTTAACGAAACAGAAGTTTCGGGTACCACCGCTTACATTAGGATTCCGCTTTAAACTACGAAAATTTACGTAGTTAATTTCAGTTAATTTACGCTTTTACAACAATTGTATTTCATGGAATTTAGCCTAAAATTTAAAACAAAATACTATGAAAAGAATTATTACTCAATTTATTGCAATTGCATTATTTCCAACACTGGGAAATGCACAAATTACCATAACGCAGAGCGATCTTCCTGTCCTTTTTAGCACTTGGGTAGAACACGAAGATACTACAACACATGCTGCTATTACTCCAGCTGGGCCTAGTCAAACATGGGATTACTCAAATTTTACAATTGTTGAAACAGAGGTGTCAAATTTACAACCGTTAACAGCTACCAACTCCAATTGGAATGCTAATTTTCCAACTGCACAAATGGTGCATTACGATTACATGGATAGTACTGCAGTTTACTATTCTAGTAATTCAACGGGATTTTATTTGGATGGATTTTATGATAATCGATCAGAAGCAGACATCAATGCATTTAGTTACCAGAATAAACGATTGTTGTTCCCTGTTCCTTTTACATATTTAAACACCACATCCAATCTTGCTTCTTTTTCTATTGAAGTTAACCAAGGTTTTATGGTAAAAGTGGCGAGTTATACGCATACTGATTTTACCTGTGATGCATATGGAAGTATAACAACTCCCGCGGGAACTTTTTCTAATACCATAAGAATTAAGTCGATTTCATATAATTATGACTCAACATTTGCTGATTTTGGTACAGGTTATCAACTCCTTGATTTTTCAGAGCCTAATGATACTTCTATAACCTATACGTGGATGCAAAATGGATCTAACTCAATTGTTTTTACAGCTGACGAATTGATGAATGGTCCTACACCAACTGGAATAATAGAAGATGCATCATATTATGATGTTACACCACCAGCAGCACCAAACCCACCAACAAACCTTACAGTGAATCCAACTACGCTTAAAACCACATTTGATAAAATGCAATTGAATTGGTCCGACAACTCTAACAATGAGTTAGGGTTTAATATTGAAAGAAGTATAGATAGCACCAACTGGTCGGTAATTACAACTGTTGGCGCAGATGAGACTTCATATTTAGATATGGGATTAAGTCCGATGACAATTTATTACTACAGAGTTTCAGCCTATAATGGTGTAGGAACCTCTATCTATTCAAATACTGTTTCTGGTAATACCGATGGGTCAACTTCAATTAACAATGATTTAGCTGAGGAAAAATTACAAGTGTATCCAAATCCTACCAATGGAATAGTTTCTATTCAGCTTACAAATAATAATTCTACAACCATTGAACTGTATAATGTAATAGGAGAGCGTTTAATGTCAGAGCAAATCAATCAATCAAAACATACCATTGATATAAGTAATTATCCGAATGGAGTATATTTCCTAAAAGCTGATGGAAGTATTGCAAAGATTATCAAACAATAAACTAAAAACAAAACAATTGCTTAAACCGTCTTTGGCATTGCTAAAGGCGGTTTTTGTTTTACAAAAGTTCTAAGTAATTTTTCGTAGATAAAATACGAAATATGTCGTATTCATTTTTTTTAACTGTTTGATATTTTTGTGCTGTTAAACAATAAAAAAATGACTTATGATTAAAAATTACAAATTAGCATTAGCTGCACTATTTTTATCGGGTAGCTTAACATTAAACGCCCAAACATGGGAGCCTGTAGGACCAGGAAATTATACATCATCGGTAAGTAGCATTGTTTTTGATGGAACAGACATTTATGCAAATGGAAACTATCAAAATGGTTCTGATGTTTTTTCATACGGAAAATTCTCAGGAGGTCAGTGGCATGCACTAGGAAGTTGGAAAGGAGTTCCTGGAGGAATAGGAGTTGTAAACTGTGCTTTAAAAGTAGGTGATGATATTTATGTAGGTGGGGTTTTTACTGATGGAGCTGGAAATCCTAATATGGATAGAATTGCAAGATGGAACATCTCCACTCAAACTTGGCATCCTTTAGGAACTGGTCTAAATCAATATGTAAATAGTATTGTTCAAATGGGTTCAGACATTATTGTTGGAGGAAAATTTACAAATGCTGGTGGAGATCCCAATGCTGATTTTATTGCAAAATGGGATGGTGTTTCTTGGAGTGCGATTAGTCCAGTAGTTATCAGCACAAGCTCTTTTACTTCTGTGAATGCTTTAGCAGTAAATGGAAATGATTTATACATTGGAGGAAACTTCGAAAACGCTGCCGGTAACCCTGCAATTGATTACTTAACAAGATGGGATGGAAATTCGTTTAATAATGTAGGAGGTTGGGCTGGTCAAGTTGGTGCAGTGTTTTCAATGGATATTGCAAGCAATGGAGATTTATATATTGGAGGAGAGTTTCCTTTAAAAGCAGCCAAGTTTGATGGTGCCAATTGGACTTCTTTGGGAAGTCCAACAGCAATCAACCAATTGGTAAGAGAAATTAAGGTTATTGGTTCTGATGTTTATATAGGCGGAAATTTTACTGATGTTGAAGGTATCGCAACAGCAGACTACATAGCTAAATTTGATGGGACAAATTGGAGTGATGTTGGAGGCGGTTTAAATGCATATGTTTCTAAAATTGTTTCATATTCTGGTAATTTATACGTAGGCGGTAACTTTACAGATGCTGGTGGAGATGTCACAGCAGATAAATTCGTAAAGTTGGGAATATCTACCTCTATACTAGAAGAACAAAATAAAACCAACACCATTATATATCCAAACCCAACCAACGGAATAGTTTCTATTCAGTTTACAAATAATAGTTCTACAACTATTGAATTGTATAATGTAATAGGAGAACGTTTAATATCAAATCAAACCAATCAATCAAAACATAGCATTGATATAAGTAATTATCCGAATGGAGTATATTTCTTAAAAGTTGATGGAAATATTACAAAGATTATCAAACAGTAAACTAAAAAAAACAATTGCTTAAACCGTCTTTGGCATTGCTAAAGGCGGTTTTTGTTTTTAATAATTTTTATTCAGCTTTATTTTTTATTTGATGTTTTAGTATATCGTAAATTTGCATGTTTAATAACATAAGTATAATGTCAGAAAATATAGCAGAATTAGATAGTGTAGTCATCAGTTTTGTTGGATTCCTTCTTTCTAAGGAATGAGTAATTAAAAGTGATAAAACCGATTAATGTCAACCTCTTTTGAAAGCGGTTTGTTTTCTAACAAGTGTTTCGCAAGAATTTTAGCAAAATAAGGAGCAATTATTACTCCTTTAGTACCCATACCATTAAATACTGCTAGTTGTTTATGTTTAGGATGTATTCCCAATAACGGTCTTCTATCTGAAACGGTGGGGCGAATTCCGGCTTTGTGCGATTTTACTACAATTTCATCTTTAATAAATGCACTAGCTTTTTTTAATAATTCGGCTTTGCCTATTTCAGTTGTTTCTTCGTTTAAATGATCCCAATCGTAGGTAGCCCCGAGTTTGTATTCGTTGCTGTAAGGTAAAACAAAAACACCTTTGTTAATTGCTGAGCTTAATTGCAAACGTTTAAAATCAACCGTTAAAACTTCACCTTTAGTAAGTTTTAACGATAGCCAATTAAAATAAGGGTTGTGTATGGTTTGATAGCCTTCGCAGAAGATGATTTTTTTGGCTTGAATTTTATTCCAAGTAATACCATCACGTTCAAAAGTGATGTTGTTATAATCAAATTTTTCTCCCAAAAATGAATCGTTGTTTTTCAAATAAGTTTTAAAAGCATCTAACCATTTGGCAGTTTGCAGAAAGCCAGATTGTAAAGTACTCGCTGCTCCAAAAGGATAATCAACCAATGTTTTGTCAAAAGGAAATTCTACTTTGTGACTAACCCAATCCATTATTTCCGGTTCGTTACATCGTTGTCGCCAAAATTCCTTTTCTTCTTCGCCAACAAACAATTTGTAAATGGGTAAAGGATAATAAAATTGATTTTGTAATAATTTTTCTTGATGTTGATAAAACGCTAAAGCAGTTGGCATCAACTCATCAACCATCCAACTTTTGGTAAGCCTTTTAAACACAACAGGATTGCATAAGCCAGCAGCTATTTTAGATGAAGTATTTTCCTTTTCTTCATCCACAACCAAAACACTTTGTTGGTGCTGCATTAAGGTATAAGCCAAAACCGAACCAGCTATTCCTTGCCCTACAATGATGTAATCTACTTTTTTCACACTTCGAAATTAAGCAAATGTCTGTTCGAGTAGTTTTTGTGTATTGAAAAGAAACTTAAATACATTTTTCTGTTCTCGATATTTTCCGAGATTCTTCGGAAAACTCGAACGGACAAAATTTATTTAATCGGTTTTATGGAATTAGTTTTCACTTCACATCAATTAAACAAAAACGAACTATTCACATAAAAATTGATAAAATGAAAACAGCCACAAAAAAATCCAAAATGATAACCCTACTATTAGGCGTTATTTTCATGAGTATAATTAATCTAGCTCATGCACAACAAACCACAAAAGCATCTTTAAAAGGAATGGTTACCGATAAGGTTTCTAAACGTAGCATTCCCTCGGCAGATATTAAAATAAAAACCACCGAAGGGAAAATAATTAAAACCGCTACTACCGATGTTAATGGTAAATTTTTGATTACAGATATTGTAGCTGGAAAATATAATATTTCGGTTGATATGATTGGCTACAAAACATTTACAAAAACCAATATCGTTTTCGCAAATGCGGAGGTTAAAACTTTAATGGTGGAGCTGGAAAAACCAGTGTTGCACAAAAATTTAGAAACAAAAGCAGAAGAAACCATTCTGCGATCGCCTATGCCAGTAGAAAAGGAAAGAGCAAAAAAGGACTATACATCACAAGATTATAAAGCTGCATGTGGTTCAGTAATGAACATGAGTTATAATTCACAAGATAATTTTAATACGGAAGCTTATAGTCCAATTACGGAAAACGATTTTAAAAATGCACTGATGAATCCTTTGTCTACGTTTTCGATTGATGTAGATGCAGCTTCGTATTCGAACATGAGAAGGTTTATCAATAGCGGACAAAACCCTCCAGCCGATGCAGTAAGAATTGAGGAAATGATTAACTACTTTACTTACGATTATCCTCAACCAAAAGGCGAGCATCCATTTTCGATTACTACCGAAGTAAGTGATTGCCCTTGGAATAAAAACAACAAATTGGTACACATCGGTTTGCAAGGTAAAAATATTGACATGAGTGAATTACCAGCAAGTAACTTGGTTTTTTTGTTAGATGTTTCAGGGTCGATGAGTTCGCCAAACAAATTGCCCTTACTTAAAAAATCGTTTAACCTTTTAATCGATAATTTAAGAGAAGATGATAGAGTAGCTATTGTTGTTTATGCTGGCGCTGCAGGGTTGGTATTACCATCAACATCGGGAGCCGATAAAAACAAAATTTTAGAAGCCTTAAACAATTTAAATGCAGGAGGTTCAACAGCTGGTGGAGCAGGGATTAAGTTGGCATACAAAGTGGCTCAAGATAACTTTATAAAAGGCGGTAACAATCGAATTATTTTAGCCACCGATGGCGATTTTAACATTGGAGCAAGTAGCGATGGAGAGATGACGAGATTGATTGAGGAAAAAAGAAAAACGGGGGTTTATTTAACATGTTTGGGTTTTGGAATGGGCAACTACAAAGATTCTAAAATGGAAACGCTTGCCGATAAGGGGAATGGTAATTATGCTTACATCGATAATATTTTAGAAGCTAAAAAAGTATTGGTTACTGAAATGGGGGGAACACTTTTTACCATTGCTAAAGATGTGAAATTGCAATTGGAATTTAATCCAAACAAAGTAGAATCGTACAAATTAATTGGCTATGAAAACCGTTTATTAAACTCCGAAGATTTTAATGATGATACTAAAGATGCCGGCGAATTGGGTGCAGGACATACGGTTACGGCTTTGTACGAAATAGTTTTAAAAGGAAACGGTTCAGCGCCAGCTATCGACCCATTGCGTTACCAAAATTTAACGGAACTAATACCAAAAAACAACTCTGACGAATTGTTAACGGTAAAATTCAGGTATAAAAAACCAGAGGAAGAAACCAGTAAATTAATTGTAAACCATTTAATGGATAAATCGGTTTCGTTAAGCAAGTCGAGTGATAATTTTAGGTTCTCAGCAGCAGTTGCAGAGTTTGGAATGTTGTTGCGTAACTCTAAACATAAAGCCAATGCCAATTTTAAACAAGTGATAGAGTTAGCAAAAGCAAGCAAAGGAAAAGATGAAAATGGCTACAGAGCCGAATTTATAAGGTTAGTAGAAATGAGTGAGATGCAAGCAAGTGCGTTTTTAAAAGAAGAAGAGTAATTTAAAACCACATCACTTACTAACTTTTAAGCCTCCATTTTAATTAATGGGGGTTTTTCTATTTTAAGATTGTGTAATTTAGGTTTTTAATTTTGTTAATAATGAAAACTCTGATATCAGCTATTTGTACTATTTTGTTTCTAAGTTCTTTTTACTCAAAGAATGAATTACTAGATTGTCCAACATATATATTTAAGGGAGTTTTTCTTTATGAAATTTCTGAAGAAGCAAGGAGTTTAGACGATATGATTTTTAGAAAAAGAGGTATTGTTTTTCAGTATGATAATGAACCATTATATAGACAAGGTCTATTCTTATTTGAAGAAAATAAGGATTCAATGATAAAAGAAATTTATGGAGATTGTAAGAAATTAGATTATTACTCTACTTTTTTATCAGATAGTGTACATACATTTTTAGATGCTATACATGGACCAATTGTAGAATATAATAAAATCCTTTATAAAAAATTAAGCTTAAGTATAGAGGCAATTCCTCTTGGACATCAAAAAGTATATTTTTATCAAAATAGTTGTATAAGGGAAGAGTTAATTCCCAATTTTATCGTTAAAAAAATCACGGTTGATTGACTATATATTTTGTCAATAAAGGCATAATGATTTAATTTTTTATTTTTCAAAAATAAATTTAATCGAAACTATATTTTGAATAATTCATATTATTATTACTATAAATATTGATTTGTCATATTTTATCAACATTTTAGAAACCTTGTTAAATTTTTATCCGTAAGAATATACAGGTTTACACCAACAATGTTCTTTGCCTTATTTACAAATACCTGAAGCCATGAAATGCCGATAAGTAAATTGGTCGTTAATCAAAATTGAACATCAGGCATTCCATCTGACAGATTTAATAATCATTAAAACTTAAACAGATGAAACAAATTTCCTATTTCACTCAGCTAAAGTATCTAGTAGTTATTTTAGCTTTTTCCCTACTAAGTGGCAATTTATTTGCTACACACGCCCAAAGTGCTGATATTACTTACCAATGCCTTGGCGGTAATCAATATAGAATAAATGTATCGTTCTATAGAGATTGTGCTGGTGTTGCTGCCCCAAACACTGTTGGTGTAAATCTTTCTTCAGCTTCTTGTAATCAAAATTCAAATGTTACCTTAACACGTGTTGCAGGAACTGGGCAAGACGTTACCCAAGTTTGTAATACCATCACTACCCAATGTAATGGCGGTAATTATCCGGGAGTACAAGAATATAAATATTCAACGGTTGTTACTTTAGCTGCACAATGCACCGATTGGGTGTTTAGTTTTTCACTATGTTGTAGAAACAACGCTATTAACACCATTAATAACCCAGGAGGTGAAAACATTTATGTTCAAGCTCAACTTAATAACTTAAATTTCCCGTGTAATAATTCCCCAAGTTTTACTATTCCTCCAGTTTCTTACCCATGCATTGGACAAACCTCTTGTTTTAATCATGGTGTTATCGAACCTGATGGCGATTCATTGTATTATTCATTACAAAGTCCAGCAACAGGTCCAACAACAGCGGTTACGTATGTAAACGGATATTCAGCTGCTCAACCATTAATTTCTAGCCCTGCAGTTTCTTTTAACCCTTATACTGGAGATATTTGTATGACTCCTTCAATGCTTGAAGTAACTGTTTTAGCGGTTCGCGTTGAAGAATGGCGAAATGGAGTTTTTGTAGGAAGTGTTGTTCGCGATATTCAATTGAGAACGGTTTTGTGCAATAACAATGTTCCTACCGTTTCTGGTATAAATGGAACAGGACAATTTTCTACAACGGCTTGTGTTGGGTCAAATTTATCGTTTACTATTCCTGCTCAAGATATAAACGCTGGTCAAACTGTTACCATAACTTGGAATAACGGTATTCCTGGTGCAACTTTCACATCAAACAACCAACAAATACCAACAGCTACATTTAATTGGACTCCAACCCAAGCAGATGCAGGTTCAATTCCTCATTGTTTTACAGCTACTGTTCGTGATAATAATTGTCCATTAAATGGAGTGCAAGTCTATTCGTTTTGTATAACGGTTAATGCATTAAATATTAGTACAACGTCTTCATCTGCAAATTGTGGTGCTTCAAATGGTTCGGCTACGGTTTCTGTTTTAAACGGAGTCCCTCCTTATACATATCAATGGTTACCAAATGGAGGGAATAACGCAAATGCCAACGGCTTACAAGCAGGTGTTTATACGGTAAATGTTACCGATGCTTCGGGATGTACAGCTTCTCAAAATGTAACCATAGGTAGCGGAGCTGCTCCAGGTAATATCAATATGTTAAGTACTAATGTTTCTTGTTTTAATGGATCAAACGGTACAGCAACAGTGAATGCAAATGGTGGTCAACAACCTTATACTTATTTGTGGTCGAACGGAACAACTACTCAAACCATTCAAAATTTAACTGCAGGAACATACCAAGTTACGGTTACTACTGCTAACGGTTGCGTGTCTAATGGTTCTGTAACATTAACACAGCCGCAAACACCAATATCATTGGTTTCTAGTGGAACAAACGTAAGTTGTTTTGGTGGAAACAATGGTACTACCAATGTTGTTGCAACAGGCGGTACTATGCCTTATTCATATAGTTGGAACGTAGCGCCAATTCAAACTACAGCAACAGCCACAGGTTTAACAGCAAACAGTTATATTGTTACGGTTACCGATAACAACGGATGTGCGGCAACCGATGAGGTTACTATTACTCAACCAAACCAATTGTCGATTACTTTAGCCAATCAACAACAAGTAACTTGTAATGGATTTACAAATGGTAGTTTAACTGTAAACGCAACAGGAGGGACTATTCCTTACAATTTTAATTGGAACAATGGGGTATTGCCAAATTCATCATCTCAAAATAATTTAGGTGCAGGTACTTATAATTTAATGGTTACGGATGCTAATGGATGTAGTCAAAATTCAACCTATACAATAAGTGAACCTACTGCCTTAAATTTAACCATTAGCAATCAGAACAATGTTTCGTGTTATGGATTATTAAACGGAAGTATAACAACTAATACAACAGGCGGAACTTTACCTTACACTTACCAATGGAATAATGGAGCAAATACAGCTAATCTTAATAATGTAGGTCAAGGTTCTTATGCTTTAAATGTTACTGATGGAAATGGGTGTTTAGCCACAATTTCAACAACTATAGCTCAACCTTCAGCACCGTTGAGCTCAAGAATTAATTCAAATCAAGTTAATTGTTTTGGAGGTACAAACGGACAAATTACTGCAACTCCATCAGGAGGAACAGCACCATATACTTATCAATGGAGTAATGGAGCTAACACAGCTACTATAAATAACTTATCCGCAAATACATATAATGTTACTATTACTGATGCAAATGGATGCACAACAAACAATACAACAACCATTTCTCAACCCAATTTGTTACAAATTAATTTAAATAATTTGCAAAATATAACGTGCAACGGATTAGCTAATGGTTCAATATCTCTTGCTACTATTGGAGGAACTCAACCCTATCAATACCAATGGAGTAATGGCGCTTCAACGAGTAACTTATCCAATCTAAATACAGGAAATTACAATTTGACAGTTACTGATGCTAATGGATGTAGTCAAACTTCTAATTATACCATTATCGAACCTGTACAGTTAAGTTCTTCAATTACCAATCAAATCAATATTACTTGTTATGGATTAACGAATGGTGCAATTACAACCAATTCTCAGGGCGGAACAGCGCCGTATAGTTACCAATGGAGTAATGGAGCTTCAACGGCTAGTATAGCTAATTTAAGTCAAGGTAATTATTCGTTAAATGTTACAGATGCTAATGGTTGTCAAACAACGCTAAATAGTATTATAACACAACCCCAAGCTATTACCACAACAATTATGGGTAGTTCAATGGTTTGTCCTAATGAAAGCGTTGTATTAACTGCTAATTCAACTGGTGGTACAGGAAACATTACTTACCATTGGAGCAATGGAGTTACAACTTCTACAAATACCATTTCTACCAATGTAAATACATCGTATCAAGTTTATAGTATTGATGCAAATGGTTGTCAAGGTCCAACAATCAATCATAACATTACAGTTAATGATATTAATTTAGCTCAGTTAAATGTTTTTGGAGATGATGAAATTTGTGAAGGTGAAACGGCTGAAATTTTTGCCACCTTTAAAGCAGGGGTGGGTACCTATACATTTAATTGGAACAATGGTTTGGGAACGGCGTTAATCCCTCCCGCTATAACTCCAAATACAACCACAAATTATATGATAACCGTTACTGACAATTGTGGAAACACACTTGCAGATGATATCACTGTTCAAGTAAATCCATTACCAGAAGTGGCGTTAACTCCACAAAATGGAATTGGTTGTGGAGAGGTTGGGTTTAACTTTCAAAACAATTTTAGTAATCCTACAGGGGCAACTTACAATTGGAATTTTGGTGACAATACCTTCTCTACAACAGAAACACCTACGAAAGCCTACAGTCAATCAGGAACATATACGGTAATGTTAGTGGTAACCAATCCTTTTGGATGTACAGAATTATCTACAACAACAATTAATGCAATTGTTAATCCTGTTGCTACAGCAAGTTTTGATTTTTCTCCAAACGAAGATATTACCACAAATAATGCAACACTTTATTTTTATAACAGTTCATCAAACACCACATCATACCGATGGAGTTTTGGAGATGGAGAAACATCAATAGAAATAGAACCTGTTCATACTTATCAAGATAAAGGAAACTATGACATTACTTTAATTACCAACAATAATTTTAATTGTGCAGATACATTAGTAAAAGAGGTAAAAGTTGACCCAGCTTACAATTTTTATATTCCAAATGCTTTTACTCCAGATAATGATGGGTTAAATGAGGTGTTTACTGCAGTTGGAGAAGAAATAAAAGAATTCAGCATGAAAATATTTAACCGTTGGGGAGAAAAAATATTTGAAACCAACGATTTACAAAGGGGTTGGAATGGTAAGGATAAAAATGGTAATGAAATTGTTCAGCAAGATGTGTTTGTGTACGACATCAGATTAAAAGATTTTACTGGAAAATTACACACCATGCAAGGTAAAGTAACATTGATTAAGTAATACAAGTCTGTATCAAACTATAACATAGTTTGATACAGACTTACAAAATTAGTGTTGCACAACCAGTTTGCCAGACGTTAACTTGTTTGTATTGTTTGACAATTGGTAAAAATATATACCATTTTTAAAGTTTTCAACAGAGAATGTAAAGGTGTTGTTTGTCGATAATTTTTCTTCAAAAACTAACTGACCAACATTGTTATATATGCTAAAATGATAAGTTTCATTTTCTTCTTCTCTAAAAGAAATAGACACCTTACCTGAGCTTGGATTTGGGAAAACAGTAGCATTAACTTCTGTTGCTTTAACGGCATTAATTCCAGCTAAAATATCGTTAACAAAAACATTGTCTTTACAGCCTGTAGCATCAGCATTAGCATTAAAAGCATAGTAGTTAATTATAGCATCGCCTACAATATGTTGTTGTGCGTTGGTGAGGTTTAAATTGTAATTAAACAACCCATTAATAACCGAAACAGTATCATAAATAACTGTATCTCTTCTATCATAGAACGTAAAAGGAGCACCTCCATCATTTGCTAGTGTTATTATCGTGTCCTTTTTACCTTGAACAAATACAATTAAATTACCATTAAACCATGTTTGAATAGCTCCGTTCTCATCTTCAATTTGTCCTGTAATAAAATTAGAAGTGTTTGATGATAGGGTATCAGGATGAATGGCATTAATTACAAATTCTGGAAAATTTAATGTAAGAGCTGGGTCTCCTAATAAGGTGAAATTTCTATTGTTAGAGTTTGTGGCATTAAGATTTTTTACTTTTCGAAAAACTTCGCCTAAAGTTTGATGTTTTCCGTTTATCTTATCAAAAATAGTATTGTATACACTTTGATTTAACGCAAAATTTGGGCTTGAAAAAGATAGCCGAGTTGTAGCAAATGTTGCAATACTACCTGCGTTTGGGGTTAATAAAAATTTCTCGCCTAGAGAAGTAAAACTAGGCTCGTCAAATCGGCTAGATTCACTTGATGCTAAAATCATTAATGGATAGTTGGTGTTATTTAATGTGTCGATTGAACTTGCATTAAATACATTTTCATGAGCTAACACTGAATTTCCACCATGCCCAGTATAGTTAATAATTAAAGAGCCTCTTCTAAATGAATTTACAATTTTTTGCTCAACTTCTGGATAGCTTTGTTGAGTTCCAATTACGACTTGTTGATATTCATCAAAATAAATCTTCTCGATCAAAGACTCACAAGAAGTGGTATCTACAATCTTTGTAAGATAATCGGTTTGTGCCATATGATTATTACCATCTTCGTCATCACCAATAAATGTGAGGGTTTTCCGCCAATTACCAAACGAGCTTAAATTTGTTTTGTAATAGATTATTTTATTTACCACATCGGTTGCTTCTTGTGTTGTTTTTACTGGCAATCTACCAACAGCAATATCTAAAAACTCTGTTCCAGCCCACGTCCCTTCATTTGAATCTAGCAAAGCATAGTAATCATCAGAAACTATTGAGCCAATAACATCAAGAGAGTTTTTGGTTTGATATGATGGAACAAAATTGGTGTTTGGATTAATCCTATTTTTATAATCGTAACTGGCATCACCAAACAATAACAAATACTTTAATGATGAACTAGGCTGATGATACAGATATTCCATAAAATCGTTAATGGCAGTGATATCTTGAACACCAGATGAAAATTCGTTGTACACTTGTTCAGTTGTAACTATTTCGGTAGTTAATCCATCATTTGTGAGGTGAAAATTTGCAAGTGAATTTGCTGCAGCTATAAAGTTTGGATGCGTAACAATAACCATGTCTGGAGCTGAAATCCCATGTAAATTTTGGTTTGGAACTTGTCCTTCGAAAGTTGGAATTAACAAATTAGACAAATCAAACACAACAAATTCTTTTAAAGAGTCTGTGTTTAGAATAAATTCGGTTATACCTGCGTTAAATGTTTTGTTTTGTTCAACCACATTGTTCTGGTTGGATATTTCCCAAATAATATCTGACGACAAGGTGTTGCCGATTTGGAATTTGGTAATATTTCCATTTCCAACAGAATTTTTATCTCTAAATAATAATTGATTATTGTTTTTTGATAAATTGTTTCGAGTAATCAATTCAAAGTAATCGAGCCAGGCAACTGAAGTAGAATTGGGTTTTGTATAAGATAAATCAATTGAAATAGTTGTTGAACTTGGGATAAAATTTATTGAGGTTGTTCCTTCATTAGCATATTTACATGAGTAACAACTTGCAACAATTGAGTTAATATTAAGAGAGGAAGTGTTGCCGTCAACAACAACATTAATTTGACTTGAAGATGATGAACGAGCTGTTCCAAAAACACTTAAATTGGCTAAAGCACTTAAATCGACATTAGGAAGGTTATAAGTAAAATTTAATGGATTGTCGATTACTTCTCCCAACCATTTTCTACCAGATTGAATAAGATTAATGCTGTCCAACTCATGAAAAATTAACATGTCGAATTTGTCAGTTGTATGAGTAATTGTAGATGAAGATGAGTTTTGGTTGACGATTCTTTTTCCATTTGTACTTCCAACGGTTATAAAATAGCTGACGTTATTGGTGTATATATTTTTTTTATGAGAATAAGTTTGAGTGGTGTTATCGAAATTCCATTTATCGGGTGATTGCCCATAAAACAAAATATAATCTGATGGATCAAATACGCCATCGTTTTCACCAATTATTTTAATTGCAATTTCTTGTAAGTCGTTTGTTTTTGGAGCATTGTTCGCTTCGGGCAACATGCCATTACCGTTTCCAAACAGTTTTATGTTTCTTGGGTCAATTCCTGAAGGATTTATGCCATAACTCTGCAAATCTGTATACGATATTTTATAAACACCATTACTTGTAGTGTTAATTTTATACCAATTACCTGTAGTTAAAACAGAATTTTGAGATAAAGCATTTAGCGTTACCGTGAACAATAAGATACCAAAAACAGAATTTTTCATAATGTGGTTAAATAAATTTTTGCAGAATAACGGTATGATTTGCAGAATATTGTAGCTAGAGTGGTTTTCTCAGAAATATCAAATATGAGTGAGATAAAGACATATTTGATTAAAAAGTGACCTCGGAGGGGTTCGAACCCCCAACCATCAGAGCCGAAATCTGATATTCTATCCAGTTGAACTACGAGGCCATTTAATTTGTCGCAAATATATCATATTTTTACACAATAAACATTGCCCAATAGAGTTTAGAGCATCATGAAATTTATTTCTCGATTTCTTATAGTTGTTTCAATTAATTTGTCATTAGGAGTGTTTGCACAAGAAATCCCTATAGGCACTTGGCGTGATCATCTTTCTTATAACAACAGTACAGCTGTTACCTACGGTAACGGAAAGGTTTATTGTTCCTCGGAATCAGCATTATTTAGTTACGATACACAAGAAAAAACCATAGAAAGAATGACGTTAATAACTGGTTTATCAGATATTGAGGTTGTTCAAGTAAAATTTAACCCTTATAACAATAAATTAATTATTGCTTATAAAAATGGAAATATTGATATTATAGATGATAATAATAACATTACTAATTTATCCTTCATAAAAAACAATACCAGTCTTACGGGTAGTAAGTCGGTAAATCATATTTATTTAGTTAATCAGTTTGCCTATCTTTCAACAGGTTTTGGTATTGTTGTTTTAAATACGGATAAAAATGAAGTAGCAGACACTTATTTTTATGGTTTATTAGGAGCTTCTATAAATACTAATGCTGTTGCATTTGATAATACAAACATTTATGCCGCTGCTGATGATGGGATATATTTTGCAGATAAAAACAACACAAATCTTGCCGATTATAATCAGTGGACAAAACGCTCGGATTTACCCTCGGCTAAATATTCTAATATTGTTTATTATAGCAACACATTAGTTGTTAGTAAAGATTTACCTGTTTGGGAATCTGATAGTGTATTTTATTTTAATGGATCAAGTTGGCAAAATCTTCTTCCGCAAGGATTGAATATTAATAAGTTGGAAGTATATAATAATAAGTTGATTGTGGCAGGGTCTGGTTTAAATATTGTTGATAATAGTTTTAATGTTATCGACCAAATCTATACTCATGCCGGGGCATTTGGACTAGATGTAAAAGGAGTACATTTAGACCCTAATGGAATATATTGGATTGCTGAAGCATCAAATGGATTATTAAAACAGTATGATAATTGGAGCGTAAGTAAAATATTACCAAATGGTCCGAATACGTCGAGTGCATTTGCTCTAGATGTTATAGATGGAAATATTTGGATAACTTCTGGTGGATATGGAAATTATAGAAGTAATAGACCCTACAATTATAGAGTAAAAGGTGAATGGAAAACAGTTCCAACAGAAGTTAGTAATCCAGTTGGTGGAGGTAATTTGTATAGTTTTGTTTCAGTTGCTATTAATCCAACAAACGTTAATCAAGTATACGTAGGTAGTTGGGGTAATGGATTATTGGAGTTTAATAATGCTTCAGTATCTACTGTTTATAACGCCCAGAATTCAGTTTTAGATAGTACTTTTTTTGGAACAACGAATATTTCAGGAATGGATTTTGATCAAAACAATAATTTTTGGGTTTCGAGCTCTTATGGTAATGATATTTTAGCGGTAAAAACACCTACTAACAATTGGTATAATTTTAGTCTTCCTGGATTTTCTACTGGTACATCTGAATATACAAAACTCCTAGTAGATAAAAATGATTTTGTTTGGATACTAGACTCAAAACACTTGAAAATATCGGTTTTTGATTATAATAAAACCTTAGGAACAACTACTGATGATAGGTTTATAACGTTTCAGAATGGTGGAGGTGAAATTGTTACATTTCAAGAGGATTTGGATGGAGAAATATGGTTTGGAGCAAATCCAGGGGTTGGTGTTATTTATAACCCAGTAAATGTTTTTTCTGGAAATGAACAAATACAACCTGTTTACATTCAACAAGATGGGCAAACTCAGTTACTACTTGAAACCGAAACGGTTAAATGTATTGCAATTGATGGTGCCAACAGAAAATGGTTTGGAACAGAAAACTCTGGTGTGTATTTAATGAGTGAAGATGGAACTGAAGAAATTGAACATTTTACAACCGATAATAGCCCGTTGTTTTCTAATAATATATACGACATCAAGATAGATGGAAAAACAGGAGAAGTATATATTGCCACCGAAAAAGGGTTGATTTCATACAAAGGAACTGCAACCGATGCTGAAGATGATTTTAGTAATGTATTTGTTTATCCTAATCCAGTTCGTGAGACCTATCATGGAGTAATTGCCATAAGGGGCTTGGTAGAAGATACAGATGTTAGAATTACAGACATAAGTGGTAACTTGGTTTCTCAAACAAAATCGTTGGGTGGTCAAGCCATTTGGGACGGTAAAGATTTAAATGGTAATAGAGTTCAAACAGGTGTTTACATGGTTTTTAATGCTAGACAAGATGGGGAGCTTAAACAAGCAGCAAAAATTTTATTTATTCACTAATGTTACACGTAACAAAAGGGATTGTTTTACATTATTTTAAATATTCCGATAACAGTGTAATCATTAAAATTTTCACAAAGCATTTTGGTATTCAATCCTTTATTTTAAAAGGAATTCATTCAAAAAAAAATAAAGCGCAAAAAGCGTATCTCCAACCCTTATCAATTGTTGAAGTTGAATCCACTCAAAAAGAAAACAAAACACTTCACACATTAAAATCGATAAAAATTGACGCCCCATTTCAATCTATTCCATTTAATGTATATAAATCGGCAATGGCATTTTTTATTGCAGAGTTTCTGTACAAGGTAATCAAAGAAGAAGAATCGAACCAAAACTTGTTCAACTTTGTAAAATCTTCGTTGTTATTTTTTGATGAAAAACCAGAAAAATTCTCCAATTTTCATTTGATATTTCTTGCTCAGTTAACTGGATATTTTGGGTTTCAACCACAGTTAGAAACATATCAACCAAATAGTTATTTTAACTTGCAAGACGGTGATTTTTCAACCATTCAACCCAACCATCCTTTTTACATTGGTGTTTTTAATTCCGCATTACTTAACGAAGTTTTTGAGTTAGATTTTGAACAAATAGACAAATTGGTGATTACTAAATCACAACGAAAAGAGGTGTTATCAGCGTTAATTGATTATTATTCTATCCATGTAAATAATTTATCCAATTTAAAATCCAGACAAATTTTAGAAGAAATTTTTTCATAAAAAATAATTTACTCTAACTTCTGTCTTCCGACCTCCAACTTCTGTCTTTCCAACTTCCAACTTTATAATTACATTTGCTACATAATCAGTAAAACTTTAAAAATGAACTACAACAACATCTTAATTGAGCAAAAAGATACCATTGCAATAATTACAATTAACAGACCTAATCAATTAAATGCTTTAAACAAAGAAACCATTTTAGAATTAAGTGATGTGTTTAAAAGTATTGAGGGCAATAAATCGGTTCGAGCAATTATATTAACAGGTTCTGGCGAAAAAGCCTTTGTAGCAGGTGCAGACATTAAAGAATTTTTTGAGTTTGATGTTGATCAAGGTAAACAATTGAGTGCTCACGGACATAAAATTTTATTTGATTTAGTAGAAAAATCAACTACTCCTGTTATTGCAGCTGTTAATGGCTTTGCTTTAGGGGGAGGATTAGAATTGGCTATGAGTTGTCATTTTAGAGTGGTTTCTGATAATGCAAAACTTGGCTTGCCAGAAGTAACGTTAGGTGTAATTCCTGGTTATGGAGGTACACAACGTTTGGCTCAATTGGTAGGAAAAGGTCGTGCCATGGAAATGATTATGACTGCCAAAATGATTTCTGCTCAGGAAGCTGTAAGTTATGGTTTAGCTAATCATGTAGTACCTCAAGATCAATTGCTTTCAACTTGTTTAGATATTGCTACAAAAATTGCAAGAAATTCATCAACAGCTATAGCAGGAGCAATAAATGCTGTTAATGCAGGATTTAAACATGGTGTTAATGGTTTCGAAACAGAAATAAATGAATTTGGTAAATGCTTTGGTACTCCCGATTTTGTTGAAGGAACAACGGCATTTATTGAAAAACGCAAACCAGCTTTTAAGTAGCCCCCTAAATCCACGAAGGGGGACGAATGTTAAATGGTTAAAAAAATTAAAAAAGTACTCATAAAGCCAATATTGTTATGCTATGGATGTAGCTGGCGAGTTGGAAGCTCCTCCCCTTCGGGGAGGTTGGGAGGGACTATATGAGTAACCCTTTAAAAAAATTAGCCGGTCAAACTGCCATTTATGGTCTTACCACTATTATTGGGAGATTACTCACGTGGTTTTTAGTTCCAATTTATATTGGGGCTGCAAAATTTACAACCGACCAATACGGAATTATTACTGAAATGTATTCCTATGTTGCCTTTTTGGTGGTGTTTCTAACCTATGGTATGGAAACCGCTTATTTTCGGTTTTCCACCCAAAAAGATGAAGACAAAAAAAAGGTTTATACTACTATAGTTAGTGCTCTTTTGGCAACATCCTTTCTTTTTATCACGACAGCTTTTTTATTTAATCAACCAATAGCCGATTGGTTAAAATATCCAAACAACAAGGAGTTTGTTACTTGGTTTGCCATAATTGTTGGGTTAGATGCTGTTTCATCTATTCCTTTAGCAAAATTAAGAGCAGAGAATAAGTCGGCTAAATTTGTCTTTGTAAACTTTGCAAACATTATTGTATTTGTTGGGTTAAACTTATTTTTTTTAGCGTATTGTCGCCCCCTACATGCTTCTGGGAAAACCAACTGGATAATAGAAACTTTTTATAATCCTCACATTGGTGTTGGGTATGTTTTTATTTCAAATTTAATAGCCAGTATAGTTAAGTTTATTCTTTTGTTGCCAGAAATGATAAGCACACGGTATTCGTTTGAGATAGCTTTACTTAAAAAAATGTTTGTTTATGCATTGCCTCTTTTAGTGTTTGGGTTGGCCGGTATTGTAAACGAAACCATCGACAGAATAATGTTAAAAAGAATGTTGTTTGATGTTTTAGGCGAAAAAGAAACACTTTCACAAATTGGAATTTATGGAGCTTGTTATAAAGTTTCAATCATAATTACCTTATTTATACAGGCCTTTCGTTATGCTGCAGAACCCTTCTTTTTTGCTCAAGAAAAAGAGGTGGATGCAAAAGAAACTTACTCTAAAGTAATGACTTATTTTGTTATTGTTTGTGCAACAATATTTTTGGGAGTAATGTTATTTATTGATGTGGTAAAATATTTTATCCCAAATAAAGCATTTTGGGAGGGATTAACAGTGGTTCCAATTTTAATGTTTGCAAACATCAGTTTAGGTATTTACTACAATCAATCCATTTGGTATAAGTTAAGCGGAAAAACAAAATACGGGGCGTATATTGGCATTTTTGGTGCAATTATTACCGTGCTTTTAAACTTTATTTGGATACCAATTTATGGGTATGTTGGTTCGGCTTGGGCAACATTAATTTGCTATACCTCAATGATGGTTTTATCGTTTGTTTTGAGCAGAAAACATTATCCCATAAAATACGATTTGTATAAAGTGTTTTTATATCTTGGATTAGCGTTCATCATATATTTGGGAAGTAGCTATTTAATGTTCGATTCAATGGTTGTTAAGTATGCTACTCATAGTATAATTATGATGGCATATTTGGCGATAATTTACTTTTTAGAAAGACCGAAAAAAGTGGTAATTTAGTAAGCTAGTTTAAATGGTTTATAAGGTTAAAAGTTTATGTAGATGAAAATTTATTCATTTGAAAAATTAATTGTTTGGAAGGAATCAAGGAAACTAACAAAAGAAGTGTACCTGCTTTCTAAAAAATTCCCAAAAGAAGAACAATTCGGGCTAACCAGTCAAGTAAGAAGAGCAGCTGTTTCTGTTTGCTCAAACATAGCAGAAGGAAGTTCAAGAAGTAATTCAAAGGATAAAGCCAGATTTACAGAAATATCTTTTGGAAGTCTTTTAGAAGTTTTAAATCAGTTAATTTTGGCAGTTGATTTAGAATTTATTTCAATGGAAGAATTAAACAAATTAAGACCTCAAATTGATGAAATAGCAATGATGCTTAATGGGCTAAAAAAGAGCCAACTAAACTCATAAACTATTAATCTTATAATCTAGATATATGAAAATTAAAATTGTAAATCAATCAAAACATGCTTTGCCAGAGTATGCTACTGAAGCATCTGCAGGGTTAGATTTAAGAGCTAATATTGACTCACCAATAACACTTAACTCGTTAGAAAGAGTTTTAGTAAAAACAGGGTTATTGATTGAATTACCTATTGGGTACGAGGCTCAAGTCCGTCCTCGTAGTGGCTTGGCGTATAAAAATGGTGTAACCGTATTAAATACGCCTGGTACAATTGATGCTGATTACCGAGGTGAAATAGGAGTGATATTAGTAAACTTATCCAACACGCCATTTGTAATTGAAGATGGAGAAAGAGTTGCTCAATTGGTAATAGCTAAACACGAACAAGCTGAATGGAGCTTGGTTGAAGAATTAGGAACAACCGAAAGAGGTGCTGGAGGGTTTGGAAGTACAGGAAAGAAATAAAAGCCTCCCCAACCCCTCCGAAGGAGGGGCTAAATTCCCCTCTTGAGAGGGTTTAGGGGTGTGTAGATTGTTAAATTAAGAAGTCGAAATAATGAAAATAATAGTACCAATGGCAGGAAGAGGTTCTCGATTAAGACCTCACACGCTAACCATACCAAAACCATTATTGCCAGTTGGAGGAAAACCAATTGTACAACGATTAGTTGAAGACATTACTAAAGTTTGTGGCGAACCCGTTGATGAAATTGCTTTTATTATTGGCGATTTTGGTGTTGAAGTAGAAAAAAACTTAGTGGCTGTTGCCGAAAGTTTAGGGGCAAAAGGGAGTATATATTACCAAGAAGAAGCGTTGGGAACAGCTCACGCTATTTTGTGCGCAAAAGACAGTTTAAAAGGTAACGTTGTTGTTGCTTTTGCCGACACACTTTTTAGAGCCGATTTTACTTTAGATAGCAGTGCTGATGGAATAATTTGGGTAAATCAAATTGACGACCCAAGTGCTTTTGGTGTGGTAAAATTAAATAGCGACAATGTGATAACAGATTTTGTAGAAAAACCAACAGAATTTGTATCGGATTTGGCAATTATTGGAATTTATTATTTTAAAGATGGTGCTTACCTTAAAGATGAGCTACAATATTTAATAGATAATAACATCAAAGAAAAAGGCGAGTTTCAATTGACCAATGCTTTGGAGAACATGAAACAAAAAGGCACAAAATTTGTCCCTGGTAAAGTAGATGAATGGTTAGATTGTGGCAATTATAAGGCGACTGTTTATACTAATCAACGTGTTTTGGAGTTTATTAAGAATGATTTAAAGCATGATTCATCACTTGTTAAAGACAATAGTGTGATAATTGAGCCATGTTACATCGGTAAAAATGTGAAATTAAAAAATGCGGTAGTTGGTCCACACGTTTCTATTGGCGATAATGTTGAAATTAGTCATTCTGTAATTGAAAACACCATTATACAATCGAATACTAAAATCAAAAATGCTAACATTGCAGCTTCGATGATAGGAAACCATGTAAAAGTGGAACAAAAACAACAAGAAATTAGTATTGGCGATTATACAGAGTTGTATTAGTTGATAGTGTTAAGTAAATAAGAAAAAACTTGCGAACTTTGCGGCTTTGCGAGAAAAAACAAATAAATGAAATTACAATCCATAATAATAGTTGTCATCAGCATTGCGTTGTTTGGATGTAGTTCATCTAAAAATACCGAAAAATCGGTTACTCAACACCCAAAAACAAAAAAAACAAGCACTTTATCGGAGCAAGATAAAATGAAATACGATTTTATGTATTTCAATGCCAATAAAGAACGAATGATTGGTAATTATCAGTTGTCAGCTGGGTTGTTTTTGCAGTGTGCAGAGTTAGACCCAACACAACCAGCAGCTTATTACGAATTGGCTAATATTTTTGATTTAACCAATCAAACTACCGAAGCAATTGCTTATGCACAAAAAGCGGTTAGTTTGAATGATGATAATTACTGGTACCGATTTTTATACGCACATCTTTTGCAAAAAAGCAATAGAATTGATGAAGCAGTAAAACAATATCAAATTCTAATACAGAAAAACCCACACAATCCAGAATTGTTGTACAACTTGGCGGGCACACAATTGTATTCGGGTAAATACGAAGAAGCCTTAAAAACCTACAATAAATTAGAATCAGAAATTGGAGTAAATGAAGAAATTTCGCTTCAGAAACAAAAAATTTACATCAAATTAAATAACATTGATAAAGCTGGTGAAGAGATTCAGAAATTAATAAAAGCATTTCCTGAAGAAACCAAGTATCAAGGTTATTTAGCCGATATGTATTTGGCGAATAACATGCCCGATAAAGCCTTTGAAATTTATCAACGAATTTTAGAAAAAGACCCTACCGATGCTTTTTCGCACTTAGCACTTTACGAATATTATCGTAATAAA
The DNA here is from genome assembly GCA_020635795.1 of Flavobacteriales bacterium. Lineage (NCBI taxonomy): Bacteria > Pseudomonadati > Bacteroidota > Flavobacteriia > Flavobacteriales > Flavobacteriales bacterium. The sequence goes on from JACJZD010000002.1 coordinate 91,375, forward strand.
GGAGAAAAGGATAAAGCATTATCCGAATTGAAATTGGTATTTGAAAATCCTGATTTTAATATCGATACTAAAATGCAAATTTTGTTGTCGTATTATGCTGATTCGGAAAAGAAACCAGAACTAAAACAAGATGCTTATGATTTAAGCAGACTGTTAATTGCAACTCATCCAAAAGATGCAAAATCGTACACCATTTATGCCGATTTTTTATATCGCGACAAGAAGAATGACGGAGCAAAAGAAAACTATTTAAAAGCGATTGAATTAGATAGCTCTAAGTTTGCAATTTGGAGTCAAGTGGTTTTTATTGAATCAGAAATGCAAGATTTTGATGGGATGTTGATACATAGTAAAATGGCATTAGAGCTTTTCCCAAATCAAGCCCTATTTTATTTCTTTTATGGAGTGGCAAACATTCAAAAACAAAAATTCCAAGAAGCGGTTGACTACTTAACAATAGGTAAAGATTTTGTAGTGAAAAATCCACCTTTATTATCGCAGTTTTATGCCAATTTGGGCGACAGTTATTACCGCTTAAAAGACCATAAAAATTCTGATAAATACTACGAAAAAGCGTTGGAAATAGAGCCGAACAATATTTATGTGTTGAACAACTATAGTTATTATCTGTCGTTGAGAAACGAAAACCTCGAAAGAGCAGAAAAATTATCGGCTAAAGCAAATGAAATTGAGCCTAACCAACCAAACTATGAAGATACTTACGCGTGGATTTTGTACAAACAAGGAAAATACATTGCCGCGAAAGAATGGTTAGAAAAAGCACTAGAAAATGGAGGGAAATCTAATGCTGTTATTGTAGAGCATTTAGGCGATGTGCATGCCAAATTAGGTAACATTGATAAAGCACTTGAGTTGTGGAATCAAGCTAAAACTTTAGGAGAAACCTCCGAATTTATTGATAAGAAAATTGCAGACAAACAACTCTATGAATAATCCAGTTGGAAGTTGGAAGTTGGAAGTTGGAAGTTTTCTGATTTCTGTTCGTTGGTACTTGTTCGGGCAGTTTTTCAAATTTCGGACTTCTAGTTTCGGTCTCCTAACTTCAGTCTTTCTCCTGTTTTTATTTTCTTGTAAAGCTCCAAAAGAAGTTGAAAAAATTAAGTTAGATCATTATTCCACTAAAGAGTTATTACAAAAATTAGAAACCAACGAATTTCAATTTGAATCGCTTTCTACAAAAGCTGATATTACCTTTACCGACGAAAAATCGACCTCATTTAAAGCCAACCTTCGTATTAGAAAAGATAGCGCAATTTGGCTATCCATAACACCAGCTCTTGGTATTGAAATGGCGAGAGTGTTGATTACAACCGACAGTGTATTGTTTATGGATAGAATACACAACAAGTATTTTATGGGCGATTTTGCTTTTATTAATAAAATGTTTGATGTTGATTTAGACTACAACATGCTTGAAGCCTTATTGGTTGGTAATAGTATTGAATTTGAAAAAGACGAAAAAATACGCACATCAATTGACCGAAAAAAAGACTATTATTATATTGGAACAGAGAAAAAGCGTAAAGTAAAAAAAGACATCAAAAAAGAAAAAGAAGTAATTAAAAGCCAATCTCAAATTTTATGGATTTATCCCGAAACCTTTAAAATTGCTGAATTACTGCTGTTCGACCCTGAAAAAGACCAATCTTTAACTGGATTGTTTTCAAATCATAAATTGGTATCAGGAAAAGATGAGGTTGATGAGAATGGACAATTATTCCCTTTTAATTTAAATTTTAAGGTAGAATCAAAGAAAAACCTTAAAATTGATGTGGAATATGGTAAGGTAACATTAAACAAGGAACTAAATCTTTCATTTAAAATACCTGAAAAGTATGAGCAAATACAGTAAAACAAGCTATTTGTTTTTAGTGTTGATGTTGTTTTTTACAGCATCACAAACTGGCTTTGCTCAAAATAAAAACGAACTTGAGGAAAAGAAAAAAGAACTCCAAAAAGAGATTTCGTTAACCAATAAGCTATTAAACGAAACCAAGAAAAATAAAGAACTTACGCTTGATGAGGTTTTAAAACTAAAAAGTAAAATTTCGTTACGGGTGGAGTTAATATCTGCCATTGACCAAGAAATACGGTTTGTAAACAAGCAAATTAATCGTAATCAAGATGTGATTTTATCCTTACAAAAGGATTTGGAAAAATTAAAGCAAGAATATGCTAAAATGATTTATTATGCTTTTAAAAACAAAAGCACGTACAACAAAATCATGTTTGTATTCTCATCGAGTAGCTTTAACCAGGCTTACAAGCGTTTAAAATACATTCAACAATATTCCGAATACCGTAAAAAACAAGGTGCCGCTATTGTTGAAACACAGCGAGAATTGATTGCTAAAATAGCGGAGCTGGAAAAATCAAAACAAGAAAAATCGGCCCTACTTTCGTTAGAACAACAAGAAAAGCAAAAGCTAGCTGTAGAACAAGCAGAGCAAGAAACCAATGTTAAAAAATTGCAATCGAAAGAACAAGAATTACGTTCGGATTTAAATAAAAAACAAGAAGCTGAACGTAAATTACAAAAGGCGATTGAGCGTATAATTGAAGAGGAGATAAGAAAAGCACGAGAAGCCGCTGCTAAAGCAAACAAAGGTTCTTCTACTACTTCTGAGTCAAAAACAAGTTTCCCGATGACTCCAGAAGCCTTAAAGTTGTCGAATTCGTTTGCATCTAACAAAGGGAGCTTGCCTTGGCCAGTTGCTGAAGGTATTATCACCGACCGATTTGGTCAACATCCTCACCCAGTATTAAGCGGAATTATAATCAATAACAACGGGATTGACATTAGTACTACAAAAGGCGCAATTGCTAGAGCTATTTTTGATGGAGAGGTGAGTTCTGTGGCAATAATTCCTGGAGGTGGTAAAGTGGTAATGATTAGACACGGAGAATATTTATCGGTGTATTCGTATTTGAGTGAGGTTTATGTAAACAAAGGCGATAAAATTTCTACCAAACAACATTTAGGCACATTAATTAGTGAGCCCGACAAAGCCAAAACCAATGTCCATTTAGAAATTTGGAAAGGCATGACCAAGCTAAATCCTGAATATTGGATTTTTAGAAAATAATTACTTATCATTTTCTTAAAACCACATAGATACATAGATAAAATATTTAAAGAGAGTGATAGAAATAAATTTTTAACATAGTATTTCTATATTGTAAGCAAGGCGCCTATGAATTTCTTTAAAAAAGAAACTATGTTCCTATGTGGTTAAAAAAATAGTGAAATAAAAAATGAACTCCTTTTTCTTAAATAACCCAGTTTTTAAATCTGATGTGTCTATCTCGCACCAAGAACAGGTGCTTTTATTAGGCTCTTGTTTTACCGAAAACATTGGTGAGAAACTAACCAACCATAAATTTAAAGCAACCACCAACCCTTTTGGGATTATTTACAACCCAATTTCGTTGGCTAATGCGTTACATAAAATTATTGAGGGCAACACCTATACCGAAAACGATTTAACTCAACACCAAACCAAGTATGTTAGTTTCGACCACCACGGTAGCTTTTCGTCGTTTGATAAAACAGAGTGTCTGGATAAGATAAATAAGGAACTAAAATCGGCTCACAAACAATTACCGAACACTAAAACCATAATAATTACATTGGGTACAGCTTGGGTGTATGAATTAATTGGAAGCAATAAAATTGTAGCCAATTGCCATAAAATACCAGCAAAACAGTTTAATAAAAGATTGTTGTCGGTTGATGAGGTGGTGTTTGCTTTTGACAAAATAATTGATCAATTAAAAAATGTAAATGTTGTTTTTACCGTAAGCCCAGTTCGGCACATTAGCGATGGTTTATACGAAAACAACATCAGTAAATCGGTATTGCATTTGACCATTCATCAGTTAACCAATAAACACAACAATTGCCATTATTTTGGTGCTTACGAAATGGTAATGGACGAATTACGCGATTACCGCTTTTTTAAAGAAGACATGATACACCCCACCAGCCAAGCCATTGATTATGTTTGGGAAAAGTTTGCTGACACTTATTTCTCTACCGAAACAAAAACCTTAAACCAAAAAATTGAGAAAATTATAAGCGCAGCAAAACACAAACCCTTTGATTTTAAAAGCGAAGCCCACCAAAAATTTATTACCGACCAACTCAACCAAATGGATGAATTAACCAAGAACCATTCATTTTTGAATTTTGAGAAAGAAAAAGAGGTGATTCAACTGTTGAAATAATTTTTTATTCTTAAAATAACCGTTGAGGTACGAATGGGTTGTTTTAAAGCTAAGTCATCCGAAACGAAGTGAGAAATATTTTATTATTAACGGTTTGGCTATGCGCAGTGTCCCGAAGGGCATTGCGTATAGGTGTTGTTGTGGCCAGTTATTTTATTAATTCAAATATTGGTTCAGTCGGATTGGTTTTGTTTCTATCTGGATCAGTTAGGCACAAGTGGTATCTGTGGGTCGAATTGTTTTTAACTACGTTTTCTATCAATTCTTCTTTTGATTCATAATTCCCCTTTGTCGGAGACATCAAAACCTTAGTCAAAACATCACCTAGACTTCCCTGCAAGTTGACATATCGGATTTCGTCAGTGTTTAAATGTCTTAAAACGCCCGTTGGCAAAAATTCATAGAAATAATCCCAGGTAAGCTCTATATCAACCTTGAAGTCTCCATTGTATTTATATCCTTCTTTTTGCTTTAATTCATATAGTACATTGCTGTCTGTGACTTGAGTCTTGGATAAGTCTGTGTCTAAAGTAATTCCAGGGGTGCTTTTCAGATTTGCAGCTACATGTCTTTTCATGTTCTGTTGAAAACTGATTTGCTCTTCACCTTTTAGAATTACATAGTCTTCAACATTTATTGCCATTAAATTTTGTTGAGGACTTTTGTGAGAGACTTTAACTATCATTTGTCCCAAGTACCCCACTCCAACAATATGTGGTATTTTTTGAATTGGATTTCCTAAGTCCGCAGGTTCTAAAAGTTCAATTCCTAGCGTTTTGGCTCTTGTTATGGCTGGTTCCGTAAAACCCTGAATTGAAAAGCAAATTACTTTATTCGCTCGAATTTCTCCAGAAAGATACTTTCCGACTAATCCATCAATAGTTTCGCTACCGACCTTATTGGACCAATTCTTCGCTTCTCCGCAAATCAAAATATCTGAAACACCAAGTTTTCCAGAGATCTTTGTGTCGATTTGTCTCTTGTTCTCACTTTCACCGCCAACATCCTTAATATCGTGTTCAACCTTGAAAGTCGGTGGTAAATCTTGTTGACAAAACTGACACAGCAATATTTCAAATTCTTCAGCAGATATATCCATCGTTTATTTTAATTGGCCACAAACATGCGAATAAACACAATTGTACTTATTCGCAATATACGTTTAACCAAATATACAATAATTCGACATTATTATATGTTTTTTAAGCTCTTGTAAAACCACCAATTTATTTCAATCGTCTATTCAAACAAAAAAAGTAACTTCGCTAAAAAATAAATAAATGGATTACGTTATACAGGCAGGACAATTATTATTAAGTATATCAATATTGGTGGTATTGCACGAAGGAGGTCACTTTTTTGCTGCAAAACTGTTTAAAACAAGAGTAGAAAGTTTCTATTTGTTTTTTAATCCTTGGTTTTCGGTTTTTAAAAAGAAAATTGGTGAAACCGAATACGGTATTGGTTGGTTGCCATTAGGGGGTTATGTAAAAATATCGGGAATGATAGATGAGAGCATGGACAAAGAGCAAATGAAATTACCTGCTCAACCATGGGAATTTAGAGCAAAACCAACTTGGCAACGTTTAATCATCATGCTGGGTGGTATTATTGTAAATGTAATTGTTGGGTTTTTAATTTACAGCTTTGTGTTAATGGGCTATGGTGAAAAGTATCTGCCAGCCAGCGAATTAAAAAATGGAGTTTGGTGTGTAAATGATGTGGTTACCGATAACATTGGCTTAAAAACTGGCGATAAAATCGTAACCATTAATGGTGTTGCCCCTGCTACTTTCGAAGAAATGCAAGAGCAGATTTTTTATGCTACAAAACTAGAAGTAGATAGAAATGGAGAGAAAATTAGTTTAGACATCCCTACCGATTTAATTGGCAAATTAATTGAAGGTTCAAGAGGGCCAATGTTTTTACCTCGTATTCCGTTTACTGTTGGCGGTATTAAAGATGATTACGTTGCAGGAAAATCTGATTTAAAACTGAAAGATCAAATTGTTGGTATCAACAACCAAGAAGTTAAATATTACGACGAGTACAAAACGGCTTTAATGGCTGTTGCCAATCAAAATGTAGAATTAAATGTAATTAGAGATGGACAAAAAATAACTGTACCCATTTTTGTTCCCGATTCGGCAATTTTAGGTGTTGCACCTTATGCGTATTCGGTGTTAGAACTAGAAAAAGCAGGTATATATCAAACCAAAACAGTTACTTATTCGTTTTTTGCAGCTTTCCCACGTGGTGTTGAAATTGCTACCGAAAAATTGGTGAATTACTATAAACAATTTAAGTTAATGCTTAACCCAGAAACGGGTGCTTACAAAGGTATGGGTGGTTTTGCAACCATCAGTAAATTGTTTGGTTCGGAATGGATTTGGCAAAATTTCTGGGAAAAAACAGCGTGGATTTCATTGGTATTAGCTTTTATGAACTTGTTGCCAATACCAGCTTTAGATGGTGGGCACGTAATGTTTTTAATGTACGAAATGATTACCCGTAGAAAACCAAACGAAAAAGCCATGGAATATGCTCAAATGGCTGGTATGATTTTATTGTTGGCGTTTATGATTTATGCCAATACCGATTTCTTGAGGTTTTAGTGCTGGTTACTTAGTTCTTGTTTTTGAAGACAGAAGACTGAGAACTGAAGACTGTTAACTCCCTCTTGTTCAAAAACACTTTTTTTTGGCGTATTTCTTGATTCTTAATTGAATAGTTTTACGTTAAAGAACAGCAATTATGACCATTCGAATACTATTTTTTGTAGCAATATTTTCCATTTCATTCAACTCCTTTTCGCAAGAAACCACTACTGGAGATGCTCCAGCAAAGAATGTAAGCAACAAGGGCAGTGTATTAATAGTCCCTTTCGAGCCACGTTTGTACATTTCTGATATCGATAATCAGATAGCGGTAAAGAATGAAATGAATTATCAGGATATTAAAGCAAAGTTTAGAGCAGCTTTAGATCAAAATTTGTTTATTACCCTAAAACCTTATTTTTCTCCGTTGTCGTTTTATACTTTGCAGGAAGAAGAGGCGAGAATGGAACTTTCGTACATCTACAATTCGATTGGATACAAGTATGAAGTGTTGCCAATGGAAGAAGAGGAAGAAACTAAAGGCAACAAACTCTTAAACAAGTTTAAGAAAAAAGAGAAAAACGACGAATACACTGAGGCAGGCATCAACAACGGACAAATTGTTAGCCAAGTGGATAACCGAGAAAAATACATGAAAACAGTTATTTCGAACGATGAACTGTTAGCTACCTTAAACAAAAAATACCAAGCCCAATATTACATCTTTATTAATGAGTTAGACATCAAACGTGGAATGGAGTTTCAATACGTAAATTCGAGTAAAGTGGAAGACCGAACCATAAAAGTGCACTACACCATTTTTAACAACAAAGAAGAAGTTAGCTCTGGAGCCATTATTACAACTTTTGAAGGTAACGAAAACGACATCAACAAAATCATCAAATCTCAATTTGGGGTAATTGCCGAGAAAATTGTAAATAAAATAATTCCCATCGAAAAATAAATATTGTTGGTTGCTATGTACGTAGTTAAAACACCTAAAATTCTAAAACGAACCTATCCAAAATACGTTTGGGATATTCCTACAGTAGAAAAAGTAATTTATTTAACATTTGATGATGGTCCAACGCCAACAATAACCGATTGGGTGTTGGATGAATTAAAAAAGTACCATGCTAAAGCTACTTTCTTTTGTATTGGTAAAAACGTAGTTGAAAACCAAGTGTTGTTTAATCGAATTGTTGGCGAAGGACATGCCGTAGGCAATCACACCTATAACCATTTAAACGGTTGGGAAAACAAACCGTATACGTATTTAAAAAATGTGTTGCAATGTCAACAAGTGTTCCATTCAACATTGTTCCGACCTCCTTATGGTAAACTTACTAGGCAACAAGCCAAAGCAATTGGTAAACATTATGATATTATTATGTGGGATGTATTGAGTGCCGATTTTGACGCTAACAATACCGTTGAAAAGTGTTACGAAAACGTGATTAAAAACACTAAAAAAGGTTCAATCATTGTTTTTCACGACAGTAAAAAAGCAGAGAAAAATTTAAGATATGTTTTGCCTAAAGTATTGGCTAATTTTGCTGAGCAAGGCTATCAGTTTAAATCAATTAAATAAAAAGGTTATGAAAAAAAATATGGGTAACATCGACAGAATTGTTAGAATTATTTTAGCAATCGCATTTTCAGTAGCATACTTTACCAAAGCTGTTGAAGGTACATTAGGGTATGTGTTGTTAGGTTTAGGAGCAATATTTTTAATAACGAGTATTATTAGTTTTTGCCCGCTTTACACCATTTTTGGCATCAATACTTGCAAAAAATAACTAGCATTACTTCAATTGGTATCATTCTATACACTACTCTATTTTACCACATAGGTACATAGGTCTTAGCAAATCAAAAACTTTTAATTAACTAGCTACACAATAGTTATTTCTCCGATATATCGGAGAAAGCTGTGTGTAACTTATGATTTCCTTAAATGAAATAATAAGACTATGTATCTATGTGGTTTAAATCGAGTTAACTTTACAAATCTTTTAAAACTTGTTCTACTATTTTAGGAAAGTGTTCATACTCTAAAGCATGAATTTTGTTGGCTAAATCTTCGTAATTATCGGTTGGTAAAATAGTACATTTTGCTTGGAAGATAATTTTACCTTCGTCGTACTTTTCATTTACAAAGTGAATCGTAATACCCGATCCAGCTTCTTTGTTTTCTATAACAGCTTTATGTACGTTGTCGCCATACATGCCTTTTCCACCATATTTGGGCAATAAAGCTGGGTGAATGTTGATGATTTTATTAGGATATGCCTTGATTAAGTTTTCAGGAATCATCCATAAAAAACCAGCCAATACCACCAAGTCAATTTGTTTAGCTTTTAAATAATCTACAATTTCTGATGTGTTATAAAAGCTTGTTCGGTCAAAGACTTTGCAGTCAATGTTTAATCGGTTAGCACGTTCAATAACCTTTGCATTAGGGTTGTTGGTTAAAATAGAAGCAATTTCAACAGTTTTATTAGAGCCAAAATATTGATGAATATTTTCAGCGTTAGAACCACTCCCTGATGCAAATATGGCTATTCGTTTTGTCATGATAAATTATTAATTTTCCTAAAAATCAAAAGTAACTATTATGGCAGAGAAATTTATTCCTTACCAAAGAAAAGAGTACTCACCCGAAGAACAATTAAAAAGAAGCCAAGAGTATTTTTTGTGGTCGAACGAAAGAAGAACTGTTCGAGAGTTTTCTGATAGACCAGTTGATATTAAAGTAATAGAAAACATTATAAAAGCAGCATCAACAGCTCCTTCAGGAGCAAACAAACAACCTTGGACGTTTTGTGTGGTATCGAGCCCAGAAATGAAGAAAAAAATACGCGAAGCTGCTGAAATTGAAGAAAAAGAAAATTATTCGGGACGAATGAGTGAGCGTTGGATAAAGGATTTAGAGCACTTTGATACCAATTGGGAAAAACCTTTTTTGGAAACAGCTCCATACCTAATAGTGGTGTGTAAAAGAGCTTACGAAATGGAAGAAGGAGAAAAGGTAAACAACTATTACGTAACAGAATCGGTAGGGTTGGCAGCAGGAATGTTGTTAAGTGCCATCCATCATGCAGGATTGGTTTCGTTAACACACACGCCAAGTCCAATGAATTTTTTAACAAAAGTGTTAAATAGACCCGAAAATGAGCGTCCATTTTTACTTATTCCCGTTGGATATGCTGCCGAAAATGCAAAAGTTCCTAATATTGGTCGTAAAGAACTGAATGAAGTGATGATTAAGTACGAATAATCGTAAAAATATTTGATTATATTGATAGAAATAATTTTCTTTGCAGACTTAAATAAGAAATAAAACAATTTAAAATTAAATAACATGTCAGATATTAAAGGAAGAGTAGTATCAATCATCGTTGACAAATTAGGCGTTGATGAAAAAGAAGTAACAGCTGAAGCTAGTTTTACAAACGATTTAGGAGCAGATTCTCTTGATACTGTGGAATTAATTATGGAATTCGAAAAAGAATTTAACATTGCTATTCCAGACGATCAGGCAGAAAAAATTGCTACTGTTGGAGATGCTGTAAAATACATCGAAAGCAACGCAAAGTAAAAATCTTTACAATTTAATTGAAATTGCTTTGGATAAAATTCAAAGCTTTTTCTGTTTATATTCATATTGTTAATCCGCTTATATGGAATTAAAAAGAGTTGTTGTTACAGGGATTGGAGCTATCACTCCACTTGGAAAAACATTTCCTGAAACATGGGAAAATTTGAAGAATGGCGTGAGCGGTTGTGCTCCAATTACAAGATTTGATGCTTCAAAATTTAAGACTCAGTTCGCCTGCGAAGTAAAAGACTATAATGCTGAAGACTATTTTGACAGAAAAGAAGGTCGTAAAATTGACCCATATACTCAGTTTGCACTTATCGCTGCTCGAGAAGCAGTTAAAGATGCGAACCTTGACGTGCAAAAGTTAAATTTAGACCGAATTGGAGTGATTTGGGGTTCAGGTATTGGAGGTTTAAAAACCTTTCAAGATGAAGTAACTGGCTTTGCTCAAGGCGATGGTACTCCTCGATTTAATCCATTCTTTATTCCTAAAATGATTGCTGATATTGCATCAGGAATGATTTCGATGGAATATGGTTTTAGAGGGCCTAACTTTACTACAGTTGCTGCTTGTGCCTCATCTACTAATGCTTTAATTGATGCATTTAACTACATCAGATTAGGCAAGGCAGATGTTTTTGTTTCGGGTGGTTCAGAAGCTTCTATTGCAGAAGCAGGTATGGGTGGTTTTAATGCCATGCATGCACTTTCAACAAGAAACGATTCACCAGAAACAGCTTCTCGTCCGTTTGATAAAGAACGTGATGGATTTGTGATGGGTGAAGGTGGAGTTTCGGTAATATTAGAAGAATACAATTACGCCATAAAAAGAGGGGCTAAAATTTATGCTGAAGTAGTTGGTGGTGGAATGTCTGCCGATGCTCATCACATGACAGCTCCACATCCAGAAGGCTTAGGTGCTAAAAATGTAATGATTTCGGCATTGGATGATGCTGGGTTAAAACCTGAAGATATTGATTACATCAATGTACACGGAACATCTACTCCGTTGGGAGATATTGCAGAATCGCAAGCCATTATGAATGTGTTTGGCGACCACGCATTTAAATTAAACATCAGTTCAACAAAATCAATGACAGGGCATTTATTGGGTGCTGCTGGTGCTTTAGAAGCAGTAGCAACATTAATGGCTGTTAAAGAAGATATTGTACCTCCAACCATTAACCATTTTACTGATGATGAAGCTTTTGACCCAAGGTTAAACTTCACTTTTAACAAAGCTCAAAAACGCGAAGTTAGAGCAGCGTTAAGTAATACTTTTGGTTTTGGTGGTCATAATGCATCGGTGGTATTTAAAAAATACAAAGGGTAACTTCAATTGTTGGAGTTATAATACACCATGGCACTAAAAATTTTTCGTAAAAAATCTGAGTATGCGTTCAAACTTGAACGCATACTCGGTTTTAAACCCGACCGAATTTCGTTGTATGAACAAGCTTTTACCCACAAATCGATGTTGTTGGGAACCGAAAAACAAGCTTACGAAAGCAATGAACGATTAGAGTTTCTGGGTGATTCAATTCTTGGTACAATTACTTCAGTTTATATTTTTAAAAAATTTCCGTTTAAGGATGAAGGATTTTTAACGCAGTTGCGTTCTAAATTAGTGAGTCGTCAATTTTTAAATAATTTAGCCTATAAAATTGGTATTGACACCTTTGTTCAGTCGAATATAGATAGAGAATCCAAAACCATCATGGGCGACGCTCTAGAAGCTTTAATTGGAGCTATCTATTTGGATAAAGGATTTAAAAAAACGGAAAAATTTGTTTTGCAACAATTGTTTGAGCACCATGTGGTTATTGAAGATGTGTTGGATAAAGAAACAGACTTTAAAAGTAGAACCATTGAGTATGCTCAAAAAGGTAAACACAAAATTGAGTTTGAAACTGAAGAATTAGGCGAAGTAAACAAGAGGTTTTATAAAACTAAATTGTTTATCGACAATCAATTGGTTGGAGTGGGTGAAGCGGCTAACAAAAAAACCTCCGAGCAAATTGCTTGCGAGCAGTTTTTTAAAGAGAGAGAGAACTAAGATTTTTTCTTGTTGTGTTTCTCAACTTCTTTATTAATAATATCAAACACTTTTTCTGATAAAGGAATTAAATCAGCCTCAGTTAACCCTACTGTTGGAATGGGTTCGTGAATAATGGCTTTTGCCATTCCTGGACCCGCTTTACCTGAAAACAAACCACTCATTTCCAATCTTCTATAATTACTTAAAAAAGTGATGGGCACAACAGGTATTTGTTTTTCTATGGCTAATTTAAATGCGCCTAATTTGAATTTCCCAAGTTCAGGACAAGATTTAGGTATAGTACCTTCTGGAAACAACACAACAGAATTTCCTTTGTCTAACTCCCTCCCACAACGTTCTAGGGCAAGTTTTCCTGATGTTGCACTTTTTCTATTTACGCCAATGTTCATGTCTTTAAAAAAGATGTTGAACAGCGGAATTTTTTTCAATTCTTCTTTTCCTAAAAACACAAAATAATTGGGAACGATATGATATAAAATTAAAATATCAGCATAAGAAGTATGGTTGGGAGTAATAATGTAAGCTTTGTTTTTATCCATTAAATGACGATTTTTAACAATCAGCTTAATCCCGGTAACAACCATTAATAAACGAGTATGCCATTTTAAAAGCATCATGGCTTTACGGAAGTTTTTTTCTTTCTTTAACCATATTTTATAAACTGGATATAAAATAACGAGTAAACCTGTAAACCAAAGGGCAGCATAAATTTTCCATAAGCCACCTAATATTTCTCTTGTTTTTTTCATGTTGTTCAACAAAGGTATAAAAAAGCGTTGTTCTAAGGCGGATTAAAATTTAACATTACCAACTAAATTCAAAAAAATAATAAACCACACAGATACATAGCTATTTTATCGAATAAAGACCGACATAAATTAGCATAGTTTTCACGCAAAGCGTGAAATAACTATTGTGATACTATTTCGTATGTTTTTAGAATTAGCCGTGTAATTATATCTCCTATTTATCTATGTGGTTAGTTGGTTAGATATTTCTTTTTTCGTATAATTCGTGCCAAAAAAATTACTTTTGTATTATGGCAAGAATTTTAACAGGAGTACAAAGTACAGGAACTCCACATTTAGGAAATTTATTAGGGGCAATTTTGCCTGCAATAGAAATGGCAAACGATCCTAAAAACGACGCTTTTCTGTTTATTGCAGATTTGCACTCGTTAACACAAATTAAGGATGCAAAAACCTTACGTGAAAACACCAACAATACTGCTGCAGTTTGGTTAGCTTGCGGATTAAATCCTGCTTCAACAGTTTTTTATCGCCAATCTGATGTCGCTGAAGTTGCAGAATTATCGTGGTATTTGAGTTGTTTTTTCCCTTACCAACGACTAATGTTAGCTCATTCGTTTAAAGATAAAGCAGACAGACTAGAAGATATTAATGCTGGACTATTTACTTATCCCATGTTAATGGCTGCTGATATCTTATTGTACGATGCTGAATTGGTTCCTGTAGGAAAAGATCAATTACAACATTTAGAAATGGCTAGAGATGTCGCTAATCGATTTAATCACCAAATGGGAGATACCTTGGTGCCGCCACAAGCCAAAATACAGGAAGATACCATGTTGATACCTGGAACTGATGGGGATAAAATGAGTAAATCGAAAAACAATACCATTAATATTTTCTTGTCGGACAAAGAGTTGAAAAAGCAAATAATGGGAATAGAAACCGATAGCACACCACTTGAAGAACCAAAAAATCCAGACACATGTAATGTATTTGCGTTGTATAAATTGGTTGCTAAACCAGAACAAACAGAAGAATTGAGAAAAAAATATTTAGCTGGAAACTTTGGTTATGGTCATGCAAAAACGGCCTTGTTTGAATTGTTGTTAGAACGTTTTTCAAAAGAACGAGAGAAGTTTAATTATTATACACAAAACTTACCTGAACTAGAAAAAGAATTACAAATTGGAGCAGAAAAAGCAAGAAAAGTGGCTCAACCTGTTTTGCAACGAGTGAGAGAAAAGTTGGGGTATTAAAATGAAAATTACTTAAAAAAGAAACGTCCCAATTACTCGGGACGTCAGACCAAGGATACTATCCTTAGTGTTGTTCATGAGTACAAATGTAAACAAAGTAAAATATTTATGCAAATAGAAAATAAAAATTATGAACGTGTAATTGTTTATATTGATGGCTTTAATCTTTATTTTGGAATACGAGAGGCAGGATTCGATAATTGTAGATGGTTAAATTTAAAAGTGTTGATAGAGAATTTATTACAATCCAATCAAAAACTTGTTCAAATAAAATATTTTACCAGTAGAGTAAGTAATAATTTAGACAAACAAAAAAGGCAATCCACTTATATTGATGCTATAGAGACAATTGATGTAAAGGTGATTTATGGAAATTATCAGGATGGATCTGAAGAATGTAAACGATGTGGAAATATTTGGCGAACTGCTAAAGAAAAGATGACTGATGTTAATATTGCAACATCAATGATTATAGATGCTTACAAAGATGAGTTTGATATGGCAATGTTAATTTCAGGAGATAGTGATTTAGTTCCTCCGATTAAGTCTATTCATGAGAATTTTAAAAATAAAAGAGTGTTTATTGCATTTCCTCCCAAAAGACATAATTCATCAATGGCGTTAGTTGCAAAAGGATCGATGACTATTGGACGCAAGAAACTTGTTGATAGTCAATTTGATGAAGAAGTAATTAGTAAGACTGGATTTAAATTAAAAATACCTAGTACTTGGCGATAGTATACGAACTTCAATCATTGATATAAGCCAAACACAAATCAATAGTGGCTTCTATACCTTTAACATGTGTTCGTTCTGTACCATGTGATGCTGCAACACCCATACCGATTAATGCTACTCTAAAATCGTTTCCTGCACGTAAAGCAGCAGAACCATCAGAGCCATAAAAAGGGTAAACGTCAACTTTGTACGGTATTTTGTTTTTTTGTGCTAAATCAACCAGTTTTTTTCTAAAATTATAATCGTAAGGACCAGAGCTGTCTTTTGCACAAATGGAGCAACTTACTTCGTTCCCTTGGCAATCATCTCCCAAGACACCCATGTCTATAACCAACAATTCTTCAATGGTTTCAGAGTAACCAACTGTTCCACCGTGCCCAACTTCTTCGTAGTTTGAAAAGAAAATTTCTACTGGCACTTCTTTCTTTTGTTCTTTTAATCGGCGAGCCAATTCAAACAATACATAGCAACCCGCTTTATTGTCTAAGAAACGAGATTTAATGAAACCACTTTTTAACTCTTGGTATTTAACATCAACACAAATAATATCGCCCACTTCAATACCCAGTTTGCTTACATCTTCCTTAGAATAGACTTCTTCGTCTAGGCGAATGTGCATACTTTTTATGGTACGGTCGGTTTTTTCTTTTTCGTTGTTAGCATGTACTGAAGGGTTGTTCAATAAAATAGTACCCGTAAAGGTTTTATTGTTGTGCGTAATAATTTTAACATATTCACCCTCTGCACCTGTTAACGATAAACCTCCTAATAGTGAAAAAGATAATGTTCCGTTTGGTTTTATACCCGAAACGATAGCACCTAAAGTATCAACGTGGGCAGCAATGGCTAGTGTAGGTTTTTTACCTAACGCACATTTAACAGCACCTTTATTGGTGTATTCTGGCTGATATCCGTAACTTTTTAATAAATCGAAAATATATTTAGAAGCATTATCGGTGTAACCCGATGGAGAATCAATTGCAATGAGTTCTTTTAATGTTTTGTATTTGCTCATGGTATTAAATTAAAAAATAAATGTAGTACTTTTCTCTTTGTCATTCAGAGCAAAATTTTACATAAAATTTATTTTATTGTAAAATGTAGCGAAGAATCTCTTTTTCTTTTATAACTAGATTCATCACTTCAATTTGTAGTTCCTAATGACAATTAATCTATCTTATCATTTAAGAAATCCCAATTGGGATTAAATGAATTTATCAATTGCTCTTTTTTATTTCTCGACCACCCTTTTATTCTTTTCTCTTGTTCAATTGCATGATTCACATTTTGAAATCGTTCAAAATAAATCAAATAACAACAGTTGTATTTTGAAGTAAAAGCTAGGCTTTTTACTTTTTCCTGATGTTCAAATAATCGTCTTTTCAAATCATTTGTAACCCCAGTATAAATTACAGTTTTATTGATGTTTGTAAGAACATAAACAAAATAATTATGTTGCATTTAAGGTCTTTTGTCTCTAAAATAAACTAAAAACTTTAAGAATATAGAACAAAACAGATTCATCACTTCAATTTGTAGGGAAAATTAATTTTCCACAAATTATTGTTCTGAATGACAAGAAACTAAACCAGTTTGTTTTTAATTAAATATTCGCCAATTTGTATAGCGTTGGTGGCTGCTCCTTTGCGTAAATTATCTGCAACAATCCATAAATTTAAGGTATTTGGATTTGATTCATCTCTACGAATACGACCAACAAAAACATCGTCTTTATCAGCAGCATAAATAGGCATTGGGTAAGTATTGGTGTCGGGATTATCTTGCAAAGTTACTCCTGGAGTTTCGTGTAAAATTTTACGAACATCCGACAAATCAAAATCGTTTTCGAATTCAATATTTACCGTTTCTGAATGCCCTCCAACAACAGGAACACGAACGGCGGTTGCAGTAATTCTTAAACTGTCGTCACCCATAATTTTTTTAGGTTCGTTTACCAACTTCATTTCTTCTTTGGTATAACCGTTGTCTGTAAACACGTCGCATTGTGGCAAACAGTTTTTATCAATCGGGTAAGGGTAAGCCATTTCGCCTTTTACTCCTGCTTGTTCGTTTTTTAGTTGCTCAACAGCTTTTACGCCAGTACCAGTAATTGATTGGTAAGTAGAAACAATTACTCGTTTTACTTTATATTTTTTGTGTAAAGGATTCAATACCATTACCATTTGTATGGTTGAACAATTTGGGTTGGCAATAATTTTATCAGATGCAGTTAATTCGTGCGCATTAATTTCAGGAACAATTAACTTGTTGTTGGGGTTCATTCTCCAAGCCGAAGAGTTATCTATAACAGTTGTTCCAGCTTCAGCGAATTTTGGAGCCCAATCTAACGATGTTCCGCCACCAGCTGAAAATATAGCGATATCAGCTTTCATGTCAACAGCAGTTTGTAAACCAACAATCTTATACTTCTTACCTTGGTATTCCACTTCTTTTCCTACTGATTTTTCTGATGCAACAGGAATTAATTCTGTTATCGGAAAATTTCTTTCTGCTAAAACTTTTAGCATAACATTGCCTACCATTCCGGTAGCGCCTACAACTGCAACTTTCATTAGTATTGATTTAAGTTTTGAACGACAAAAGTATAATAAAAAATAATGGTCGTTTTAAATTTATCGTCAAAGTTGAAGAGTTTATTCTTTTTTTACATTTAAAGTTAGCTTCATCCCGTGCTTGACACGGGAACTAGTTTTTGGTTGTTTAGCTGGATTCCTTGCTTCGCAGGAATGGAATCTCTTTTTATGTATTTTTGCCACATGATTTTTACTGATACCCATACTCATTTATATAGCGAACAATTTGATGAGGATAGAACAGCAATGATTCAAAAAGCTATTAGTGCTGGAGTAGAGAGGATTTTTTTGCCAAACATTGATAGCTCTTCTATAGTTGGAATGTTGGCTTTACAACAACAATTTCCAACAAATTGTTTTGCCATGATGGGTTTGCATCCAACATCGGTTAAAGAAAATTATTTAGAAGAGCTCCAAATTATTGAACAACACTTAAATCAGCAAAAATTTTGTGCCATTGGCGAAATTGGTATTGATTTGTACTGGGACAAAACTTTTTTACCCCAACAACAAGATGCTTTCCGAACCCAAATTAATTGGGCAAAAGAAAGAAACTTGCCATTCGTTATTCATTGCAGAGATTCGTTTAACGAGATTTTTGAGATTTTAGATGAACTAAACGACGAAAAAATGCGAGGTATTTTTCATTGCTTTACTGGTGATTTATCACAAGCAAATAAAGTGATTGCTTACGGAGGGTTTAAGCTTGGAATAGGAGGGGTAGTTACCTTTAAAAATTCTGGGTTGGAAGAGGTATTCAAACATATTGATATCAAACACTTGGTTTTAGAAACCGACTCTCCCTATTTAGCACCAGTTCCTTATCGTGGAAAACGTAATGAAACGAGCTACATTGTTAATATTGCCGAAAAACTTTCTGACATTTATCAACTACCAATTGAAGATGTGGCAAAAATTACCACTCAAAATTCTATTGAAGTGTTTGGTTTTTAAACTACATTTGTTATTGTGAGTTCAATTTTAATCATATACACTGGCGGAACCATAGGAATGGTGAAGGACGAAAAAACAGGAATGTTAAAGTCGTTCGATTTTGATTCGCTGTTGAAAGAAATTCCTGAAATAAAAAAGTTTGCTCATCAAATCAACATCAAATCGTTTGATGTTCCTATCGATTCTTCGAATATTCAATTGGAGAATTGGGTTCGATTAACCGAAATTATTTACGATAATTATCAAACAAACGATGGTTTTGTTATTTTACATGGTTCAGACACCATGTCGTTTACAGCTTCGGCATTAAGTTTTATGTTAGAAAACTTGAACAAACCAGTAGTGTTAACCGGCTCGCAGTTGCCAATTGGTGTGATGCGAACGGATGCTAAAGAAAACTTATTGACAGCCATAGAAATTGCTACTACACAAATTAACAACAGGCCTGCAGTACCAGAAGTTTCGGTGTATTTTGAGTACAACTTGTATCGAGGAAATCGATCAACTAAAACAAGTGCAGAAGAGTTTAAAGCATTTACATCGCCCAATTATCCTGTTTTAGCTGAAGCTGGCGTAAACCTAAAATTTAACTCCGATAAAATTCAAAACTACTCTAATAAAGAGTTGGTTAAACGAATTAATTTGAACGACAACATTGCTACATTAAAAATGTATCCAGGTATCTCGAAACAATTTATTGAATCGGTAATCAATACAAAAGGATTAAAAGCAATAGTGATGGAAACTTTTGGAGCAGGAAACGCTACTACTCAAATTTGGTTTATCGACTTATTAAGCGAAGCCATAAAGAAAGGCATCATTATTTTAAACATTAGTCAATGCCAAGGAGGCTCGGTTGAGCAAGGCAAATACGAAACCAGCTCATTTTTTAATAAAATTGGTGTTGTTAGCGGAAAAGACATGACTTTTGAAGCCGCTACCACCAAATTAATGTATGTATTGGGATTGAATTTATCGAAGGAAGAAACGATAAAATTGTTACAACAAAATTTAAGAGGGGAGTTGACAGCGTAAATCAATCTTTCAAACTCAATCCAATTCGTTTACGTTCTTTATCTACTTCCAATACTTTAACCATAACGTGTTGATGCAAACTAATCACATCAGATGGATTGGCAACATAATCGTTCGCTAAATTAGAAATGTGTATCAACCCGTTTTCTTTAATCCCGATATCTACAAAAGCTCCAAA
The DNA here is from genome assembly GCA_020635795.1 of Flavobacteriales bacterium. Classification (NCBI taxonomy): domain Bacteria; kingdom Pseudomonadati; phylum Bacteroidota; class Flavobacteriia; order Flavobacteriales; species Flavobacteriales bacterium. The sequence goes on from JACJZD010000002.1 coordinate 111,390, forward strand.
ATTGGTCACATTATTCACTATTCCAGGAATTTTCATACCAACAATTACATCGTTAATTGATTTTAAATTTTTGTCGAATTCAAAAACTTTAGCAGTTTTTCGAGGATCTCTTCCAGGTTTTAACAACTCATTTTTAATATCAGTTAATGTCAACTCTCCAATCGTTTCGCTAACATAATTGTTCCAATTAATTTGATTGATAAGCTCTTCATTCCCAATAATTTTCTCTACAGTTGTTTTGGCGTCTTTGCAAATTTGTTGTACCAATTTATAACTTTCGGGATGAACAGCACTGTTGTCGAGAGGGTTTTTGGCGTTTGCCAATCGTAAAAAACCAGCAGCTTGTTCAAAAGCTTTTGGACCAAGTTTGGCTACTTTTTTTAATTCTTCTCTACTTGTAAAACCACCGTGTTCTTTTCTATAATTTACGATATTTTCAGCCAATTGAGGTCCAATTCCTGAAATGTAAGTCAATAAATATTTACTGGCTACATTCAAATCTACGCCAACTTTATTTACACAGCTTATTACTACATTGTCTAGTTGTTGTTGTAACAACTTTTGGTCAACATCGTGTTGATATTGTCCTACACCAATACTCTTAGGGTCAATTTTTACCAATTCAGCTAAAGGGTCCATCAATCGACGACCAATTGAAACAGAGCCTCGCACAGTTACGTCGTAATTTGGAAATTCTTCGCGAGCAATGCTAGAAGCAGAATAAATAGAAGCACCAGCTTCATTAACTACAAACACTTTTACCTCTGTAGAAAAAGGCGTGTATTTGATAAAATTTTCAGTCTCGCGACTAGCTGTTCCATTGCCAATTGCTATGGCTTCAATTTTATATTGATTGGCAAGTGTTGCAATTTTATTTTGTGCTTTTTTGGTTTCGTTTTGTGGTGCATGTGGATAAATGGTTTCATTATGCAACAAATCTCCATTTTCGTTTAAACAAACCACTTTACAGCCCGTTCTAAATCCAGGGTCAATAGCTAAAACTCTTTTTCCTCCTAAAGGCGATTGTAGTAAAAGTTGACGTAAATTATCGGCAAAAACATTGATGGCTTCTTCATCCGCTTTTGTTTTCAGTTCGTTTCGTATTTCTGTTTCAATAGAAGTTTTAATAAGTCTTGTGTAAGAGTCTTTAATACAATCTTTCAATTCTTCTTCGAAAGGTGAATTGGGTTTAATTACGTTTTGTTCTATTATCGAAAGAGCCGTTTTTTTGTCGGGTTCAATATTTACTTTTAGTAAACTGTCGTTTTGAGCACGAAATAGTGCCAAAATTCGGTGCGATTTTATTTTTTTGATGGATTCCTCAAAATCAAAATAGTCTTTGTATTTCTCGGCTTCATCCTCTTTTCCTTTTACCAATTTTGACGAGATGAATCCCGAATTCCAAAACAATGCTCTCATTTTTTGACGAATAATTTGTCTTTCAGCAATCCATTGTGAAGCGATGTCTTTAGCCCCAGAAATGGCTGTTTCAACATCAGTAACTTTTGAGTTTACATATTTTTGAGCTATCGAATCAAAATCATAACCAATTTGCGACATTAAGATTTTTGCTAAAGGTTCTAAACCTAAGGCAACGGCTTTGTCAGCTTTGGTTTCTCTACGTGGTTTAAAAGGCAAATAAATATCTTCCAATTCTTGAATTTCGGTACAAGAATCAATTTTCAGTTTGATGTCGGCACTTAACTTTCCTTGTTCGGTAATTGAAGCAATGATAAACTCTTTTCGTTTTTCAAAATCCAACATTTTCTGGTAGTTGATAGCAATAGCCTCAATTTGTACTTCGTCCAAATTATTTGTAGCTTCTTTTCGATACCTTGATATAAATGGAATTGTAGCTCCATTATTGAGTAACTCAAGTGTGTTTTTTACTTGTTTTGAAGTTAAGTTTAACTTTTTTGCAAGATCATTTATTTTAATAATTTCTTCCATTTATGCTATTTATGTTAAAATCTACGCATTTTCACGCAACCAATTTAGGTATAAATACGTATTAGTACCTACTAAAAATTAAGTATTTTCGCTAAAAACCATAGGTTAATCTACGGTATTAAGCTGTTTATCTAAATATTAAAATTTAACAATTAAATAGAATTAAATTTGATTTTGTAACAATTACCATTGTTTAACTTAAAAAAAATCCTATGCGAACAAAATTACTTTCTTTATTTCTAATATTTTCTTTAGGAATTCAAACTGTTGTTATTGCACAAAGTTGTGCTAATTATGCTCCGGTAACTCGTCAAACGGGAATATCATACAATTCAATTGCAGCAAGTAGTCCATCTTATTTTATTTGGAGAAATACATCATCTAATCAAAATGATGATAACAGAAGCTACCAAGTTCCTATTGGGTTTGATTTTTGGTATTTAGGTGTTCGATATTCAAATTTCAGTGTTAGTTTAAATGGTGTAATTGATTTTTCTGCCTCAACCTCACAAGGAAATACGCCTTCGGGATCCTCACCTTATGGTTCTCATTGGAGTAATCAATTTTCAACTGCAAATAGTACAATGCTAGCTTTAGCACCTCTTTACGGAGACTTATGGACAGGAAATGGTGGTACAAATCCTATTGCAACAAGTATCTTTTATAATGTTACAGGAACTGCTCCAAACCGAGTGTTAACTGTAGAGTGGTTAAACTTTGACCATTGGAACTCACCAACAAATACTCCAAATGCTAATTATAATTTTCAAGTAAAACTGTATGAAACTACTGGAGTTATTGAATTTGTTTATGGTGCCATGACAGGCGTTGCAGGAGGAAGTTATCCTTTACGTTATGCTTGTGGAATAAACAACAATTGGACATCAGGTGGTGCAAATGCAACTAGATTGTTAACTCAACAAACAGCAAATACTACAACATTTAGTAGCACTGCAAAAAATAATTTAACAACAGTTCCTACATCAAATTCAAAACTAGCGTTTACACCTCCTACCCCCAATGGAACTCCACCAGCCGCTCTTTCATTTTCAGGAATTTCTTCTTCTGGAATGACTGTAAATTGGGCAAACTGGTGTTCTAACGAAGTAGGATATGTATTATATAATTCGACCGACAATATAAATTTTAATTTTATTACTCAAACTGGTGCAAATACAACTAGCTATGCTTCAACAGGTTTGCTACCCGGAACAACGTATTATTGGAAAGTTTATGCCGTAAGTGATGGTAGGTTAAGTTCTGCTGTTTTAGGCAACCAAGCGACTAATGCTGCTGGCAATAAAATTTCTGTGAGCTCAGGTAATTGGAATCAAGCATCTCGTTGGTCGCCATCTGGTGTTCCGACAGCTGGAGATAATGTTATTATTGCCAATGGGCATACTGTAACCATTAATGCGAATGCAACTTGTAATAATTTAACAGTAGGGCAAGGAACCTCAGGGATTTTACGAATAGGTAATAATAATACAGCAAGAACTGTAACTGTAAATAACGATTTAGCTATAAATAGTGGTGCCCAATTTATTGCAAATACTGGCTCAAACACATCACATAATGTTACGCTAAAAGGAAATATTACCAATAACGGAACTCTCAACTTTGCTTCTGATGGAAATAGTTTTGCTAATACCACATTTAACAAAAATGGTAATCAAACTATTTCTGGAACAGGAGGGATGCTTCGTTTTAATAATATAAATGTAAACATGGGGACTGTAAGTAGTAATACATTGGATATTACGGCTTCAAATTTTACGGTAGCCTCATCTAATTTTCTAACGCTGACCAACGGGACATTTAAACTATCAAGTGCAGCCAATATCACACCTTTTACAGGAGGCGTAACATTGCCATTATCAACAGGTTTATGGGTAAACAATGCTTCGGCTATCATTAATACAACTGGAGGCACACTAACATTGTACGGAGTGATTAGAGTAAATTCTGGAACATTAAACATTGGAAATGCTACAAACAATAATTTAACCTCAATAGGAGGAAAAGTATATTTTAATGGTGGGAATATTAATATAGCTGGAAGGTTAGATAAAGCTGGAACTCCAGTAATTTCGTTTTACAATATGACTGGAGGAACATTAACATTGAACACTGTTGGTTCTACTACTGCTGGAGCAGCTCCATTTAGAATGGATGAAGTTGGTTCAACTTTTAACATGAGTGGTGGAACAATTATCATTAGACGTTCTGGAGCTGGAAATTTGGGATATTTGAATACTGGGTCAACAGGGAGTGTAACAGGAGGTGTTTTACAAATTGGAGATGCCTCTACCCCAGCAGGACAAACCATGCAAATTAATTCTACAAAAGAAATAGGTGGATTGGTTGTGAATAATGGAGCAACAGCCCTTTTAAACACCAATCCATTAATAATTGCAAACGGAGTTACTGTTAATTCAGGAGTTTTAAATGCAAACAATTTAAACATTACATTAGGAGGTAACTGGCTGAATGCAGGAACATTTACCCCAGGAACAGCTACGGTAAATTTTAATGGAGTTAATCAAAGCATTACAAAAACTACTGGTGAAACCTTTAACCATTTAATGCTAAGTGGTTCTGGCACAAAAACATTAGGAGGAGCAATTACTACCAATGGTAATTTAACGATAGGTTCTGGCGTAACACTTGATGTTACCACAAATAATTATGGGGTGAACGTAAAAAGAAACTGGACAAATAATGGTACTTTTTAGCTCAAAATGGAACCGTAACATTTAATGGATCTGCAACTCAAACTATTGGAGGATCAGCAGTTACTAATTTTAGAAACATCACTTTAAGTAATACAGCTGGGGCATCTTTATCTCAAGCACAAAATTTAATTGGAACGTTAACACTTACATCAGGGACTTTTAATACCAACAGTCAAGTATTTACTTTGATTTCAGATATTAGTGGTACTGCAAGAATTGCCACTATTCCTAGGGATCAGATATTATAGGAAACATTACCATGCAGCGTTATATTGGTGCTGGTGCAACCAATTGGAGATTTTTAACTACAGCACAAGCGGTACAACTATCGCCGATTGGAAGATGATTTTATTATGAGTGGATTTACTGGTAGCCAATATCCAAATTACCTAACAGCGCAAACCTATAGTAAGTATTTATTTTTATAATGAATCCAAACCGATTATTCAAGATAGCGGATATGTTGCTGCAACAAATATTACAAATACAATTAGTAGGTCAAGGATTATGGGTATGGAGTGGGGATACCATTACAGGAACACAAGCTTTTACAGTTGATGTAACAGGACCATCTAATAAAGGAAATATTAATTTGCCTGTAACATTTACAAGTAGTGCCGGTGCTGCAAATGATGGTTGGAATATGGTTGGAAATCCTTATCCAAGCACTATAGATTGGAATTCTGCAAATTGGACGAAAACAAGAATAAATAATGCCATTTATATTTGGAATCCTCAAAACCAACAATTTTCGTCATACGTTTCAGGAATTGGAACAAATGGAGGTTCTAGATACATAGCTTCTTCACAAGCCTTTTGGGTGCAATCAAATGCAGCATCACCAGTTTTAACTGTTAGAGAAACTTGTAAATCAGCAGTTGACCAAGCTTTTATAAGAGATGCCATTGCTAATCAACAACTATTAACTTTTGGTGTTCAAAAAGGATCAAAGCATGATGAATCTGTATTACGATTTATTGAAGGATCTACCGATAGTTTTGATGCAGATTTTGATGCATACAAATTAGCAAGCGCCGATGTAGATATGCCTTATATAGCATTAATAAACAACAATGATGAGTTATCTGTAAATAGTTATGAATTAGGAACAAGTCTTACTATGCCAGTAAAAGTGTTGGCATCTTCAAATGGGTTGATTACAATGACGTTTGACAAAAACAATTTAACAGATTTATCGTGTGCAATATTAGAGGATTTACAAACAGGAACTAAAACAAATGTTATAACAAGTAGTTCATATACGTTTTACCACACTAGTGCAACCGACTCAGCAAGATTTTTATTACACATTTGGAATAATAAAACAAAGGAGGTAATTAATCCAACCTGTTTTGAATCAACTGACGCACAAATAATTGCACAAACCTCTGGAAATGGTCCTTGGAATTTTAACCTATCAAATAACAACGGAACAATTTCAACTTTTAATACTACGATAGATAGTAATGCAATAACTAGTTTAGGTGCGGACACCTATTATTTGCAAATTACCGACCAATCGTCTACTTGTGGTGCAACAATGGATACAATTGTTATTACAAACCCACCATTACTTACAACCAGTTATACCGTAACTACTCCTAGTTCAGCTTTAGTTAATGATGGAGAAATAGATTATACTGTTTCTGGAGGTGTTGCACCTTATACTTACTATTGGTCAACTACTGACACTACTGAAGATTTATCGAGCATTAATTCAGGAACATATACAGTAACAGTAACTGATGCAAACGGTTGTAGTTTGAATGAAACCATTGTTCTTGATATTTCTACTGGAGTTGTTTCAGTTCTTAATGATGGAGCCTTTTTAATCTATCCTAATCCAGCAAAAGATTGGATAACAATTGAAAGTAAAAACTTAAACAACACTATTTTCACAATTACTACAATTAATGGGCAATTGTTGATGTCAGAGAAGTTGAGTTCAACTAAATCAACATTCAATATTAGCTCATTAAGTTCAGGAATTTATTTCTATGAGATTAGTAATGAGAATGAATCAACCTTTAAGGGAAAACTGATTATCGTAAATAAATAATAAAGAGAAAGCGATTAATGATTAAAAGTTAATCGTTTTCCTCTATAATTTTCATTGAATTTACCGTTAGTATAAACAACCGAACCGTTGATAATGGTTGTTAAAACCTTGCTTTTAAAAGTAGTTCCTTCAAAAGGAGACCAACCACATTTGTATAAAAGATTGTCTTTGTTAACAGTCCAAGGATTATTTAAATCAACTACAACAAAATCAGCAAAATAACCTTCTCGGATAAAACCACGGTTTTCAATTTTAAAACAATCAGCAACAGCGTGGCTCATTTTTTCAACCATTTTTTCTAAACTAATTTTTCCATTGTGGTAGTGTTCTAACATTGCAACTAAGGCATGTTGAACCAACGGACCACCCGATGGAGCAGAAAAATAGGTATTGTTTTTTTCTTCTAACGTATGAGGAGCATGGTCGGTAGCTATTACATCAATAGTTCCATCAATAACAGCTTGTAAAATAGCATCTCTGTCGGTAGCTTTTTTAACTGCAGGGTTCCATTTAATAAAGTTGCCTTTGGTTTTATAATCTTCATCACTGAACCACATGTGATGCACACAAGCTTCAGCTGTTATTCGTTTTTCTTTTAAAGGTGTTTTGTTTTCTAACAACCCAAGCTCTTTGGCTGTAGAGAGGTGAAATAAATGAAAGCGAGTATTGTGTTTTTTAGCTAATTGAATGGCAAGTGAAGATGACTTGTAACAAGCTTCTTCATTACGTATTTCTGGATGACAAGTAACAGGAACGTCTTCTCCGTATTTTTCTTTGTAAATAGCCATGTTTTTTTTGATGGTATCTTCATCTTCACAATGCGCAGCTATTAGCAATTTACATTTTGAGAACAATTCTTCTAATGTTTCAGGATTGTCGACCAACATATTGCCTGTTGATGAACCCATAAACACTTTTACTCCACAAACCGTTTTCGGGTCAGTTTTTAAAACCTCATCAATATTATCGTTCGATGCACCCATGTAAAAGGAGTAATTTGCATAAGATGTTTTCTCGGCAATATTATATTTATCTTGTAGTAATTCTTGAGTAAGTGTATTTGGAAAGGTGTTTGGCATTTCCATAAAAGAAGTAATTCCACCAGCAACAGCTGCCCTTGATTCTGTTTGTATGGTTGCTTTATGAGTTAATCCCGGTTCACGGAAATGCACTTGATCATCAATTACGCCTGGTAATAAATACTTTCCATTAATATCAATGACTTGATTCATTTTTTCAAATGCAGTGATATTAGAATCTTCATTAAAAATTTTAGCAATCAATTCTTTTTCAATCAAAACATGACCTTTAAAAATTTTGCCTTCGTTAACAATAGTGGCATTTTTAATTAAGATACCCATAAGTATAATTTAGTTTATTGCTTTGTTTTTATTTGCTAACTGACCGCAAGCTGCATCAATATCTTTTCCTCTACTTCGTCTAACGTTGACTACCAACTTGCATTTCTCTTCTAAATATTTGGCAAAATCATCCGTTTTTTTGCTGTCAGCCTTCTGAAATTCTGCATCATCAATAGGGTTGTATTCAATAATGTTGATTTTACAAGGTACTTGTTTGCAAAATTTAGCTAATTGTTGAGCATCTTCAATACCATCGTTAAAATCTTTAAAGATAATGTATTCAAAGGTTATTCTAGAGCCTGTTTTTTCATGAAAATATTGAATAGCCTCACCCAAAACTTCCAAATTATTTTGGTCGTTTATGGGCATAATTTGACTTCTTTTTTCATCGGTAGCTGCGTGTAAAGAAAGAGCAAGGTTGAATTTCACTTGGTCATCACCTAATTTTTTAATCATTTTAGCAATACCTGCTGTAGATATAGTTATTCTTTTTGGCGACATCCCTAATCCTTCATCTGCACAAATTAAGTCAACAGATTGAAGTACGTTTTTGTAGTTCAACAACGGTTCACCCATACCCATATAAACAATATTGGTTAAAGGTGTTTGATACTTTTCTTCTGCTTGTTTTTTAATTAAAGCAACTTGATCAAAAATTTCGTCGGCATCAATGTTCCTTAAACGCTCCAGTTTACCAGTTGCACAAAATTTACAGGTTAAACTACATCCCACTTGCGATGAAATACAGGCTGTCATTCTTGTTTTTGTTGGAATTAAAACACCTTCGGTAATTTTACCATCATGTAACCGAAAAGCATTTTTTATGGTTTTATCGGAGCTTATTTGAGACTCGGCAATGGTTACATGGTTTAAGGTAAAATGGCTTTTTAATAGCTCTCGAATGGATAGAGATAAACTTGTCATTTCATCGAAGTTAGTAGCTGTTTTTTTCCACAACCATTCGTAAACTTGATTTGCTCTAAAAGGTTTTTCATGGTGCTGTATGAAAAAGTCTTTGATTTCCTCTTTGCTTAAACTTTTTATGTTTTTAAGTGCCGACATTCGTCTGCAAAGGTAGTTAAAGAACTCCGATTTAGTTGTTCACCAGTTAAATAAACCAGAACTTATTTTTTCTTTTTAACGGTTATTGCATCAAGTTTTTTGATGTTTTCTTTCATCACCAAGTTGAAGCTATCTTTATAGTTTGGCTTAATAGGGTCAGATGTTGGAAATTCTTCAGCTAAATGATTGGTTTGTTTTCCATTTTTCCAGAAACGGTAACATACGTGAGGTCCAGTAGCTAAACCTGTACTGCCTACATAGCCAATTACATCTCCTTGCTTAACACTTTGTCCTTTATTAACCCCTCTTTTACTCATGTGTAAATATTGAGTGGTATAGGTACTGTTGTGCTTTATTTTTACATAATTACCATTAAAAACGCCATAAGCAGATTCGATAACAGTTCCGTTTCCAGTTGCTAAAATTGGAGTGCCTTTTGGAGCTGCGTAATCAGTTCCTAAATGTGCTTTGTTAATTTTTTGAACAGGATGAAAACGTTTCATGGTAAATCCAGATGTTAAACGCCCAAATTTAAGGGGCGATTTTAAAAACGCTTTACGTAAGCTTTTGGCTTTTTCATCGAAATAATCAGGAATGCCATCTTGATTAAATAAATGAGCATAAAAATCTTTACCACCATGATTAAATTGAGCTGAAATAATTCGACCTATGCCAATTGATTTTCCTTCAACCGATTTTTCTTCATACACCACTTTAAACCAATCGTTTTTTTGAATACGATAAAAATCAATTGCCCAAGCATAAACATTTGATAATTCTATGGCTAGAACTGGCGAAATGTTTGCATCTTGTAAAGTTTTGTACAAAGAGGATGTAATGACTCCAGAGGCTGTTTTTATCTCTTTTTTTATCTCTTTTTTTTTCTTGTAAACTTGAATAGAATCTCTTAAATCAAAAACAACATATTCAATGGCATTAGGTTCGTAAATAAAACACTGCGCCTTTCCGAGCGAATCTTTTGAGCAAAAAACGGTATATTTTTTTCCTGCAATTAAGTTTCTTTCAATATCAAAAATTGGTTTTGATTGATTAACCAATTGGTAGATTTGTTCTTGCGGAATTTTATATTTCAGCAATAAGTTTGAGATAATTTCATTGGTTTCAATTTTACTTTTATGAACAGTGAAAGTATCTGTCCTCATGCCGTATTCAAAGGTTTCTTTAGGCAAAGTGTCTTTTGCTTCTTTAGCAACTTCTTTTGGTTTAAAGAAAATGTTGGTTTGATTAATAATTATTATACCTAGAAGTACAGCTATAATTAAAGAGATGAAGATGAATTTTTTATTTTTAAACATGCCACAAATTTGGATGCATAAAAATAAGGCGTTGAATTGCTTCAACGCCCAATAAAATATAATGTTTTAAACAAATTAATGTGAACTAATCTACTTTAGATATTGGTCCAACCAAGCCTTTGTAACTGGTTAACTCCATTTTTACAGAACCCACCAAAACTTTGCCTTCAGCTAATAATGGAATTTTATTGATGTCGTCTGAAATCCAAACACTCACATCGGTTTCGTTTTTGAATAATCGACCAGTTTGTATAACTGGGTGAAATTTTAACGCTCTGTATTTTTTACCTTCAACTTTAACAGTTTCTTTTCCTGCAAATTTTATTTTTAGAGGCCAAATTTCATCATCCACAAACGACCATATCGTAAATATTTCTCCTTCTTTTGCTTTGCTAAAATCAATAGTTCTTGCATAATAGAATGATGATAGCATATCTTGAATTCCTTCCGGAGCTTTAAATTCTACGCCTTTTTCATTAATAACCTTATTTTGTTTTTGAATAAACTTATAGTCTTGTTTTATTTTATAACCACCTTCATTCACGTCTCTTTTAAATACCCAAGGGAAAGCTCCTTCTGCATCAAAAACGGTTTCATATCTATCTCGTACTTTAAAAAACCAGTCAAAAGCACCTTTCGATTGTCCTGTTCCAACAATATGAAACACTTCTCTTCCTTCTACTTTTTTATCTAACTTGTTTACTTCTAACTTGGCTGTTCCAGCGTTAATTACACCGTAATGCAAACGATACTCTAAAACTTCGCCAGGCTTAAATGCGTTAACTTCAACATTTCTTAAGGTGTTAGTTTCTGTAATTTGTGCGGTTGCTTCTTGCTCCATTGAACTAAAAGCAGAGAAGATTACCGTTAAAATTAGACCTGTTATTAAAATTTTTGTTTTCATTGTAATTTGATTTGACATAGATATTTCAAACATTGTGCCAGTTATCATAAAACGAATATAATTTGTTTTTGTTGCAAAAAAATAGCCCGAACTAAGTTCGGGCTATTCTATAATCTATACGATTATTTTATTGTTTTAAAACTTTAAAAACATTGTTTAAGTCTTTCCCTTGAACTTGTAACATATAAAATCCATTACCAAATTGAGATAAATCAATTTTCATTATGTTAGTATTGATGCTTCTATTTTGAAGCAATACTTTTCCTTGTAAATCAGTTAAAGTAATGGTTTCAATGTTTTCTAAAGTTCCTAAATCAACAGTTAATATGTTTGAAGTAGGGTTAGGGTAAATTCTAACTTCAGTTGAATTAGCATAGGTAGTAACTCCCGTTGGAGCTACATCCGAACAAATATTTAATCCCCAACTTGTTAATGATCCTCCATCAGCATTTGCCATATCAGAAACAGTTAATGTCCAAGTACCTTGTTGGTTTTGACCGTTAAATGCACTTAATGCTTGATTTGGCTGGTAAGTTCCACCACCTACTGGTGGGCAAGGCAATGCACCTGGTGTAGCCGCATCATCAAAATTAACATCAAAATTGTCTTCACTATTACAGATTCTTGTCCATAATGTAACCGTTGTATTTGCAGGGCTTTTTAATGTTACTATTAAATCATTAATCCATGTATGTGTACCAATTAAATCAACAACATTTAAATCACTAATTGTTCCTGCAGTTGGGATATTGATTGTTGAAGTTACAACAGGTGTTCCAGATGTTGATATTGCAACAGGTACGTTTGGACTCATTGTTACTGAACAACTTGAAGTAGTAAAACTAAACACTGAAGAACTAGGAGCTACTCCACAATTGTTAGATGTTGTAACTCTCCAATAATAAGTAGTAGAGTTTAACAACGAAGAAGAAACATAACTGTTTGTAGTTAACCCTGTAGCGGCATCAATAATTGTTGAAAAAGCGGCATCAGTAGCTATGTCAATATTATACATTGCCCCTGCACCACCACTTGACCACGTAAATGTTGTTCCTGGATCAATTCCAGTCGCAACATCAGCAGGTAACGTAAGATTTGCAGCAGTTGGGTTTGGATTCAATACATCCAATGTGATTGTAGCAAGTTTTGTCACCGAAGTAGCTGTTCCTGTAATATCAATTGAATATGAACCCGCCATTGGGGCAGTTAAACCACTAATAGTAACTTGAACAGGTGTTCCATCAGTACTCGCTGAAGTTGGATTAAAAGTTACAATTGATCCTGCTGGTTGTCCTGTAGCACTAAAAGTTGTTGTTTCGCTAAATCCTAAAAACGTGTTGTAAGTGAAATCATATACAGCATCAACAGCTGGGCAATTTGATGAAGTTGTGTTAGAGAAATTCATTACAAATTCTGCATCTTGTATAGCAAAGTTTTTACTGTTAATTGCGTAGAAAATATTTCCAGCACCTCTAACCATTATTCTTCCTTGAGTTGTAACATTACCAGAAGGTATAACAACATTTGCTGACCCGTTGTTAGGAACTCCCGTTGCTAAAGTTACGGGATAAGTTAAACCACCATCTTTTGATAGGAAGATATCTACGTTTGGAGTACTTACAGGTGACGCAGTAGTACCAGCAACATTCCAAGTAACTGGAGTTGAAGCACCTGAGTTCAATGTGATTCCTGTAGTATTTTGAGAAGTAACAACAAAAGGACCAGCAGTTCCGTTAACTGTAACCGTCATTAAATCTGAAGCAACTTGACCTCCAAGTGGATCATTATCTCTAACCAGAAACGAAAAATTTAATGTTCTTCCAACAGATGGAGTAACTTCCCAAGTTGGTGTTAAGTTTCCTGCAATTACATCTTGTATACGTGGCATATATCTATTTGGAGATGTTGTAGGATATTTAGCTCTATAAAGTGGACCAACAGTCCAAGTTGAAACTGGAGCACTAGTCCCTGGAGTTTGAGCAGGATCGTTTTGGCACCATTCGTAAGTTAAAGAACCATTTCCATCTGGATCATTTCCAATACCTTCTAAAATAAAAGCAGTACTTTTTGGTATGGTATAATTGCTTCCTGCGTTTGCAGTTGGAGGATTGTTGGTCAAACTAGTAATAGCACCACAAGTACTATTTCCAGTTTGAACATTAGATGAAATATCTCTAATGTTGTTGTAAATAAAATGTGCATCACTATTGTTTTGAACATTTACAGAACAAATACCAGCATATCCCATCACCGAACTACCACTACATGGCTCAACCTCTGTTTGACCATTTCCACTTCTGCTACATGTATTCATAGTATGATATCCGCCAAATTGATGTCCCATTTCATGAGCAACATAATCAATATCGAAAGGGTCTCCTGTAGGATTTGAACTACCAGTGTAGCCTCTTCCTTTATGTGTTCCAGACTGAGAAGTACTTAAACAAACACACGATAGACAGCCTGCATTACCACCTCCTGTAGTATTAAAATTGTGACCAATATCATAATTAGCAACACCCACATTTGCGTCAATTGTCTGTGCAGTTTTTGTATTCCATTCATTGGTCCAAGGGTCTGATGCGGCTAGTAAATAAATTAAGGTATCATTATTTGGAATGAACTCCATCGTAATTGCTAAATCTCTTTCATAAACACCATTAACTCGAGCCATGGTAATAACCATTTGAGCTTGAACGTTAGCTTTTTGTTGTGCAGTTGTTCCAGTTCCTTTAAAAATTGTACCATATTCACCAGTACAAGATTGTGCTAAACGGAATTTTCTAAGCTTTTGGTCATTAACATCGGCTTTCATAGTAGAGCCCCCAGTTTTTAAAGATGGTAGATTTACATCATCATCTGTTAAGCATTCAAAAGCAGAAGTGCTTTCTCCTAACGATGCTTTGTCGTAAACAATATAGCTTACTAAATCAGTTGTAAAAGGATCAATATAACTAGGCGTTCTTGTTCCTGATAAAGTTTGAGTGTGTAAACCAAATTCGGTTACAGAAAAACGCATTGTTGCTGTAGGGTCTTGAATACCTTGGGCTACATATGTTTTAATTGTTGGAAACTTAGCCGCTAAATCAGGATGCATAATTGACGCTTCCCATACTCTAAAATGCTCTAAAGTACCTTCCGGAGTAGGAAATTCTACAATTACATTAGATTTTCCAGTAAAATTTTCTTTGTTTGGGGCAGTTGCTAAAACATTTTTTAATTGATTTAAATCAAGGTTAAAATATTGAGCATCTTTAGGATAAGCAGCTCTTCTTACCTCATTTTTGTTTGTTAATGTTGACTTGTCAACTTTTGTCCATAACGAACTTGAGTTTTGAGCAAAAGCAGTCGTTGAAATGACTAGCATAAATGCTGAAAACAAAGATGTAATTGTAGTTTTCATAAGCTTTTTGTGTTAATGAATAGTTTAGTGTGAATAATTCAGCAAGGTGAATTTAAGATTATTTATTCAACTATTTGTTCAATAGTTGAATAAATATAGGAATCTTAAACTTAAAAATTACGCTTAAAACGAAAATTTTAGATAATGTATTTTGTGCCCTTTTTGGGAAAAGAGGTTTTCGTAATATGTCTTGATAGACAAGATATCTTGTGTTTTTGAATCTAAATTTTTTAAATCTTCGTTGTAAAGGTTAAAAGTATGTTCAATCAAGTTGAATTTGTTTCGTTGAATTTCTTCTAAAGTATACCTAAAAAACCCTTCATTATCGGTTTTTAAATGAATAATACCATTTGGTTTTAGTAGCTTTTTATATCTTTCAATAAACATAGGAGAGGTTAATCGTTTTCGAGCTCTCGTTTTTTGTGGTTGTGGGTCGGGAAAAGTTATCCAAATTTCATCAACTTCATTTGGAGCAAAATAGGAAGTAATTAAATCAATGTGTGTTCGTATAAAAAAAATGTTATTTAGCTTTTGATCTAAAGCTTGTTTTGCTCCTTTCCAAATTCTTGCACCCTTAATATCCAAACCAATAAAATTTTTGTTAGGGTAGTGTTTCCCCAGTCCAACTGAATACTCACCCCTACCACAGCCCAATTCTAAAACAATCGGATTGTTGTTTTTAAAAACCTCTTGTTGCCACTTTCCTTTGTAATTATGGTCTTTTTCAAAAACGTCGTAAAATTTTGGTTCAATTACATTTGGAAAGGTTTCCATTTCTTTCCATCTCGATATTTTTTTTCCTTCGCCTAACACTTATTTCCCTTTTTGTTCCTTAAACCATTCTAGTAAAAAACCTTTATCATCAGCAGTTAATTTTGCATCGCTATGAGTAATTAGGTAGCTTGATAATGGCATTTCATCTTCGTCAATTAACTCTATACATTCCTCTAGTTTATGGTTTTTACGTTTTTCTTTAAATGTTCCCCATTCAGAAAAGTTTAGTTCCTCCCTACCTTCATTAATGTGGTGTTTTATCCACCACGATAATGGAGAAATATTGGTGTACCAAGGGTATTTAGTTTCGTTAGAATGGCAATCGTAGCAACTTGTTTTTAATATTGCAGCGACGTTTTCAGGTGGGTTGGTGATGGTAATAAAATCATTTTCTTGAATTATTGCTGGATTGGTTTTGTCAATTCTAAAAAACTGAATAATAACTAGTAGTAGGGCTATTAAGCCTATTGATATTTTTTTAATCATACTTAATAATTTTTATCTAAAGGTTTTATTACTACTTCCTCTATATTAGCATGTTTGGAAGTTTTTAAACAAGCTTTAATAATGTTAACAATATCGTCGGTTTGAACAAACTTTTCTTTTGGAGCAAAAATACCTTCCCATGATGAAGTATTAATTGAGCCTGGATAAATAGCGGTAACTTTTACGCCATACTCCCGCATTTCTTCGCGTAAAACATCATTAAAACCTTTTAAGGCATGTTTTGAAATGGTGTACGATGCTGCATTTACTCTTGGAGCTAAACTCAATACCGAACAAATATTAAAAATGTGTCCATTTTCGTTAATACACATTTTAGCAGCAATTTCCTTGGATAGAAAATAAGCAGAATTTACGTTAGCATTCATCATCCCTTCAAAATCAACATCGTCATCTGTAATTTTATCAGTGTCGTATTTACCAACATTATTAATCAACACATCAATATTTTTGAATTTAGCTAAAACCAATTTCGAAAACGTTAAGGTTTGCGTTTTATCAGCTAAATCGGCAGCATAAATTAGCACATCAGAACTATAATTTCTATTAATTTCGGCTTCTAAAGCTTGTAAATCGGTAATATTTCTAGCTGTTAACGCCAAAGAATAACCCTCTTTAGCAAATGCCAAAGCCAATGCCTTTCCTAATCCTCTTGTTGCTCCTGATATTACCGCTACCATATTTCAAAAATAGTTAACTTTATCTGATTTTTTAATGTTGTATATCAGTTAATTCTATGGTTAATCGTATTGTATATTATTTGTTGATTTTACCCATTTCGTATTTGCCTTATTTTTTGCTTTATCGATTGTCTGATTTTGCTTTTTTTATGATGTTCCATGTTTTGGGATACCGCAAAAAAGTGGTTTATGGTAATATAAAAAATTCATTCCCTAACAAAGCACCAAAAGAACATCACCAAATTGCAAAAAAATTCTATGCTCATTTTTGTGATGTTATTGTGGAAAGTTTAAAAGGATTTACAATTTCTGAAAAACAACTAAACAAACGATTTAAAGTTAGAGATAGAGCGTTAGTTGATAAACTTTACGACGAAGGTAAAGATGTGATTTTTGTTGGAGGGCATTATAATAATTGGGAGATATTGGCGCTTGGTGTTTCGATGCAAATGAGGCATTTGTTAATAGGGATTTACAAACCGCTATCGAATAAATATTTTGATAACAAGATGCAAACTTCCCGTCAACGGTTTGGGATGAAGTTGTGCCCGATGAGCCAAACTAAAAAATATTTTGAAAAAGATTTTGGCAAACCAAAAGGGATAATATTTGGAATGGACCAAAGCCCTTCAAATCCGGATAAAGCATATTGGATGACGTTTTTAAATCAAGACACTGCTGTTTTTTATGGTGCTGAAAAATATGCCAAAGAATATAATTTACCAGTTGTTTATGGTGTTATTCACAAACCAAAAAGAGGTTATTATGAGGCAGAATTTAAATTGGTAACTGAACACCCGAATGAGATGAAACAAGGTGGAATTATTGAAAAGGCACATCGTTTTTTAGAAGAAAACATTAATGAATTGCCTCAATATTGGCTTTGGACTCATCGAAGATGGAAACATAAAAAGCCTCCCCTAACCCCTCCGAAGGAGGGGGAGAATCTCCGTAGTGAAATCCAAGTTAAAAAATGAAAGAAATAAAAACCTACATAGCTTTATTGAGAGGGATTAATGTAAGCGGTCAGAAATTAATAAAAATGACTGAACTAAAAACCATGTTTGAAGCCATTGGATTTAGCAATGTAACTACTTATATTCAAAGCGGAAATGTAGTTTTTTCATCAACAAAAAAAGAAGTAGAGGAAATACAAAACGAAATAAAAAAAGCCATTTTAAAACAGTTCGGATTCGATGTGGATGTTCAAGTTTTAGAATCCTCTCAATTAAAAAAAATTAGTGAAGGACATTCATTTTTGTATGGAAATGAAGATAAGCTAAAAGCGATTTATTATACTTTATTAGCTGAAGAACCTAATAAAGACTTCGTTGCCGAATTGAATAAATTAGAACAAACTGTAGAGTTTTTCAACATAACGGATGATGTTGTATATTGTTTTTATCCCAATGGGTATGGAAATGCTAAGTGGCACAATGTGTTTTTTGAAAAAAAATTAAAAGTTAGTTGTACCACACGTAACTTCAATACCATGCAAAAACTTATTGAATTAAGTGAAAAAATTGGATAAACAAAAAACCATATTTGTTTGTCCTCTTGATTGGGGATTGGGTCATGCAGCTCGATGCATTCCAATTATCCACTCTTTTATAAAACAACACCATAAGGTTATTGTTGGTTCATCGGGCAATCAATTGGCATTGTTAAAAAACGAATTTCCTGATATAACGTTTATTGATTTGAAAGGGTACGAAATTGAATACCCTAAAGGAGATTCGATGGTAACTAAAATGATAACTCAACTTCCAAAAATAAAAAGAGCAATTAACGATGAACAGAAGTGGTTGGAGCATATTATAGATGAGCTTGGTATTGATATGGTGGTTTCTGATAATCGTTACGGTTTATGGAGCAAAAGGGTGAAATCGGTTTTGATAACGCATCAAATTTTTATAAAAGCACCAACTGGAGAGTGGTTGATTGAGAAATTATTAAAAAGCTACTTGGATAATTTTGATGAGGTATGGATTCCAGATGTGGAAGGTGAGCAGAATTTAAGCGGAGACTTGTCGCATAAAAAACCCTTACCAAGCAATTACAAATTTATTGGAATTCAGTCAAGATTCTCGTCATTGCGAGTGGAACGAAGCAATCTTATAGAAGAATACGATTTCATGGTCATCATTTCTGGTCCAGAGCCACAACGAACCATTTTCGAAAATTTGATTTTAAAACAAGTTGAAAATAGCAACTTAAAAGGTGTTTTAGTTCGAGGACTACCACAAAACACTTGTCATTCTGAGCTCGTCGAAGAAGACAAAAATACACTTCGACAAGCTCAGTGTGACAATAAATTATTAACTATTTTCAATCACCTTGATACAAGCCAATTTATAGATTATATTCAAAAAAGTAAAGTGGTAATTAGTCGCTCGGGTTATAGTACCATTATGGATTTAGCTACTTTAGGAAAAAAAGCCATTTTAGTTCCAACGCCAGGGCAAACCGAGCAAGAATATTTGGCAAAATACCATCACAAAAAAGGACATTTTTATACTCAAACACAAAGTGAGTTTGATTTAGAAAAATGTTTGAAAGAATTGGAAAATTATGAAGGGATTAGACTTTCTGCAAACGACCTTGTTTCTATATCTGTATTCACATAATCTTCATACGTAGGGTTTTTGATAAAAGTGATAGACTCCATACACTTTTCGTTGATGACGGCAATATCCAAGAACTTGATTTTATCTTTTAAAAAGGCTTCTACAGCAATCTCATTTGCAGCATTTAAAATACAAGCTAAATTACCTCCTTTTTCAAGAGCCAAATAAGCGAGTTTTAAATTTTTAAAAGTCTCCAAATCTGGTTTTTCGAAGGTTAAATTTGGATAATCCATAAAATTAAAACGCGGCGATTTTGAAGGAAATCGATAGGGATAGGTTAAAGCATATTGAATGGGTAGCTTCATATCAGGTAAACCCATTTGAGCTTTCATACTTCCATCGGTAAACTGAACTAAAGAGTGCACAATGGATTGTGGATGGACAATTACGTCAATTTGTTCAGGCTTTAAATTAAACAACCATTTTGCTTCAATCACTTCTAAACCTTTGTTCATGAGTGTAGCAGAATCGATGGTGATTTTTGCTCCCATGGTCCAGTTGGGGTGTTTTAAAGCTTGTTCTTTGGTGATGTTTTGCAAGTCTGCTCTTTTTTTACCTCTAAAAGGGCCACCAGAAGCAGTTAGGTATATTTTTTCAATAGGGTTTAATATTTCCCCAACCAAACATTGAAAAATTGCCGAATGTTCTGAGTCTACAGGATAAATATGAACGCCATTCTCTGTTGCTAATTTGGTGATTAGTTCCCCGGCTACAACTAGCGTTTCTTTATTTGCAAGAGCAATTGTTTTTTTTGCTTTTATAGCGTGAATGGTTGGTTTTAGTCCAGCATAACCAACAAGAGCGGTTAGAACTATATTGATATCAGCCATTTCAACAACCTGAGCAAGAGCTTCTTTTCCAGTGTAGGTTTTTATATCATGCCCCCACAATTCATCTTTTACTCTTTTGTATTGACTTTCATCAACAATAACAACTGCGTTGGGCTTAAATTTTATGGCTTGTTTTATAAGTAAATCAGCGTTGGTGTTTGAGGTAAGAACCTCTACCTGAAATTGGTCGGCATGTTCTTCGATAACTTCTAAAGCCTGAGTTCCAATGGAACCAGTAGAACCAAGAATTGCTATTTTTTTTTTAGCCTCACCCCCAAACCCTCTCCGAAGGAAGGGGGAGTTGGAAGCATCATTATTTATAATATTTTCAGACATTTTTTAGTTCTCAGTTTAGATATCTCAGTCTTTCTTCGCTCATCTTCGAAAGCCCCTCCTTCGGAGGGGTTGGGGAGGCATTTACTTTTTTCTCGATTTAGCTTTAATCTCGTTCATTAACACTTGTTGTGCTTGAGCAAAGGATTCGATGTGTAAATAGTTTCCACCACCCGCTTCAGCAATTGCCGTCATTGATGAGATGGTCCATTTTTCGTTTTTAACACCTAAAACCGAAATTGCAACGCCTTTTTTGTAGTTGGCTGAAACATCATTTAATATTGTTTTATCGCTTTTTTCTAGGTTAAATGCACCATCTGTAGCTATAATTACTTGATTGTTACCATCGGTAATAAAGTTCTCTCTAGCTACTTGGTAGGCTTTTTTTATTCCTTTCGCTCCAGCGGTATAACCACCAGCCGTTAAATCTTGAATTAATTGGGTGATTTTTGCTTTATCAGTAACGTATTCTGATTCTAAAACTACATCGGTAGAAGAGGCATAAGTTACAATGGCTAATTTATCGATAGGTCGTAGTCCATTTAATAATTCAATCATCGATGCTTTTAACACGTCCATTCTTCCTTTTTGTTTCATTGAAACTGATACGTCGATTAAGAAAACCACATTGTTAGGTGCATATAAATTTACAGGAAGTTCTTTTGTTGAGATGGTATCGGTTGGCTCAGGAATTATTTCAGGCTCAACGATTATAGGTTCTTCTTTAGCTAAAATTTCTTCTTTGGTAGGTTCTCCCAATTCAAATTGAATAAAATTATTTGTATTATCTAATACAAAATCAGATTCTTTGCTACCATAACCTTCAGCATTTACTACCAAGTAATAATTATCTAATTTCAAATTTTGTAGTACTTCTCCAAGCTTATCGGTACTTACTTTTTTATACACCAAACCATCCCAAATAATTTCTACTGTAGCATTTTTTATGGGTTTTTTAGTGTTGATGTCAACTACATTTATTTTTAAATCTGCTCGTTCCTCAATTGGTTTTTGAATTATTGAAAAATCAGGACAATCTAATTTTTCATTTACATCAAAAGTTAATGCGTTTCCTTCTAAAGTTAAAGTAATAGGTTCGTTGTTAACGCTAACCCATATAGGCACATCTTGTTTAAAAGCACCTTTTCGTTTTGGCGTGTATTTTATTCGAACGGTAATGGTACTATCAGGTTCAATTACTTTTTTTGAAAATCTAGAACTTATTCCATAAGGTTCCTCAATTTTTATAATGTTGGCAGGAACCTTTCCAGCATTAGTTAAAGTAAAATCAAAGTACTTTTTATCCTCTTTATTGATGTCGCCTAAATTGTGGTAGGAAGTATTAAATATAACTTGTGAAAAAAGCGAATTTGCAGAAATGATGAGCAATAATGTAATGATTCGAAACATGTAAAGTCTATAGTTTGATGATGTTGTAGCTTTTATCAAAATTACTGCCAAAGGTAAATGAAATAACTACTTTATGGAATTAAAAATCAATTTTAAATTTATAAAGTTCCTCTGCAATAGTTCTATCATTTGCTAAACGAGGTAATTTATTTTGACCACCTAGTTTTCCTTTTTCTTTCATGTAAGCATTAAATGCGCCGATTTTTAAAGGAGTTATTTTTATAATATCGAGCATTTCACCTTTACGTAAATCTTTGTAATAAGAATTTTTTCCTTGAAGTTGATTATCTAATTCCTCAGCAAATTCTAAAGTTTTGGTTGGAGATGCAGAAAATTCTATAAACCATTCATGATAAGCAATACCGCCTTCTTTAGGCATCACTTGTGGGGCGACATGGTATTCGGTTACATCTAAATTTAATACTTTACAAGCTTGTTCAATGGCATAATCCACTTCTTCGCCAATAACATGTTCGCCAAAAGCTGAAGTAAAATGCTTTATCCTACCTGAAACTATAATACGATAAGGTTTAAGCGAAACAAATTTTATGGTGTCGCCAATGCTGTAACCCCATAAACCTGCATTGGTATTTAAGATAATTGCGTAGTTCTTATTTAATTCGACATCTTTTAACGATAACCTTGTAGGGTTTTCGTTGTAATATTCGTCAGCGGGAATAAATTCAAAAAATATACCTGCGTTGATGTTTAGTAATAAGCCAGGTTCTGTTTGGGTGTCTTGAAAAGCAATAAAGCCTTCTGATGCTGGATAGGTTTCTATGCTGTCGATTTTTTTACCAATGGTCTGCTCAAATTTGGCTCGGTAAGGCTCAAAATTTACGCCTCCATAAATAAACAACGAAAAATCAGGGAAAATGTCTTTAATGTTTTTCTTTCCTGTTTTTTCTACTAATCTATCAAAATACATTTGAACCCATGGTGGAATACCTGAAATCAACGTCATTTTTTCGGGAAGTGTTTCGTCAATTATGGCATCTATTTTTGTCTCCCAATCTTCAATACAATTGGTTTTATAGGAAGGCAATCTATTTTTTTGTAAATACTTTGGCACATGGTGAGCCACAATGCCCGACAACCTACCAACAGGAACTTTTAAAGAATGATCCAATTCGGGGCTACCTTGTAAAAAAATCATTTTACCATTAATAAAATCGGTTTTTTTGGTTTCGTGTATGTAACACAAAATAGCATTACGAGCTGCCTCAACTTGATAATTAAGTGAAGCTGCTGTGTTAGGAATGTATTTAGCTCCAGATGTTGTTCCTGAAGTTTTAGAAAAATAGGTGGGTAAGCCAGGCCACAATACATTTTCTTCCCCTTTTTTTACTCGTTCGATATAGGGTTTAATGTCTTCGTAATCTTTTACAGGGACATTATTTTTAAACGATTCGTAATTGTTAATGGAGCTAAAATGATGGTCTTTGCCAAATGCAGTATTTTTTGCCGTTTGAATTAAATCTTGAAAAACTTTTTCTTGAGTTTCAATAGGATTGGAACTCCACTTCTTTATTTTTTTATAAATAAGTTTAGCAAATACGACACCTAACGAAGCTTTAACACCCATTTTATCAATTTTTAGCTAAGGTAAGACAAATTTAAAAACAAAAAATCCCGTTTAAAACTAAACGGGATTTTTAAATAATGTTTTTGGAAGTATTAAACTTTCATAATATCTTTTTCTTTTGCATCAATTAAACCATCAATTTTTGCAATATAAGTATCGGTAAATTTTTGGACGTCTGCTTCAGCTCCTTTGGCTAAATCTTCGCTTAA
This sequence comes from Flavobacteriales bacterium, assembly GCA_020635795.1. Taxonomy (NCBI): domain Bacteria; kingdom Pseudomonadati; phylum Bacteroidota; class Flavobacteriia; order Flavobacteriales; species Flavobacteriales bacterium. Next base: position 135,132 of record JACJZD010000002.1, read on the forward strand.
ACCATCATTTTTTAGTTTTTTAATTTCATCATTGGCATCTTTACGAGCATTTCTTACACCCACTTTAGCATGTTCACCTTCTGCTTTTGCTTGCTTGGTTAAGTCTTTTCTACGTTCTTCGGTTAACATCGGAACGTTTATCATAATGGTCTCGCCATTATTTTGAGGGTTTAAACCCAAGTTGGCATTAATAATTGCTGTTTCGATAGGTTGCATCATGTTTTTTTCCCACGGTTGCACAGTCAATGTTCTTCCATCTAAGGTGTTTACGTTAGCAATTTGAGATAGAGGAGTCATGCTACCATAATAATCTACCATTACACCAGCTAACATCATCGGGCTGGCTTTTCCTGCTCTAATTTTTTGTAATTGTTTTTCTAAATGGTCGTATGCAGCTTGCATAGATTCTTTAGCACTGTCGAAAATAAATTGTAATTCTTCGTTCATATCAATGTTTTTGTCAAAGATAAATAATTTTATCCTTCCACTAAAGTACCGATTTCTGCTTCTTGATTCACTACTTTTTTCAGGTTTCCAGGCTTGTTCATGTCAAATACAATAATTGGCAATTGATTTTCTTTGCACAAAGTAAAGGCTGTCATGTCCATTACATTTAAACCTTTTTGGTACACTTCGTCAAACGAAATGGTTTGGTATTTTTTTGCTGAAGCATCTTTTTCAGGGTCGGCGGTATAAATACCATCTACTCTAGTCCCTTTTAAAATTACATCTGCTTCAATCTCGATGGCTCGTAAACTTGCTGCGGTGTCAGTTGTAAAATAAGGGTTTCCAGTTCCTGCACCAAAAATAACCACTCTTCCTTTTTCTAAATGACGAACGGCTCTGCGCTTAATAAATGGTTCGGCAATTTCTTTCATTTCTATGGCGGTTTGTAAGCGGGTTTTTACATCGGCAGCCTCCAAAGCTGATTGTAAAGCCATACTGTTAATTACAGTCGCCAACATTCCCATATAATCGCCTTGAGTTCTTTCCATTCCACCTTCTTCGGCTTGAATTCCTCTAAAGATGTTTCCTCCACCAATAACTATGGCAACTTCAACTCCTTGCTGAACAATTTCTTTAATTTCTTTGGCGTATATATTTAATCGGTCGTTGTCGATACCAAATTGCTTGTTACCCATTAAGGATTCGCCGCTAAGTTTTAATAATATTCGTTTAAATGCCATAGTTAAAAAATTTAAAGCAAAAAAAAAGAGAAGTTAACTTCTCTTTTTTTTCATTATCGTTATGTTATCCTAACATTATTCGTTTAAAGTTTACAACGGTTAAACCGTTTTCAACCTCTTGTAATGTTTGGCTTACAGTTTTTTTGTTGTCTTTAATTGAAGGTTGGTTCAATAAAGTGTTTTCTTTTAAGAATTTCTTTACTTTCCCTTCCGCAATTTTATCTACCATCTCAGCAGGCTTACCTTCTTGTAAAGCTTGTTCTCTACCTACTTCCATTTCTCTTGCAATAACTGCTTCAGAAACTTGAGATTCGTCAATAGCAACTGGATCCATAGCAGCAATTTGCATAGCTACTTGTTTTCCTGCATCAGCTACTGAGCCTCCTGCTTTGTTTAATGCTACAATAGCCGCTAATTTATTTCCTGGGTGATTGTAAGCTACAGCAAATTCAGCTTCAACAACTTCGTATCCAGAAACATCAATTTTTTCGCCAATAACACCAGTTTGCTCAGTAATTTTATCTGCAACAGTTAAACCATTACCATTAAAACTTAACGCTTTTAACTCATCGATGTTAGCTGGGTTTTTTTCCATTGCTAAATCAAGAATTTTTGTAGCAAATGCATTGAAATCATCATTTTTTGCAACGAAATCAGTTTCACAGTTAACTACAACCATAACAGCTTTTTTACCATCAGTAGTAGTTTTTGCTAAAACTAAACCTTCTTTAGCATCTCTATCGCTTCTGTTTGCTGCTACTTTTTGTCCTTTTTTTCTAAGGATATCAATTGCTTTTTCAAAATCGCCTTCAGCTTCAACTAAAGCTTTTTTGCAATCCATCATTCCTGCACCTGTTGTTTGACGTAGTTTGTTTACGTCTGCTGCTGTAATGTTTGACATGTTATATAATTTAATGTGTTATAAAATCGAAATTATTCCTCTACAGTTTCTTCTTTTTTAGAAGATTCTTTTTTCCCTTCTTTCGGATCTTTTACGTCTTTGATTTTTTCTCTTTCTTGTTTTCTTTCTGATAATCCTTCAGCAATTGAAACACATAAAATATCCATGATTTTTTCGATAGATTTTGATGCATCATCGTTTGCTGGAATTGGGAAATCAACTAAAGTAGGGTCAGAGTTAGTATCAACGATAGCGAAAGTTGGTATGCCTAATTTTTTTGCTTCAGCAATAGCAATGTGTTCTTTCATAATATCTACTACAAAAATTGCAGCAGGTAATCTTGTTAAATCAGCAATAGAACCTAAGTTTAATTCTAATTTTTCTCTTTGACGAGCAATTTGTAAACGCTCTCTTTTAGATAACGTTAACATTGTTCCGTCTTCTAACATTTTATCAATCGAAGCCATTTTTCTTACAGCTTTTCTGATCGTTACGAAGTTGGTTAACATACCACCTGGCCATCTTTCAGTAACATAAGGCATGTTAATGTTTTTTACTTTTTCAGATACGATGTCTTTTGCTTGTTTTTTTGTAGCAACAAACATTATTTTTTTACCTGATTTTGCAATTTGCTGTAAGGCTTGAGAAGCCTCATCTAATTTTACAATGGTTTTGTGTAAGTCGATAATGTGAATACCGTTACGCTCCATAAAAATGTAAGGAGCCATTTTAGGATTCCATTTTCTTCTAAGGTGACCAAAGTGTACACCTGCATCTAATAATTCTTGAAAAGTTACTTTTGACATTTTCTTATTGTTTACATTCTTTAATAACTCAATTTTTAAGTAGTTGGCAAAGCCAAGTCTTAATAATTTAGATACTAAACAATAGGTTTATAATAGATTTGGATTTATTCCAAAAAATATACTAACGTTTACTAAACTGGAATTTTTTACGAGCTTTAGGCTGTCCTGGTTTTTTACGTTCAACCATTCTAGGGTCTCTAGTTAATAAGCTAGTTACTTTTAACAAAGGTTTGTTATCAGCATTTACTTTAACTAATGCTCTTGAAATAGCATGTCTTACAGCTTCTGCTTGACCAGTGATTCCACCACCATATACATTTACTTTTACATCAAATGTATCTACCAATTCTGTTGCAACAAATGCTTGTTGAACTTTTCCTTGTAATACAGTTGTTGGGAAAAATACTTTATAATCTTTCTTATTTACAGTAATGTTGCCTTTACCTTTTGTTAAGTAAACTCTAGCTACAGCTGTTTTTCTTCTTCCGGTTGCGTTAACTAATTCCATGCTTATTATTTAATCTCAGTTAATTTTAATTGTTGTGGTTTTTGTGCTTCGTGTGGGTGTTCTGCTCCTGCGTAAACATATAAGTTACGATACATTGCACTCCCTAATCTGTTTTTAGGCAACATTCCTTTAACTGCATGTTCTAACATGTAAGTAGGTTTTTTAGCCATCAAACGAGTTGGATTGGTTGTTTTTTGTCCTCCAGGATAACCAGTATGAGAAATGTACTCTTTTGCTTCCCACTTGTTACCAGTTAAGGTAATCTTATCAGCGTTTATAACAATAACATGATCTCCACAATCCACATGAGGAGTGAAGTTAGTTTTGTGTTTCCCTCTTATTAGGTTAGCAATTTTACTTGATAATCTTCCTAATGTTTCGTTTTCAGCATCGATAAGTACCCAGTTTTTGTTTACTGTAGCGCTGTTTGCCGAGATTGTTTTGTAACTTAATGTGTTCACGTTATTATGCTTTTAATCAATATATTAAATATAATGTCCCTTAAATTGGGGCTGCGAATTTAGGACTATTTTTTAAATACAACAACATTATCAACAATTTATTTGTTAATAAATTGATTTTTTTTCATGTTGAGTTTAAGAAAAGTAATAAATCACGAAAATACCAAAGCAGATTTACTTTAGTAAAATATTAAACAACAGTTTAGGTAGTTACTTTAAACTTCCTTGTTCTTGTGCTTTTTTGTTGTACTTTTTTTGCATGTTTAACCAAATAAACAAACCTGCAAACCCTAATGCAATAAATGCGTAGTTAGGAATATTACCTAATTTCTCCAACAATCCGAAAATTGCATAAAAAACATCGCCTAACCAGTAAATAAAATCAGTCATAATATTATTTTTGAAGAGCAAATGTAAAATATATCTTTAATTTTTAAAAGCTTAATTGATTAATATTACAGAATGATTGTAAAAATTTTTAAAACCAACCAAATCATAGCCAATATTTTTATTGTTTTGCTGTCGGTTTTATTGTGGATTCCTGCCTATTACATTGATGTTGAGCTAAATTTCGAAAATCATTCATTATTTAATTTATTTGGGAAATGGTTTGTGGAGCATAGGTGGCTTAATGTTCTTTTTACTTCTTTATTGATAGGATTTCAGGCCGTTTTTTTGAATTTTATTATTAATCAAGAGAAGTTAATTAAAGGAAACACCCATTTAATTGGTCTTTTTTATGTGGTTTTAAATGGAGCATTTGCTTTATTGTTTACTATTAATCCAGTAGTTATTACGAATACCTTTCTAATTACCATGCTGTTTTTGATGTTTAAACTATATTCTCGAAGTGATGTTAAATCGCCGTTGTTTAATGTTAGTTTTTTGCTTTCGTTAGCAACGTTGTTTTACACACCGATTTTTTGTTTATTTCCGCTAATTTGGATTGTTTTATCGTATGTTCGAACGCCTAGTTTTAGAGATTATTTTATTTCGTTGATAGGGTTTTTGTTGCCATTTGTATACTTGATATCTTATTTATATATAACTGATGGGTTATATCAATCAAACATTATTGATTGGATTTATTATCCAGCAATTTTTTCTCAAAACGTATTGAATCAACCTTTTTTGTATTACGTTTTGGTGTTATTAGGCTTTGTGGTATTATCTGGAGCTAGTTTAATTTTACAACTTTCTAGAGATGTAGTGAAAGATAGAAAATTGTTTGTTGTGCTGATATTACTGACTATTTTTATTGTAGTAACGGTATTATTTAATACGAACGATTATATATCATTGTATATTTTACTTACCATACCTATTTCGGTGGTGTTAGCTAATTATTTTAATAAGCTCAAAAAAGAATGGTTAGCCGAAGTCTTTTTTATAGTACTCGTATTAGGAGTGTTGGCGGGTTACTTTTTGTAAAAGTTCATTTCTTGAACATATTTGTAAACGGGCTCTGTTAAAAGATATCGTACATCTTTTTTTTGTTTAATAGCATTTCGTATAAAACTTGCTGAAACTCGCATTACTGGGGCATCACAAATTACGATGTTGGTCGAATTGGTTTTACCTACTTTTTTAGTTGATAGTGTATCTATTTGTTCCTGTTCGGTTAGCGCTCTTGGATAAACGTATATTTTATGATTTTGGATGATTTCTTCGTAATTCTTCCACTTGTTTAATGTGCGGAGATTATCCTCTCCCATAATTAGAGAAAACTCATGTTTAGGGTGTTTTTCTTTTAAATAAGTTAAGGTGTTTATGGTGTAAGAAGGCTGTGGTAATTTAAATTCGATGTTCGAAGGTTTTAGTTTTGGATTGTCTTGAACCGCAATTTCAACCATGGCATACCGATGGTAATCGGCCAATAACGATGATTTTTGTTTCAAAGGGTTTTGCGGACTAACAATTAACCATACTTCATCAAGGGCGGTGTAATCAGCCATGTAGTTGGCAATAATTAAATGCCCAACGTGAATAGGGTTGTAGGTTCCGAAATATAAACCAACTTTCATTTTAATTATTTATAAAAGTTTTAATAATAGAATAAGCTTCTTGTTGAGCATCTTCTAATTTATTGTTTAAAACAATTTTATCAAAAAACATAGCAAATTCTAATTCGTGTGATGCTTTTGAAATTCTTCGTTGAACGGTTTCTTCACTTTCGGTGCCCCTTGCACGCAAACGTTTTTCCAATTCTTCGAGTGATGGTGGTTTTATAAAAATAGCTAAGGCTTTATCACCGAAATACTTGGTTAAGCTTAAACCTCCTTTTACATCAACATCAAAAATTACATTTTTTCCGCTTTTCCAAATACGCTCAATTTCCGATTTTAAAGTGCCATAAAACATGTTGTCGTAAACTTCTTCCCACTCTACAAATTCATTGTTTTTGATTTTACTTTTAAATTCTTTAGTAGTTAAAAAGTGATAGTCAACGCCGTTTGTTTCATTAGGTCGTTTTGATCTGTTACAAGCAGAAATAGAAAACTCTAGATTTAAGTCTTTACCCAATAAAAACTTTGTAATTGAAGTTTTTCCAGCTCCAGATGGTGCACATAATATGATACATTTACCGTTCATTAGTTCTCAGTTATCAGTATTCAGTTCACAATATACAATCTCTAATCCAAAATCGTAAATCTCTAATTTGTTACAATATGTTTAATGTTTGTTCTTTAATTTTTTCCAACTCATCTTTCATTTGAACAACCAATTTTTGAATATCAGCATTGTTTGCTTTCGACCCTAAGGTATTTATTTCTCTTCCCATTTCTTGGGTAATAAAACCAAGTTTTCTTCCTTCCGATAAATCGTTGTTAATGGTTTCAATAAAATAATTACAATGGGTGGTTAGTCTTGTTTTTTCTTCAGTAATGTCAAATTTTTCGATGTAAAAAATAAGCTCCTGCTCAAATCGGTCGTTATTGATGTTTTCTTTTCCAACTGCTTCTGCTAAGTGAGTTTCAATTCGTTCTTTTATAATAGGCACACGTTTTTCTTCATGGATGGTAACCTCACTTAAAAGAGAAAGAATATTATTAACCCTTTGTAATAATTCCGTTTGAAGCGTACCACCTTCTGTTACTCTAAAATTGTTTGTAGCTGAAATAGCTTCAACAATTAGTTCGTTTACTTTTAACCATTCAGTTTCTTCCAATTCTTGTTTGTCGGTTTTAAATACATCGGGCATTCGAGATACGATGGTAAAAATATCTGTATTCGTCTGACCAATTTCGTTTGCCATACCAGACAATTCGTTGTAGTATTTTTTGAATAAATCTTTGTTTATCGAAAAGTTGTTGGTTTCTCCAAGCGTTTCAAATCCTAAGCTAAAATCAATTTTACCACGCTCTAATTCTTGATTTATTAAAGAACGGATAGCAAATTCTTTCTCTTTAAAAAGCGAAGGAATACGAACCGAAATATCGGCTTGTTTACTGTTTAAGGTTTTAATTTCTACACTAAATTTTTTCCCATTTATTTCGGCAGTTGCTTTGCCAAAACCAGTCATTGATTTTATCATAAATTTATTTTAGGCAACAAAGGTAATAATCTATTTGTTGTATGAAGGAAATTTTTGTGGTTTGCTCACCAAATAAACTCCGGTAAAAATTAAAACAGCAGCGGTTAATTTAATCCATGTAAAGCTGTCTTTGCCTACCCAAATAGCAAACAAAGCAGCGATTAATGGCTGCAAGTATATGTAGGTAGAAACGATGGAAGGGTTTAATCGCTTTAAGCCATAAATGTTGAACAAGTAAGCTAAAAAAGTTGTGGCGACAATTACAAAAGCAAATTTTAACCAAATATCTCCAGTAAAACTGGTCCAGTTAATTTCTGTAAACTGATTAAAACCAAAAGGAAGAACATACAGGAATCCAAAAGTAAACACCCATTTAATAACTGTTATAGGGCTGTATTTGTGCATTAGTGGTTTAACTAAAACCAAATAAATGGCATACGAAGTAGCGTTTAGAAATATGAATAAATCACCAACCCAAGTTTCTGAACCGAATGAAAAACCTTTTTTAAATAGGAGTATCATTAATGCGCCAGAAATACCCAAAACGAGCCCTATAATTTTCAAATAAGTTATTCGAGTGTTTAATATAAATGCTGACGCCAGAAGTACCATAATTGGATTAGCAGTCATTATTATTCCAGCATTAATGGGGTTAGTTAAATTTAATCCGTAAAAAAACATCAGTTGGTTGGCTGCAACCCCAAAAAATCCACAAATGGCTAAACGTCCAAAATCTTTTTTTTCAATTTTCTCTTTAAAAAAGGAACTCACTAATGTGAACAATATTAAAGCACCTAAAACCCTACAAAATATAAATCCAAAAGGTTTAATAAATGTTGGCATTACATCTTTTGCAATAGAATAATTAACCCCATAAATAAGGTTAGCGCCTAAAATTGCAAGGTGAGGTTTAATGTTACTCATTAAAGTGCTTTTGCAGCTTTTTCAATTTCTGCTTTTGAGTTGCCTACAAAAATTTGAGTGCCAATGATAATTACTGGTCGTTTTAAAAAAGTGTATTCTTCTAAAATCAGTTTTTTGATTTCAGCTTCAGAAGGATTTTTATTTGCTAAATCTTTGTATTTCATTGATCGTCTACTGAATAAACTCTCAAATGAGCCACTCATTTTAGCCATTTCGTTTAGTTGAGCTTCGGTTATTTTAGTAGATTTGATATCTTGGAATTCAAAATCGTTACCAAGATTCAACTCTTTAATAATACGATTACAAGTAGAGCAAGTAGATAGGTAGTAAATCTTTTTCATATTTAAATACAATTATAAAACCACATAGGTACATAGCAAAATGTAAAACAACAGCGTTTCATAGGCATTGTATTAAGCATAGTAGATTATGTGTAAAGCAAAGCTTCTATGTTTACTTTTTATTGTAAAAACTATGTAACTATGTGGTTAAAGATTTTTTAAAATTAGTTTATAATGTCCAAAAGTAATAAAGTAAGCAATGTGTTTTCTGTAAAAAAGGTTGTTATTCCAATTTTTATTGGATTGCTAGTTGCTGGATATTTTCTTTGGAAGAAAACGGATTGGGAAACTTTTAAGCAAATAGTTTGGAGTTATAAAGTTTTTGGTTGGTTATTGGTAGCTATTGTTATGATGGTGATAAGAGATTTTGCTTATATGATTCGTATTCGAATTTTAACCGACAACCATTTATCATGGCGAAACAGTTTTAATGTAATCATGTTGTGGGAATTTGCTTCAGCCATAACTCCTTCGGTTGTTGGGGGGAGTGGAGTAGCCATGTTTATTTTAAACAAAGAAGGGATTAGTTTAGGAAAAAGTACTGCAGTTGTAATGATATCAGCATTTTTAGATGAGCTTTTTTACATTGTAACTGTGCCGATTGTAATTCTGATGATAGGAACAGAATATTTGTTTCCTGTAGAATTAACCAAAGAGATTTTTGGTTTTACGCTTTCTACCAAAGAGATTTTTTATGTTGGTTATGGCTTTATTGTGTTGTTAACTTCATTAATACTTTATGGGGTTTTTGTAAATCCAAAAGGGATAAAAATAGCTTTGTTTAAGCTGTTCTCTTTTAAACTTTTAAAGCGTTGGAAAAGAGTAGTGGTTCGGTTAGGTAATGACATGATTACAACTTCGTTGGAATTAAAAAACAAGTCAATGGTGTTTTGGTTTAAAGCATTTGCTGCAACTGTTTTATCGTGGACGGCTCGTTTTTGGGTAGTTAACTTTATTCTTATGGCGTTTACCAATGTCGAAAATCATTTTATAATTTATGGCAGGCAACTCGTTATGTGGGTTATAATGCTCATTAGCCCCACTCCTGGTGGAGTTGGAATTGCAGAATTTGCTTTTAATGGATTTTTAAAAGATTTTATTCCACTTGGATTAGCAGGCTTACTAATTGTTTTATGGCGATTAATAAGCTATTACCCGTATTTGTTTATTGGTGTTTTGGTGTTTCCAAATTGGTTAAAAAGAGACAGGGATTAATTCTATATATTGATGGTTTAATTATTAATTTTGAACCGTTCAAATGGCAACAATCAAAGAAATACAACAACCTATTGCAGAAGAAATGGAAAAATTTGAATCGTGGTTCCGCGATTCAATGAAAAGCCGTGTTTCGTTGTTGGATAACATTATGCATTATATCATCAAGCGAAAAGGAAAACAAATGCGTCCAATGTTTGTTTTTTTATCGTCGAAAGTTTTTGCACCAACTACCGATTCTACCTATATCGCCGCATCTATGATAGAGTTGTTGCATACTGCAACATTGGTACATGATGATGTGGTAGATGATGCTAACAAACGTAGAGGATTCTGGAGTATTAATGCCATTTGGAAAAACAAAATTGCTGTATTGGTGGGTGATTATTTATTGTCGAAAGGCTTGTTGTTGGCGGTTGATAACAAAGAGTTTGAGTTGTTGCAAATTATGTCGAATTCGGTACGGGAAATGAGCGAAGGAGAGTTGTTGCAAATTGAAAAAGCTCGACGATTAGATATTACAGAAGACATTTATTTCGACATTATCCGACAAAAAACCGCCACGTTGATAGCTGCTTGTTGTGCTGCTGGTGCAAGTTCGGCAAAAGCAAATCCCGATGATGTTGCAAAAATGCGATTGTTTGGAGAATACACTGGTATTGCTTTTCAGATAAAAGACGATTTGTTTGATTACGGAAGTGATGGGGAAAAAATTGGAAAACCAACGGGAATAGACATAAAAGAAAAGAAAATGACATTGCCTTTAATTTATGCCTTAAATCGAGCTAATTATTTTGAAAAAAGACGAATCATTAGCATCATTAAAAATCACAATCAAAACACTAAAAAAGTAAAAGAAGTAATTGATTTTGTGATTGCTAGTGGTGGGTTAGAATATGCACATAAAGCCATGTTGGAGTATAAAAATAAAGCTTTAGCTATATTAAAAGAGTTTGATCAGAATGAAGCCAACATTGCCTTGAGCAATTTGGTTATTTATACTACCGAACGAACAAAGTAGAAAATTTGTCAATTCGAGTGAATTTCACGATTAAAATGAGTGAAATTAGTATCGAGAATAAAAATTTTCAAAACAAAAGTGTGTTCTCGATACTTTTTCTTTCAGAAAAAACTCGAACGGACACTTTTTATTGAAAATAAATTTCTATTCTTATTTTTGAATTAAAGTTAAATAATATGAAACCAGTATTAGTTGTAATTAGTTTAGTTGTTTTTTTAGTGTCGTGTGGCGACAAAATAGTTGAAAAGGTGGAAGAAACATACCCAAACGATAAACCCAAAATAGTTGGTTATTTTAAAATGGAAGGTGATACACAAGTTATTGTGAAGGAAAAAGAACTTTATGAAAATGGAAATGTGAAGATGAAAGGTGAGTTTAAAGACGGAAAAAGAACAGGAATTTGGAAAGCTTATTACGAAGATGGAACCTTATGGAGTGAAGGAGAATTTGTTGATGGAAAGCGAAATGGATATGGTTTAAATTATTATCCAAACGGGAAATTAAGAATGGAAGGGAACTATAAAGACGACAAACAAGTAGATAAGTGGAAATTTTACAATGAAGAAGGCATTTTAGTTGAAGAAGTAGAGAGATAGTTTTCAGTCTTCAGTTCACAGTTAACCAGAAACAAATAACGAGTAACCAGTAAATTGATACCAAAACATACCATAGACCAGATTTTTGAAGCCGCCATCATTGAAGATGTTGTAGGGGAGTTTGTGGTGTTAAAAAAACGGGGTGTTAATTTACTTGGTAATTGTCCTTTTCATAACGAAAAAACACCTTCATTTACGGTGTCGCCTGCAAAAGGTATTTACAAATGTTTTGGTTGTGGTAAAGCTGGCAACTCCATCAATTTTATTATGGATCATGAGCATTATACCTACCCAGAGGCGTTGAGGTATTTGGCTAACAAGTATCAAATTGAAATTGAAGAATTAGAAGAAACCGACGAACAAAAACAAGCAGCAAATGAAAAGGAAAGTTTGTTTATTGTTTCCAATTTTGCTGCTAGTTATTTCCAAAAACAATTGCACGAAACCCAAGAGGGTAAAAGTATTGGGTTGAGTTATTTTGTTGAAAGAGGTTTCCGTGAAGATATCATCAAAAAATTTCAGTTGGGTTATAATCCCGATTCGTGGGAAGCATTTACAGGCGAGGCTTTACAACAAGGGTATAAACTTGAGTTTTTAGAAAAATCTGGGTTAACCATTGTAAAAGAAGAAAAACACTTCGATAGGTTTAAAGGTAGAGTAATGTTCCCTATTCATAACCTTTCGGGCAGGGTGCTTGGTTTTGGGGGTAGAATTTTAAAAACCGACCCTAAGGCTGCAAAATATGTTAACTCACCTGAGTCGGAAATATACCACAAAAGCAATGTGCTTTACGGTATTTATTTTGCTAAAAAAGACATTATTGCTAAAGACAATTGCTATTTAGTCGAAGGTTATACCGATGTGATTTCTTTACACCAAGCAGGAGTAGAAAATGTAGTGGCATCATCAGGAACTTCTTTAACTGAAGGTCAAATAAGACTAATTAGTCGATTTACGAATAACATTACCATTTTGTATGATGGTGATGCTGCTGGGTTAAAAGCTTCGTTTAGAGGTATTGACATGATTTTGCAGGAAGGGTTAAATGTTCGAGTGGTACTGTTTCCCGAAGGAGAAGATCCAGACTCGTTTGCAAAAAATAATTCGTCAGCTGACCTAACAAAATACATTACTGATCAAGCACAAGATTTTATTCGATTCAAAACATCGGTTTTATTAAAAGAAGTAGGAACCGACCCAATAAAAAGAGCCGAATTAATTAAAGATATTGTTGCAAGTATTTCAATAATCCCTGACCAAATAAAACGGTCGGTTTATATAAAGGAATGCAGTAGTTTGCTCGATATTCAGGAGAATGCTTTAATAAATGAAACGAATAAATTACTTCGTAAAAAATTCAGCAAAAACAACAATGAGGAGTTACCTATAGTTGAGGATAATTATACTTCGTTTAGCGACGAACAAAAACATGAAGACGAAGGACTTGAGATTGAACATTGGGAAGATGAAATTATTCGATTATTGATTACTTATGGTGAGCAAACAATTGAGTTGGAGGTTTTTGATGAAGAGAATAATCCTCAAAAACATCATGTTTTAATCAGTGCTTATATTGTGTCAAATATTATTGAGGATGAGTTGTCGTTTGAAAACGCTACCTACCAAACAATTATAGAAGAATATGTGAAATGGATGAATGAAGATAAAGTTCCAACACATCAAGATTTTATTTCATTTCCAAATCCAGCAATCAATGCTGTTGTTATTGATGTGTTATCTGATAAACATCAAATTAGCGAAAACTGGGAACGTCATAATATCTTTGTTACTAAAGAGGAAAATCAATTGAATCTAGCGGTGCTTAATTCTATTTATGCATTTAAATTGAGTAAGCTGAATAAGCTGTCGGATAAACTCCAAACCGAAATTAAAGAATCTAAAAACGACGATGATACTTTGATTTTACTTTCTCAATTGTTGGGATATCAAAATGCTAAAAAACAGTTGGCAGCGAAGCTTGGAAGAATAATTTTAAAGTAACTGTCAGTTAGACAAAACTATTTAACCACATAGGTGCATAGTTTATTTACTCCGTCAGCAAACATAAATCAAACATAGTTTCTCCGATATATCGGAGAAATGACTACTGTGTAGCTATCTAAAAATGAGTATTGGTAAAAAATCGAGAAAAGCTATGTGCCTATGTGGTAAAATAAATACTGAAAGTTTTTAAAGTAAATTAAAGTCGGGCAATCAATTCGGTATAAAGCATGGTTAATTGTGGCTCAGCAACTGCTGCAGCTTCTAAAATTTCTGCTAACGAAACGGGAGCTAAATTATCTGGGTCGCATTCGTCCGTTAAAACAGAAATAGCACAACATGGTAATCCCATGTGATTTGCCACAATTACTTCTGGCACCGTACTCATTCCAACAGCATCACCACCAAGTTTTCCTATCATTCGGTATTCGGCAGGGGTTTCTAAGTTTGGACCAGTAACAGGTACATAAACGCCTTCGTTTAACAAAATTCCTTTTTCTTTAGCAATAGAGCGTAAGGTATTATTTAGATGATTGTTGTAAGGTTCACTCATATCAGGAAAACGAGGACCTAATTCGTTAAAATTTTTGCCAATTAATGGATTTGAAGGAAACAAGTTGATGTGGTCGGTAATTAACATCAATGTACTTTTTTTGTAGTTGGTGTTTAATGCTCCTGCTGCATTAGAAATCAATAAATTTTTAATGCCAAGTGCATTCATTACACGAATAGGAAAAGTAATTTGTTGCATATCATACCCTTCGTAATAATGAAAACGACCTTGCATCGCTAATACTTTTTTGCCCTTAACTATTCCATAAATTAATCTGCCGTGGTGCGATTCTACTGTTGAAACTGGGAAATGAGGTATTTTATCGTAATCAATTGCCGTAATTATTTCTATTTCTTTAACCAAACCACCAAGTCCAGTTCCTAAAACAATTCCTACTTGTGGGCTTTCAATTCCTTGAGAAAGGATATAATTAACGGTTTCTTTTATTTTATTCAGCATAATCAAACAGTTGGAAGGTAGAAGACCGAAGCCAGAAGCAATCTACAACTTCCAACTTCGGTCTTCCAACTTCTAGTTTACTTTTCTACCTTTTACTTTTGTGCTCGATTCCTTAAAGTTTTTAACATTTTTCATTTGGAATTTTAGGTAAGCTCCTGCACCACCTGGCATTACATAATAAACTTTATCGCCATAGTTAATTTTACCTTTGCCATTGTTCCATTCAGCACCCATCAAATTATAACGACCTCTGTTGTTTGGGTCTCCGAAAACCAGATATTTATTATCGTCAGCATCAAAACTTACCGCAATTTTGTTGTCGTCAATTACTTTTACACATACACCAGGAGTTTTTCCTGTAATTAAAATATTGTCAACACTCGCAGAGCTTGCAATAACCAATTTTCCGTCTTTATCTAATTCTTGAGATTGATTAGAACGCTCTCCTCTTTGTAAAGTAACATCGGTAGAGATATAAAACTGCATTTTTTTCAATTTAGCTTCATCTAAATTGTATTTCAATCTATCTTCGTTAGTAAAGGGTTGATAGCTTCCACAAGAGCTTAAAAATCCAGCAACAGCTATTATTGCAATAAATGATAATGATTGTAATTTTTTCATTGTTTTAATTTTTTTATTTACTCGGTTTTATCAAAAACTGAACCAAAACAAAATTAGTTTTTTTTATTGGATTAATAAATTGCAACCTCGTAAATCACTGTTATCGAATCTGCCTAAAACCTCGAAAGAATTATTAGTGAACGTTTTACCTAAATCTTGTGTGGCAATAAACGAGCAGGAGTTGTAGTTGGCTAAATCAATTACGTTAATGCCTCCTGTTTGATTATTGTCGAGCAAGTGAAATGGGTCGTTGGTGTCTCTAATTAATATTTTCATCCAAGGTGGAGTTTCAAAAAGCCCATTTCCTTTTGAATAGGCTTGTGATAAAAGCTCTGTCATGCCATATTCCGAATGAATTTGATTGACATTAAAACTATCGTTATAAATTTGATGTAGTTCGGTTCGGGTCATTTCCTTCCTGCGTCCTTTCATACCGCCCGTTTCCATAATAATGATGTTGCTCAAATCCAATTGGTGTTTTTCTGCAAGGTCAAGCAGCGCAAACGAAACACCAATTAAAATGGTTTTTTGAGCGTTTAACTTTTTGAGCGTGTCAATTAAATCATTGTAATTGTTGAGGTAAAAACCGCTTAATGGATTGTTGGAATGTTTTATCAAGTATTCCGTCATGTAAATGAGTGAAGATCCTTCTCTTTCCATGTAAGATGGCAATAAAGCTAAGAAGCAATAATCGCTGATGTTTCCATAAAACAATTCGAACCCTTTTACAAAACTTTGTTCGTAAACTTTTAAGTTTTTTACGTAGTGCTTGCTTTGATTTTCGCCTGTTGTTCCACTACTTAAAAATACTTGCTCATAATTATTGTCACCGCAAATTACTTGTTGAGTTTTAAAAAATTCGATAGGTAAAAATGGTATTTTTTCGAGCTGTGTAACTTCTGATGGAGTTACTTTTAATAGCTTACAAAAGTTTTGATAAATGGTATTGTTTTGATATTGGTAGTTAAAAATATCAATAGCCATATTATTAAACTCGCTGCTGGAAGTGATATTAAAAATACGATTGGCGAAGTTCATTCAAAAATATTGCTAATTTTATGGTATGCAAAGGTTAACAAACTTCGTCATATTATTTGTCTTTATTTTTCTTTTTGCTTGTAAGAAAGATGACCCAACACCTATGCCGCCAGTAATAAAGTTTATTGAAGGAGGACTTTCTGATGATGGTTCATATGCAGTAGTTAAGTTTGAATTTTTTGATAATGACGGCGATTTGGGCTTAAAACAAGAAGAAAGCCAAGGCGAACAACAATACAATTTGTTTATTGATTATTACGAAAAACAAAATGGAGTATGGTTATTAAAATCGCCAGTAGTAACCTATAATACTGGAACGAATACATACGATACCACTGTTTTTCATTTACGTGTTCCTTTTATTCAAAATAAAGAAAAGCAATCGTTAAAAGGAGAGACCTATGTAAAGCTGATTTACAATCCGTTTTCTACCAATGATACCATTAAATATGAAATGGTTTTAAAGGATAGAGCGTTACATTCCAGCAATAAAATAGAAACAACTGAGATTTACAAGTGATTTATGGTAAAGGAGTTACAATAAACTTACGTTCGCTTTTTGCGTAAGCTGCAAAAAAACCAACTACATTTTCTGCTCCATTTAAGTTTGTTTCTGGGTTTCCAGGCACTTCACCACCTTGCGAAGAAGCCAGTGCGTTAAAGTATCGATAGTTTACTTCATCAATTGATAACAATTGAACTGAAACAGTATCATTTTCTTCAAACTCGGTTTGAAAAATTGGAAAAACTACATTGTCGCCATCAATTAAATTGTCACTTAAAACTAACACTCCTTTTTGTTTTACTGTTCTACTGGAAGCTTTTATTCTATAATAATTATTGAAATTAGGGGTATCATAAAAATGAGTGTAAATTCGATATTGTTGTGGGTCATTTGGGTCGCTAAAAGGTCTATTTATTTTTTGATGTGATAGTGAATCTAAATTAATTTTTGGAGGCATGGTAGATTGAGCGGTAATAGATTTTCCATCGGCATAAACCGACAACACATAAGTCCTGCCCTCTATGCCTTTTAAAGTTGGACTATTGTAAACACCTGCTAATACTTCAATAAAACTAAAACTGTTCCCAAAATTATCGGTAACAACAACGGTTGCACCAGAAACGGTTTCGAAAGTACCCGTGTTTTCGTTAAACGGTTTCGATTTAGAAATAATTACGTAATTGTCTCCAATCGAATCATGAAGTAATGCCTCAATAACCAATGCTTGAGGTGCATCATCTAAATCTAAATCAACCACCTTTTCGCACGAGGTAAAAACTAATGCAAAGCATATCGATATAATTGTAAGTATGTTAAGTTTTAATTTATTCATCATCTTAAAAACTAAAATTGTAACTAATGGAAGGAATAATTTTAAAAAGGGAAAGTTGAACAATCTCTGTTTGTACTGGGTTATCTTCTTTTGGTCTAAATGTAAATGAGTAAGCATTTTCACGTGCATAAACATTGTATACTGAAAAATTCCAACTCGATTGAAATTTACGCTGAACTTTTTCTTTTTCGCCAGTTTCAGGATTGGTAACCATTTTATAATTTTTCCCATCTAAGGTTAACCCTATATCCATTCTGTGGTAGTTTGGCATTCTTGCACCATTCCTTGCTGAATATAAGTTTATGATTTGTCCGTCAATAACATATTTTCCTGTTGGAAATGTAACAGCATTACCTGTATAAAAAACGAAAGTAGAAGAAATTTTAAGGCGTTCAGTTATAGCAAACATACCAACAACAGAAATATCATGTGTTCTATCTTGTTTTGCTGGATACCATGCTCCTTTATTAATTTGGTCAAATTGGACTTCGGTTCGAGCTAAGGTATAACTAACCCATCCAGTAAATTTTCCTTTTCGTTTTTTCAAAAAGAACTCCAAACCATAGGCTCTACCTTTACCATTTAAAATCTCGCCCTCAACGGTTGGGTTTAATGTAATTTCTGCTCCAGTTCTGTAATCAATAGTGTTCTGCATTACTTTGTAATAGGTTTCCACCGAAAATTCAAAAGAATTGTCTCTCAAATTTTTAAAATAACCTAATGCTACTTGGTCAGCAATTTCTGGTTTAATATTGTTGCTACTTGGTAGCCAAGTATCGGTAGGGTTGTTGCCTGATGAGTTTGATAAAAGATGCAAGTATTGATACATTCTGTTGTATGATGTTTTTAACGAACTGGTTTCGTTTAAAATGTAATTAATTCCAATACGAGGTTCAAAGCCATGATAAGTTTTTATGGCATTGTTTTCTCTGTATTTTGTTGTATCAGTTATATCGCCTTTATTGTTATAAGTATAAATTTCGCCTGGACCAATTTGTGTGAAATTTGAATACCTGAATCCATACGTTGCCGACCACAATTCATTAAATTTATGTTCATTGCTAACATAAGCCGACGATTCTACTGAATACCTATTTTCAATTTTTGTATTTCCTATTGCTTCTCCAGTAGAAGCAATTTCTCCTGGGTCGAAGGTGTGATGTATGACATTTGCACCAAACTTTAATTTGTTGTTTTCGTTCCAAAAGAAATCCAAGTCTTGCTTAAAATTAAAATCACGAATTTGTGAATTAATAGAAAACCCTGCAGCAGCAATATCGATTTTGTAGTTATAATCGGAATAAATGAATGAAGTATTGCTAAACAATTTATCGTTAAATAAATGATTCCAACGAACTGTTGCTGTTGTGTTTCCCCAAGTAAAACTAAATCTATTTGCAAACCCAAAATTGTCTCTACCAAAATAACCAGAAACAAATAAGCGGTCTTTCTCTGTAAGTTGATAATTGGCTTTTAAATTCAAATCGTAGAAATACAATTTGGTATTTTTTTGGTCTTCATCGTTTGATAGTTTCAAAAATAAATCTGCATAAGTTCTTCTTCCACTTATTAAAAATGACCCTTTATCCTTAACAATTGGAACTTCAACAGTTAATTTAGATGAAATTAAACCAATACCACCTGTAGCTGCAATTTTTTTTGAATTTCCTTCTTTCATTTTTATATCCATTACAGAAGATAGTCGACCACCGTATTCAGCAGGGATGCCACCTTTATAAAGCTTTAAATCTTTAATAGCATCAGAATTAAAAACAGAGAAAAAACCTAATAAATGAGAAGCATTATAAACGGGTGCTTCATCCAATAGAATTAAGTTTTGATCAGAGCTTCCTCCTCGAACAAAAAAACCAGCATTTCCCTCACCTGCCGATTTTACACCGGGCAATAATTGTATGGTTTTTAAAATGTCACGTTCTCCGAACAATACTGGAATACTCTCTATTTCTTTGATGTCAATTTTTGACACACTCATCTCGGTAGAACGTATGTTCTCATCCTCACGCTCGGCACTTACTTCAAAAACGCCCAAATCAGTAGAGTTAGACGAAATTTGAATATTATTTTTAATGTTTTTGGTTAAATCTGCTTTAAACTCTACTGTTTTATAACCGACATAAGAATATTGAATAGTGTATTGTCCCTTAGGTAAGGTTAAAGAATAAAAACCATAAACATTAGTAACAGTTCCAGTTCCTGGTAGTTCCTTTACAAATATGGTAACACCAATTAAATCCTCGCCGTTAGATTCGTCTTTTATACTGCCACTGATGGTGTATTTTTCTTGAGCAACTAGTTGTATTGATAGTAAGAGCGAGAAAAGAATTAAGAAATATTTATGCATTCAGTATTTTTTTACAAAAGTACGCTCATCATTTATAAAAAAATTACCGCTCATCAAAAAAATGGTTTTATTGTTGTGGAGAGGAATATGTTATAAATAATAAAGCATATCTTATTTTTATGCCTTAATTTTAAATTCTTTTAATCAATTAAATGAATCATTCAAAAAATAAGAATTACATCTTTTTAATACTGGGATTAGTCTTGTTTTTTTACAATCCTTTTGTTACAGTTATTACTAGCAATACGGATGTTGTAGCTACTTTTAATGAAATATTGAATGAAAAAGAAAAATCAGTAAATCAACAATTACAGAGATTAGTCAAAACGGATAGTGTTGTCAATGTATTTAACCAAATACAGCATCAAAAAGATATAGAAGGTATTAGCTATTATGGTTTCGACAAAAACAAACTTGTTTTTTGGAGTAATTCAACGGTTTCGTTTAACAATTTATCCGATTTTAACGATACGAATGGTGTAGTTTTATTAAAAGATGGACTTTATCAATATGTAAAAAAACAACTCAATCAGCACACTTTTTTAGGGTTAATTTTAATAAAAAGTGAATATACTATTCAAAATAACTATCTAAAAACAGGGCTTCACCCAAGTTATGGAATTAAAGATGATGTTGAAATTTTGATAGATGATAAAACAAATAAATCGGTTATAAAAGACATAAACGGCAATCCTTTATTTTCATTAAAAGTAAACTCAAGCAATTATAAATCGAGCAATTGGTTGTCGATTATCTTGTATTTATTAGGTGTTGTTTTGCTGGTGATGTTTGTTTATGCTGAATTGAAAAAACATAGAAAAATCAAAAAATATGCTTCACTTTTTAGTATCGGGATTGTCTTAATGTTTTATTTCATTACCGCAGGTTTATCAATTCCTGAAGTAATTTTTCATCAAAAAATATTTAGTCCAACCATTTTTGGACATTCTGGCTTATTGCCTTCGTTGGGACATTTTTTAATTGTTTCGATTGTAATAATGACCATCACTATTTTATGGGTAAAACGTGGCAAAGAAAAAAGTAGTTATGCTTTGCTAAAAGCGACACTATCAATGGTTTTTGTTGTTTGTTTAAATATGGTGTTTACCAACTGGTTTGCTGGTTTAATTAACAATTCTAACATTAATTTCGATATTAATAATTTACTCGATTTAACAGCATATAGTTTTATTGGAATTCTTATTGTTATTATTTTGTACACTTGTTTGACTGTGTTGGTAAATTCAATTATAAACGATTATGCAGCCCGAACAAAAATCAAGAAAAATCAGTTGTTGGCTTTGTTTTGGTTGTTATCGTTACTATCCATTCTAATTGGACACTTAGCTTTTGAAATTGATTGGAAAATTGCATCTTGGATTCTTGTAGCCATTCTAATTCTAGCCACAGGTAACACTATTAAAACCAAATTTTACCAAAGTATTTTATTGGTAATTTTAATAGCTACATCAATAACAGTAGGATTTGTAAAACTTACCAAACAAAAAGAACAACTAAATCAAGAGTTTTTACTAAAAAAGCTAGCTAAAGAAGCCGACCCAGTTACAGAATATTTATTTACCGATTTAAAAACTAAGATTGAAGCCGATACTCTTTTAGTTAACCAAGTCAAAAATTATTGGGAAAACAAAGACGATGTTGACGGCTATGTACTTGAAAAATATTTTACGGGTTATTGGAATAAATACGATGTATTTTTATTTATGTGTTTACCCGAAGATACCTTAGTAGTTCAGCCTGAAAATGTAGAAGCTAGTTGTTTTGATTTTTTCACTGAAAAGGTTGAACGAGAAGCGGTGTCGAGATATAATTTTAACGATAACATCCATTTTTTATACAATAAAGATGGTGTTGGGAGTTACTTGGGAAACATCAGTATTAATGCTGCTGACACGCTTTCTAATAAGGCTGTTTTATATATTGAAATGTTGCCTAAACTGTTGTCCAATAACGAAGGATACCCTGAGCTTTTGCTTAATGAGAAAGAGATTGATGTGTCGGCTTCACTTACCAAATATTCATTTGCCAAGTACAAAAAAAGCCGCTTGGTACACAATAGTGGAGATTGTAACTACAACTTAGAATTAACCCCAAAGTTACCATTTAGCGAAGAAGGGTTTTTTACGCAATCATCAAGCAATTACCAACATTTGTATTACCAAAGTGATAAAAATACAGTGGTGGTGTTAAGTGCATTACAAAAAACCGACTTTAATTACATAACCACTTTTTCATATTTCTTTATATGTTGTAGTTTGTTTATTTTAATTGCTGGTTTATTATTTAACGTGGAGCCATTTAATTGGCGAATAGGTTTTTCTGAGTTCAGTACAAAAATTCAACTTTTTATTATTGTTTCTACTTTTTTATCGTTTGTACTGTTTGGTTTAGGAACATCTTATTACATAAAAAAACAATACGAGGACAAAAACACCAAAAGCATACAAGAAAAGGTACATTCGGTAGTTACAGAACTTAATACCGAATTTGCAAATGAAAAATCGATGGAAGAAATAAATATCGATTTCATCACCAATCAATTGATAAAATACTCAAACATCTTTTTTGCAGATATTAATTTATATGGTTTAAGTGGGCAACTCATTGCAACATCACGCCCAGAAATAATAGAACGTGGACTGATTAGTAATAGAATGAATCCTTTAGCATTTCATTCTCTTAAGGAACATAAAAAATCTTCGTTTATTCACGATGAAGAAATAGGTGAAATGAACTACCTTTCGGCTTATGTGCCTTTTAGAAACAACGAAAACAAAGTAATAGCTTATTTAAACGTACCTTATTTTGCCAAACAAAATCAGTTAGAAAATGAATTATCGCAGTTTTTTACCGCATTAATAAACATTTATGCCTTATTGTTTTTGGTGTCAATTTTTATTGCGGTACTGTTTGCCAATTATATTTCGGAGCCTGTACGATTAATAAAAGAAAAAATAAGGGCTCTTCAGTTAGGTAAATCGAATGAGTTTATCGATTGGAAATCGAACGATGAAATAGGTTCATTGGTTAAAGAATACAATCAAAAAGTATTGGAGTTGGAGAAAAGTGCCAAATTATTGGCGCAATCGGAACGTGAAAGTGCTTGGCGGGAAATGGCAAAACAAGTAGCACATGAAATAAAAAATCCGCTTACACCAATGAAGTTGAGCATACAGCATTTAGAACGCTCAATTGCCGATAATCCTGCAGATTTACCTGAACGTATTAAACGTACTGCTAAAACATTAGTAGAGCAGATAGATACCTTAACCAATATTGCCAATGAGTTTTCGAGCTTTGCAAAAATGCCTAAAGCCAACGAGCAGCAGCTTAATTTAGTAGAGATTTTAGAAACTGTTGTTGATTTGTATAGAAAAGAACAGGTTGAAATTGTTTTCGACAATCAATTAGAAAAAGAATCGCTATTAGTAGCAGATAAAGACCAATTGAATAGAATGTTCTCAAATTTGATTAAAAATGCCATACAAGCCATTCCTGAAAACCAAAAAGGTAAAATTGTTATATCTGCTTGTGTTAAGAATAATTTCTATACCATAACCATTACTGATAATGGTGCTGGAATACCTGAAGACTTACAAGAAAAAATATTCACCCCAAATTTTACTACAAAAACTACAGGCATGGGTCTTGGTTTAGCTATGGTAAAAAACATGGTAAAAAATTTAAACGGAACTATTGATTTTACTACTTCAAACAAAGGGACTTCTTTTAAGATTGAGATTCCATTTTAACTAAACCTTTTTTAATTAACTTTGGCGTTTATCTTTTTAAAAAAATATGTACGGAGTTAAAGATTACGTAAGCAGAGCAAAGAAATTTGTAAATAATAAATCGAATGTTGGTCCACGTAAGTTGGCAACTTTAATGATATATGCTACCGACTTGTGTGATTCGCGTTGTAAGCATTGTAATATTTGGGCAAAACGTCCTGTAAAATACCTTTCTTTCGAAAAAATCAAAGAAATAATGAAAAGCAAAGCAGTTTCTAAAGATACTGCTATTGGATTGGAAGGAGGAGAGTTTTTGTTGCATCCCGAGGCATTACAAATTATGGAATGGTTTACTAAAAACCACCCTAACTTTGATTTGTTGTCGAACTGTTTAAAGCCAGATAGTTTGATTGAGGCGGTAAAGAAATTTCCGCCAAAACGATTGTATATTTCTTTAGATGGAGATAAAGATGCCTATTTACACATGCGAGGTAAAGATGGTTACGAAAAAGTAATTCAAGTAATTCAGGCATTGAAAGATGTTGTGCCAATTTCTACTATGTTTACTTTGAGTCCTTACAATAACTTTAACGATATGCGACATGTAGCTGAGGTTTGTAAGCGTGAAGGAGTTGATATGCGTGTTGGAGTTTATAACGACATGAGTTTTTTCGATACAGATGATAAAGCGCACGAAACAGGTATTGCTTCAAAAACTGCAAAGGTACAAGTTCCAAACTATGTAGATAAAGATGCTGAAACGGAAGTAATTGTTGAAACACACAAAGAAATTTCTACAGAATTAAAAGATGATAATTTTAAAGAAAAAATCCCTGCAATTATTAAGGAATTTAAAGAGAACTATGACTTTTTGGTTTTGTATGATGAGTGGAGAAAAGGCGATTTAAAAATGAGTTGTAATTCTATTATCGATTCGCTTTGTATATTGCCAAACGGTGATGTGCCTTTGTGTCAGAATTTAGATGTTAAGATTGGTAATTTGTTTAACAACACATTAGATGAAATTATTAATAGTAATGAAACTAAAAAAACACAAAAACATTACCAACACAATTGCAATGGCTGTTGGGTAAATTTTCACAGAAAGTACGATGTAGTTTTACACCGTATGTTCGAAAAGTATTTTGGTAAAGGGATTACTCAAAAAATGTTTGGTAACTACCAATGGGAAGCTGACAAGAAAAAAACGTATGCTCAGTACATGAAAGAAACCGAGGCGAAATACGCTTAACGACAATAGGAGAATAAAAAAAAGGCGGTAATTTTTACCGCCTTTTTCTATTCTCAAATAATTTTTATCAGATTTTTTTGAAGAAATATTACATATATAAAAAATTATATATAACTTTGTATTGAATTATATACATAATTATATATGATAGAATTAAAAAAATTAGAAAACGCATCAGAAATGCTAAAAGCAATAGCTCATCCAATGCGAATTGCAATAGTAGATATGCTTTCAGATGATAAGAGCTTAACTGTTACAGAAATCCATGAAGCATTAAACATAGAACAAGCTGTCGCGTCGCATCACTTAAGTATTTTAAAAAATAAAGGAGTATTGTTGAGTGAGCGTAACGGCAAAAACTGTAATTATAAATTGAAACACCCTCGATTATCACAAATAATTACGTGTATCGATAAGTGTCAAAATGAATTGTAAAACGTGGAAATAATAGGTTACATATTAGCGGTTTTGGTAGGCATTTCTTCTGGTTTGATAGGTGCTGGAGGCTCTATTTTGGCAATTCCAATATTGGTTTACTTAATGGGGGTTGAGGCAGCAGTTACTGCTCCAGCGTATTCGCTTTTTGTTGTTGGGTCTGCCAGTTTAATAGGTACAATTATAAAGTCACGAAAACAACAAGTTAATTTTAAAACAGCATTATTATTTGGAATTCCCACCATTATTTCAATTTTTTTAACCAGAAAATTTTTGGTGCCACTTATCCCTGAATCTCTTTTTTTTATTGGAGATTTTGAGTTAACAAATCGCATTTTAATATTGGTATTGTTATCAATTATCATGATTGGTTCAGCACTAATAATGATAAAAGGTAATGCTGAATTTAGTGAAGTTATTGTAAAGAAAAATAACCGAGTACTAAACTTTGTAAGTGGTTTGTGTATCGGCTGTTTAACTGGTATAGTTGGTGCAGGGGGTGGTTTTATTATAATACCAGCATTAACAAAGCTTAACAATCTTAAAATGAAAGTTGCAGTAGGCACTTCGTTAGCAATTATATCAATGAATTCATTTTTTGGATTCTTAGGAAGTATTAATACAATAACCATAGATTGGAAGCTTCTAATACCATTTACATTGTTGGCAGTTGGAGGTATATTTATAGGTCAAAAAATGTCATCTAAAGTTAATGGAGACCAATTGAAAAAAGGATTCGGCTGGTTTGTTTTAATTATGGGGGGATACATTTTTATAAAAGAACTTTTTTTTAACTAATATAAAAACAATTATATATGTACGTAGAACAATTATACACAGGATGTTTAGCCGAAGCGGCTTATTACATCGAGTCTAATGGCGAAGCAGCCATTATTGATCCATTAAGAGAAACATTTCCTTACACCGAATTAGCTGAAAAACGAGGGGCAAAAATCAAGTATGTTTTCGAAACACACTTTCATGCCGATTTTGTTTCTGGGCATGTTGATTTAGCAAAGAAAACAGGAGCAACCATAGTGTATGGTCCAACAGCTACTGCTGGATACAAAATACATGTCGGTAAAGACAATGAAGAGTTTAAAATAGGCAACATTAAAATAAAACTGTTGCATACGCCTGGACACACCCCTGAATCATCAACTTATTTGTTGATAGATGAGCACGGTGAGAATCACGCTATATTTTCTGGCGACACTTTGTTTTTGGGTGATGTTGGTCGTCCTGATTTGGCAATAAAATCGGATGTAACCGAAAAAGATTTAGCAGGCATGTTGTTTGATTCGTTACGCAATAAAATAATGCCTTTGGCAGACGAGGTAATTGTATATCCCGGTCATGGAGCAGGATCGGCTTGTGGAAAAAACATGAGCAAAGAAACCGTAGGAACAATTGGTGAGCAGAAAAAAACCAATTATGCCTTGAGAGAGACCATGACAAAAGATGAGTTTGTTAAAGAATTATTACACGGTATTTTACCTCCACCACAGTATTTTCCTAAAAATGCGATGATGAACAAAAATGGCTACAAGAGTATTGATGAAGTTATGGCGGCAGGCTTAAAGCCATTGAGTGTTGACGAATTTGAAAAAGAAAAAAACGACGCTATAATTATTGACACCAGAACTCAAGGAGAGTTTAAAGACGGCTTTATTCCTTCGTCAATTTTTATTGGATTAAATGGTCAGTTTGCGGTTTGGGTAGGTGCTTTGATTACTAACTTAAATCAAAAAATTATTATTGTTTCTGATGAAGGTAAAGAAGAAGAATCTGTGTTGCGTTTGGCAAGAGTTGGTTACGATAATTGTGTTGGATATTTGAAGGGAGGATTTAAGGCTTGGGCTAATGCTGGAAAACCTGTCGAAACCATTACGTCAATTTCTGCACTAGAACTAGAAAAAATTGCGAATGCTAAACCAGTTCATATTATAGACGTGCGAAAACCTACTGAATACCAATCGGAAAGATTAGAACAAGCAGAATCGTTTCCATTAGACAACATCAACAATTGGTTAAATCATCTAGATAAGAACGAAACCAAGTATTTGCATTGTGCAGGAGGTTATCGTTCAATGATTGCAATATCTATGTTAAGAAAAGAAGGTTACCAAAATATTATTGATGTTGCAGGTGGTTCTAATGCTATATTTAATAACACAACGTTGAGTAAGACAGCTTATGTTTGTCCTTCAACACTTTAATAACAACTAAAATTTATAAAAAATGAGTTACGAAAATGTAAATTTAAACGAAGCTACAATTGTAGATGTAAGAGAGCCATTTGAATACGAAATGGGAAGAGTAGAAGGTTCAGTTAACATCCCGCTTGGCGAAGTTCCAGGAAGAGTGGATGAATTTAAAAACATGAAAAAGCCTTTGGTACTTTGTTGTGCTTCAGGCGGAAGAAGTGGACAAGCAACCAGTTTTTTAGCACAAAACGGAGTAGAAGAGGTTTATAATGGTGGTGGCTGGAACATGGTTGCTATGAGAAAAGGATAATATGAATCGTTATGAGTATTTAGTGTTGAGTTTTATCTCATCACTAAATACTCGTTACCTAAAATGTAAAAAAAATGAGTATAATTAGAAAAATATTTGGATTAGGCCCGAAGGTAGATTGCCACGAATTAATAAGAAATGGAGCGGTATTAATTGATGTTCGAACTCCTTCCGAATACAGTGCAGGTCATGCTAAGGGGTCGACCAATATTCCATTAGATAAAATCAAAACCAAAGTTGATAAAATAAAACAGCTGAAAAAACCTGTTGTGTTGTGTTGTAAATCTGGGATGCGTAGTGCTCAAGCCACTTCAATTTTAAGGGGTGCTGGAATTAACGACGCACACAATGGTGGTCCATGGAATAATTTTGCATAATGGAGAAAGTTAAAAACTGGATATTAACCCATAAAAAGAATATTATTTTAGCGATTATTGGTGCAATTGCGGGGTATCTTTATTGGTATTATGTAGGATGTGAAAGCGGCTCATGTGCCATTACATCAGTATGGTACAGAACTACCATTTATGGAGCTTTAATGGGTTGGTTATTGAGTGATGTGTCATTTAAACAAACTAAAAAAGAAAAGACAAATGAAGAATAAATCAATTTTTATTTATGTTCTACCATTCATTATTTTAACTGGCTGTGGAGGTGAATCTTTACAAGAAGTTGAGGTAGAAAAAATAACTGAACCTAGTGAGTTGTTGCAAAAAGCAAAAACACTTTTTGGAGAATTACCTGATGTTGCACTTAATCCTGAAAACAGTATTACTGATGAAAAAGTAGCGTTAGGTAAAACGCTTTATTTCGATAAACGCTTATCAAAAGACAATACGATTAGTTGTAATAGTTGTCATAATTTAGATACTTATGGCGTAGATAATCTAAGTTTTTCTCCAGGTAATGATGGTGGTTTAGGAGGGAGAAATTCGCCTACGGTATTAAATGCAGCTTTACATATTTCTCAGTTTTGGGATGGACGTGCAAAAGATGTAGAGGAGCAGGCAGGGGGTCCAATTTTAAACCCTGTGGAGATGGCTATGCCAAATGAAAAAGCGGTAATAGATAGATTGTCTAAAATTGAGGAGTACAACAATTTGTTTGCTAAAGCATTTCCAAATGAAAAAGATCCAATTACATATATAAATATTCAAAAAGCAATTGGAGCATTCGAACGCAAGTTAATTGTTCCATCAAAGTTCGACGATTATTTAGCAGGCAATGAAAACGCTTTAAATCAACAAGAGAAAGATGGATTAGAAACGTTCACTTCTGTAGGTTGTACAGCTTGCCATTCAGGCAATTTATTAGGAGGTCAGTTGTTTCAAAAATTTGGTTTAATGAGTAATTATTGGGAACATACTAAAAGTAAAAAAATAGACGAGGGTAAATTTGAAGTGACTAAAAATGAAGCGGATAAATATGTGTTTAAAACACCATCATTAAGAAATATAGAGAAAACTTATCCATATTTTCATGATGGAAGTGTTGATAGATTAGAGGATGCTGTAAATATTATGGCGAAAACGCAACTAAACAAAGAGCTCACACAGAAAGAAACTACAGATATCGTTGCATTTTTAAAAACCTTAACGGGCGAAGTTCCTCAACATTTAAAACAATAATAAAATGTCAAAATTTACTGATTTAATAAAAGGAGAAACACCTGTATTAGTCGATTTTTACGCCACTTGGTGCGGACCATGCAAAATGATGTCGCCAATTTTGGAAGACGTTTCTAGTCAAATAAAGGGAAAGGCAAAAGTGTTAAAGATAGACATTGATAAAAACCCTCAGGCAGCTTCTTATTATAATGTAAGGAGTGTTCCAACATTAATATTATTTAAAAAAGGGAAGCAAGTTTGGCGTCAATCTGGCGTTGTTCAATCCAAACAATTAGTTCAAATTATTAATCAAAACATATAAAACAAAAAAACCATGAGTAAAAAACTTATTTTAATTTCTACAGTTGTTGTATCGTTGTTTACAGTATCGTGTGGTAATAGTCAAAATCAAACCTCTGAAACTGCTATAGCAAGCACAGAGGTAATTGTAAATGTTGATGCAAAAACGTTTGGTGAATTAAGTGCATCGCAACCAGGAACTATTTTAGATGTGAGAACCCCTGAAGAATGGGCTGAAGGAACATTAAAAGATGCAGTTAAAATAGATTATCAAGGAAATAATTTTGAGACAGAAATAGAAAATTTAGATAAAAACGCTCCTGTATATGTGTATTGTAAAAGAGGAGGTAGAAGCTCTAGTGCTGCTGATATTTTAAAAGAAAAAGGTTTTACCAAAGTATATAACTTAGATGGAGGAATTACCTCTTGGCAAGAAAATGGGTTTGAAGTAGTAAAATAATTTTATTGGTAGCTAAGTGTAATTCTTGAATTTTTAAGTTGACGTGATTTAATGATTCGATTAAAAAAGCGTTCTCCCTGAAGTGTGAAGTTTATTTCTTCGATAGATTTAATTGTTATGTTGCATGGGAGATCGTTTCTTTTATCTATTTTTTTAATTGTTTTTACAATTTCTTTTACTTTCTGAATAGTGATGTATTCACTATTTGAGCAGTTTACCATTATCTTATCTTGATTTTTTAATACTGATATCATAACTATTTCATTGAATTAATTAAGTACAATAACTTCATTTGCTTGCTCAAATATAGTTTGTATTAATGGTGTAAAAAAATTAATAATCAATAAATAATTAGTATTCTAACATTTGCTATAAACAGGTAAATAGCTGAAATACAATTGGCTTTATCAAATTTTTATTTGAATAATTAGGGGTTTATTATGGGTTGAAATTTGACGAAAGAATTGTGCTATTTTGATAAAAAAAAACCCAACATGCGTTGGGTTTTTTTTATTTATCTATCATCATCGTCGCTGTCATCTTCTTCATCAGCAATCTCATCGTCGTCGCTATCGTCATCATCAAAATCATCCTCTACATCGTCATCTTTAAAGTCATCATCATCTGCATCAACCCCTTTTAAATCTTCTCCAACTGCATCATCAAAATCGTCATCATCTTCATCGTCATCATCTTCAGTAGGTTTGTATTTGGTTTTCTTCTCAGTATCTAAAATTACTAAGTAATTTACTTCGTCACCTGGAGTTTCATATAAAAACCCTTCCTCCATACCACCTTGATATGGAAAGCTAAAAAATTTCACATCTTCTTCTTCTAATTTCTGACGAATGGCTTTTTTTAGTTCGACAGAAAGTTTTGAATATTTTACTACAATTTTTTTCATTTATTCGTTGTTGATAACGGGGTCAAATATAAATTTTATATTAAAATAAAAAACTTTTTTTTGAAAAAAAATAAAGCACTAAAAATTGTGTGGTTTATCGAAAAATATAGGTGATTTATAGAGTTTTTTGTAAAAAACTTAAGGTTTGGTTAAAACTTAATACCTTTACTAAAAAATAATTTTATGCTTAAATTAGAAGAAGCCGTGTCAAATATTAGCTTTGTTTACCTTCGACATGGAATTTTAATTCTTTCTACAATTGCTGTTGCATTTGTGATTTCAACTATACTTAGGAGGATTGCACACATTGCCATAAATAGTTATGCTGAAAGGATAAAGGTTGATCCAACAAACTATTCTTTTCTTAAAAATTCGTTGAGCATTATTATTTTTTCTATTGCGTTGTTTTTTATTTTTTCGAAAATCCCATTTTTTAGGTCGCTCGGAAATGCTTTGTTTGCTGGGGCAGGAGTATTTGCTGCCATTTTGGGTTTTGCTGCTCAAAAGGCATTTGCAAATATTGTGAGCGGTATCTTTATTTTAATTTTTAAACCTTTCAGGGTTGGTGACACAATCGAATTTTCATCACAAAAAGGTGTTGTTGAAGAAATTACATTACGTCATACGGCAATAAAAGATTATGAAAACAGAAGAATAGTTGTTCCAAACAGTATAATTAGTGAGGATGTTATTGTAAATAGTGATATAATTGATGATAGAATTCGGCAACATATTGTGTTTGGGATAAGTTACGATTCTAATATTGACAAAGCTATCGCTATAATTCAACAAGAAGCTGAAAAGCATCCTTTATTGCTCGACCATAGAAGTGAAGAAGATATTAAGTCGGGCGAGCCAAAAGTGTTGGTTAGAGTTATTGGACTAGAAGACTTTTCGGTTCAGTTAAAAGCTTATGTTTGGTGTTATGGTAATGATAATGCATTTGTGTTGAAGTGTGATTTGCTTAAATCAGTGAAAGAACAATTTGACAAAAATGGAGTAGAAATTCCGTTTCCTTATCGTACAATTGTATATAAGAACGACCTTATAAAAAACAAACTTGAAAAAGAAGAAAACTAATAACAAATCGGCTATAAAAAAGGGTATGCCACCAGGTAATTTAGATTATCATGGAGAAGTATATTCGCAAAATAAAGATGTAGAGTTAATTAGTTACTCACAAGAAAATATTAAAAGAGTTACCTCTGATGATGTAAAAACTTTGTTGAGCTCAATATCCACAAAAGAAGAATGTTGGATAAATTTGGTTGGGTTGCACAATGTGGATCACATTAAATCAATTGGAAGCCATTTCAATATTCATCATTTGGTTTTAGAAGATGTGCTGAATACTGATCATCGACCGAAAACTGAATTGCACGATGGTTATTTGTTTTTTATAGCTAAAATGTTCACTTCTTCAGAAGAAAATAATTATCAATTTGAGCAGGTTAGTTTTATTGTAGGCAAAGAGTATTTAATCACTTTTCAGGAGAAAGAAGGAGATGTTTTTAATACCATAAGAGAACGACTTAACGATAAGGAGTCGAGACTACGAACTCGAAAAGCGGATTACCTGTTTTATAGATTAGTTGATACTATTGTTGACGGTTATTATTATACCTTAGAGAGTATTGGCGACAAAATAGAATTGCTTGAAGATAATTTGCAAGAAAACCCAACCAAAGAAGATTACAAAGAAATCCAACAACTTAAACGAGATTTGATTTTTTTACGGAAATCAGTTTATCCGCTTCGTGAGGCTATTGCTAAATTGACTAAAGAAAGTAACAATCTCATTGAACAAGAAAACATTACCTATTTTAATGATGTTTACGATCATTGTATTCATATTATTGATAGCATTGAAACATTTAGGGATTTAACATCAAGCTTAATGGATTTATACATGACTTCGATGAGTAATAAAATGAATGAGGTAATGAAGGTTTTAACAGTAATTTCCACCATTTTTATTCCTATTACTTTTGTTGCAGGGGTTTATGGCATGAATTTTCAATATATGCCTGAATTAACTCATAAATGGGGATACCCTATAACCATGGTAGTAATGGCTGTTTTGGTAATTGTAATGATTGTCTATTTTAAAGTAAAGAAGTGGTTTTAATAGCTAACCACAAACGAATCGGTAAGGTTGTTTTGTTTGATTAGTTTTTCTTTTAAAGCTTTTGCTTCCTCGTAAGTTTTAAATTTACCAGTATAAATCTTAACCATGCCATTTACTTCTTTTTTAAATGTTTCTGAAGCTTTAAGCTTGTAAACGTTTAAAAACTCATTTAATCTTTTTTCATTATAAAATTGTAAAGATAAAATTTGAACCGAATAAGATTTGTTTGAACCAGATAGACCGCTTTTTGTTGAAGAATTGTATCCTTCAGGCATTGAAGTTAAATCTTCTTTGGAGTTTTTATTTTCGGTTGTAGTTGAGGGTAAATTTTTCATTTTAGCCAAAGCTATAGCATCTTTATTCTCGTTTTGTTTAGAAATTTCTTCTAAATGATGAGATAAGCTATCCATTTTTTCGGAGGTAATTATCTCATGGTCTGAAAGAATAATTTCTTTATCTAAAACAATCAAATTACCATTGAGTGAATACTCTAAATGTATCGGAATTGAGGCTTCACTTTCGTCCATATCTTTTTTAGAAAGTTTACAGTTAATTTCAACCTGATTGCCTGAATCAAAGTTTGAATAAAACTTTATTAATTGCCCTCTTGTGTCAATTAGTAAATTTGAATTATTGTAAACATCTATAGTGTATTCGTCAGGAATAGATACCGTAAGTTTAAAAATTCCAGGGCTTTCTTTACCTACAATTTTTATAGATATTTGGTAAGAATTATTAGTCGATTTTAATACGGTGTTTTTTATTTCAATTTCGTTTGCCTTTGTAAACAAGCAAAGAAGAGTGAATAGAGATAATACAATAATTTTCTTCATATAATGCATTAAAAACGAGCCAATATTAGCTAAAATTGAGGTAGTAAGCAAATAATTTTAATCAGCATTAAAGTAAATTTAAGGTAGAAATAAAATATATAGTTAAATTAGCCGAATGAATAAAAAAGAAATTGCATTTCTTGTTTTTTTATTAATTAATACTGGATTGTTTTCTCAGTGTCCAGTTAGTGTTGGAATCATCCCCAATCCAAGTGGTGCTACTTGTAAAAATACTACTATAAATTTCACTCCATCGCCTACAAATGGAGGAACAAATCCCAGTTATTTCTGGATGGTAAATGGTGATACGGTGAGTACTTCTACTAATTTTTCCACATCAGTTAATGGTGCACATGTAGAATTAATTATGATTTCAAATAGTGGATGCGCTCAAGATTCAGCTTATTCAAGTTATTATATTAATTCTATTGTTTTAGAAGCTTCGTATAATGTAATAATAGAAGAGTGCAATCAGCCCACCGCAGATGTTCAAATAACAAATGTTACTGGAGGAACCCCCCCATATACTTATGTGTTACATACCGATGATGGAGATTTGTCAGGAAGTGATCTTTTTACTGATGTAGGAGCGAGTAGTTATCCTTTAGTAATAACTGATTCAGAAAACTGTAAAGATACTTCTTGGGTTCATGTTGTTCCAGTAGAATGCCCGCCAATTATTCCTCAAGAAGTTTTTACTCCTAATGAGGATGGGTTTAATGATACTTGGAAGATTAATTTTATTGATCTCTATCCCAAAAATAAAGTCTATGTTTTTGATAGATGGGGGCAGCGGGTTTATTATAAGAGTGGGTATGATAATAAAGATGGTTGGGATGCAAAATATTTAGCAACCGACATGCCTGTATCAACTTATTATTACGTCATTGAGTTGGAATTTGAAAAACAAGATAAGCAAGTGTTTAAAGGACCTGTTTCGATTTTAAGATAGATGAAAAAATATTTGAGCATATGGTTTGTTATAGTTGGACTATCGACGTCTGCTCAACAGTCTGTTCATTATACTCAATATTCTTTTAATAACTTGGGTTATAACCCAGCATTTATTGGCACAACAAAATGTGTTGAGTTTAAAGCAGGGTCTAGATTACAATGGTTAGGATTTAAAGGTGCGCCAAGAAGTTCTTTTGCAAGTTTGCAACATACTTTTAAGGCTAAAAACTTCCATCAAAACGGAAAGCATGGAATTGGTTTATATGTTGAGCAAGACGAAATTCATATTACAACAAGGTCTTATGTTAAGTTAGGGTATGCATATCACAAAAAACTTTCTAGTAATTTTACAGGAGCTGTAGGTGTTTTTGCTGGTATACAGCAGTATGCAATCAATACAGCTTTTGCACCAAATGATCCTGATCCAGTTCTAGCAAATGCCTCAGGTTCTGAACTAAAGTATCCTGATATTATGCCTGGTTTATTAATATATAATAGTAAAGTGTATTATAGCTTTTCTATAAATCAATTGTATTTTAAGAATGTTGGGCTTGGTGGAGATGAAAACAAACAAATTAATCAGTATTATTTTGGTTGGGGGCATAAATCGCCTGCTGGTAATTGGACATGGTTTAAGTCATTTCTGTTAAAGGCTGATGTAATGGGCCCTCCAGCTTTAGATCTAAACTCTCATTGGGATTATCAGAACAATTTAGGTTTTGGGATAGGATATAGAGTTGGTGAAGCAGTGAACGCACAATTAAAACTTAGAATTTTTGAATCGATTGCTATTGGATATGCTTTTGATTTTCCGTTGAATAAAATCTACGGAAACTATACTCATGAATTTATGATAAGTTTTAGTAGATGTGGGGGTGGAGGAATTGGTGATGGTGGAAGTAATAAGCAACACGCTTGTCCAGCGTATAATTAGTTATAAAGTTTTAACCAATTTTTTTACTTTAGAATAATCCATTTCAACATAAATGTTGTTACCGTGTATTTTTTCAATAATGGTAAATTTTCCACTTTTACTTATTGAACGGATGTTATCCTCATCAATAAACAAATCACCAAGCTTTATCCATGTTTTAATTTTTTTCATCGCACATTTCTTTTTTTATTCTTTTTATGATGAGGAACAAAGTTAGGTTTTTGTGTATTATTTTCTTGGTTAATTGAAATTTGTGGCAATAGTTTTTTCAATAAATCAGGTTTGCCAACTTTGAGCAAAGTATTTTTTATCCACCCTTGATTTTCTTTTTTGTACCAAAAAAAGAAGCGGTGTTGATTCTGTTTTTCTTCTTTCGTTTTTGGCGTGTAAACAGGTTTTAATGTGTATGGATGATAACCCGAATAATAAATAACTGTTGCTACCGTCATTGGGGTTGGGGTGAAATCTTGCACTTGTTCCAATTGAAACCCCATATCTTTGGTTTCAGCAGCTAAATTGGCCATGTCTTCAACTTGGCAAGCCGGATGGCTAGAAATAAAATAAGGGATTAGTTTTTGATTTAAATCGTGTTTTTTATTGATTCGATCAAACGTCTTTTTAAATAAATGGAAGTTTGAAAAAGATGGTTTTCGCATTATTTTTAATACCGCATCCGAAGTGTGTTCGGGAGCAACTTTTAACCTACCCGAAACATGGCTTGTAATAACTTGTTCGGTATATGCCTCCAAATCATTTTTATCAGCAGTTTTATTAAATTCAGGAACCAATAAATCGTAACGAATTCCACTTCCAATAAAAGCCTTTTTTACTTTTGGGTGGGCATCAGCAGCTTTGTATATTTCAGTTAATGGTTTATGTGTAGTATCTAAATTATGGCAAATAACAGGGTTGATACAAGAAGGACTTATGCATTTATCGCAAATCGATTGTATCTTTCCTTTCATTTTATACATGTTTGCCGAAGGCCCTCCTAAATCACTAATGTAACCTTTGAAATCAGGCATTTGAGTTACTTTGTCAACCTCTTCTAAAATGGATTTCTCTGACCTGCTTGCAATAAACTTTCCTTGATGTGCAGAAATTGTACAAAAACTACATCCTCCAAAACAACCTCGATGCATATTGATAGAAAACTTAATCATTTCAAATGCTGGAATTGTACCCCGTTTTTCATATTTAGGATGAGGCAATCGTGTATAAGGCAAATCAAAAGAGGCATCAATTTCCTCTTCTGTCATAGTTAGAAAAGGTGGGTTTATAACCAATGTTCTGTTTTCAATTCTTTGTAATAATCTATCGGCATATAATCTGTTAGATTCCTGTTCAACATGTTTAAAATTTGCTGCATATAATTTTTTATCCTTTAAACAAGCTTCGTGCGAATTCAATTCTTTGTCTTCCCAGTTTTTGTTTTTTGGAAGGGGTTCTTCTTTATCGAGAAGAAAAGCAGTTTGTTTAACCGTTTTTAACGAATTAAAGGGAACTCCTTTTTGAAGAAGTGAAACAATTTCTCGTAATGCTTGTTCGCCCATTCCATAAACCAACATATCGGCTTTTGAATCTTGTAAAATAGAAGGTTTTAATTGATTGCTCCAATAATCATAATGAGTAACACGACGAAGAGAAGCTTCAATTCCACCAATTACAACAGGAATGTCAGGATAAATTTCTTTTAAAATGTTTGAATAAATAGTAGTTGCATAATCTGGTCTAAAACCAATTTGTCCACCAGGCGTGTAGGCATCGTCAGAGCGAAGCCTTTTATTGGCGGTGTAATGGTTAATCATGGGATCCATACAGCCACCTGTTACACCAAAAAATAAATTGGGTTTGCCAAGTTTTTTAAAATCTCTTAAGTCGTCTTTCCAATTGGGTTGTGGAATAATGGCAACTTTCAGTCCCATGCTTTCAATAATTCTCCCAATTACAGCTGCCCCAAAAGCAGGATGGTCAACATAGGCGTCACCACTAATTAGTATGACGTCTAAGTTGTCCCACCCACGTATTTCTACTTCTTTTTTTGTTGTTGGCAACCAGTCGGTTAACTCATACTTCCTTTGCATGCTTCAAAGTTAAGTATTACTTTAACAGGTTGTTGTTTTTAATTATCTGCTAAATTATTTACCATAGTTTGTACTGTTATAGCAAAATTATCGTAATCATCAATGTCAATTTTTTCATCGGTAATCTGAGCCATAATAAATACATCATTGATATTTCCACCAATAAATTTCTGACGAGCTTTTAATACATCTTCAAATTTCTCGTATCTACCTATAGAGTAAATATCGTTGTCAGAACTTATTTCTATTATTTGTTCGTTATCAATCTCTTCTAATAATTTGTCAACTGTTTCAATAGATTTTACAGGAATAGCTAAGGCATAGTAATGTTTTAGCCCTGATCTTTGAACGTCTAATAAATAGTTAACCTCTCGTGTTGAGATTTTTTTCAAGTCTCTATGCTCTTGTGCAGTTGATTCATTTAACATGTCTGCTTTGTAATTTATCGATATGGCTTCGGCAACCGAAATTTCGATTTGATCTTTAAATGCTATTACTTCTATTTTAGTACAACCTTGTTGCTCTAAAAGTGTTTTTACAGAATCTATGGTTGAAAAGGTTGAGTAATTACCAAATATATATAGTGAGGATGTTTCTTTAATAACATGAGTTAGATAGGGGTATTCGTTAATTACTTGTTGTGATTTTTGTAAATCGTTACTGTTTAGGCACAACTGGTAA
This sequence comes from Flavobacteriales bacterium, assembly GCA_020635795.1. Taxonomy (NCBI): domain Bacteria; kingdom Pseudomonadati; phylum Bacteroidota; class Flavobacteriia; order Flavobacteriales; species Flavobacteriales bacterium. The sequence continues at coordinate 173,839 of JACJZD010000002.1, forward strand.
ACAATACCTTTTGGTAAATTTGGATTAAAAGCATTTACTTTAATCGAAGTTGCAATTATTATAATAATTGTCAGATATGTGGCTAAAGTTTTCATGGCTGTAAGTTTTAGTTATTAGACAATATTGTTGCTTTCCCCTAAATAGGGTATTTTATACTGATATTCTTTAAACTAATTTGGGAGCTCTTGGTTGTATTGTACTAAAAAATACAACAAAAGGTTTCGGTTGTTCTTAGTAAATAATAATATTTAATATATAATATTAATATTTAATATTATATAAAAATAATAAACTACAAAACTTGTATTTAGCAGAATATAAAATTTATACTTACAATGCATGACTATTAATTAACTTTGTATCGTAATGTTTAAATACAACAGTAAACATAAATTAATAATAGGAGTCCTTATCATGCTTTGGGCGGCTTATTCATTTTCTGGAAAGAGAACTAACGATACCTTTGATAAAGAGGGTAGGCTTTTACAAACGGGTGATTTTAAAGAAGGGAAAAATCATGGAAAATGGACTTGGTTTTATGAAAATGGTAAAAAGAAACTAGAAGGTTCTTTTAATATGGGAAGTAGAGAAGGGGTGTGGTTAACTTATGATAAAAATGGCGACACCCTAAACAAAAGTTATTACATACAAGATAAACTAGATGGTCCTTTTATCACGTATAAAAAAGGACTACCTATAGATACCACAATATATATTAACGATATTGAAATGAATTAAAGAGGTAATTCAAATTTTGTTTCCCAAATTTCTTTTGAGTTAACTTTCTGTAATTTCACTTGTAAATAAGGCGTATCTTTTTCTTTAAATAGTGATCTATCAATTACTTTGCTAGCTTCATTAGATGGATTTTCTGAGTCTGTTATTACATCATCTAATCGAGGTAAAAACGGATATTGGATGGTTATTTTTTCATCCTCGGTATGAACCAATTTATTAGCTGTTTCAAAAATAATTTCTTCAAATTTTTCAGCAATTATTTCGTCGTTTACTTCATCTTTTGCTTCAGGATTCAAATTTGAAACCCATTTAAAAAATCCATCTACAGCTTTTTCTTTTAATATAGGGCGAATGTATTCAGGAAATGGTGAGCGAATGTGTTCGTTATCGTTAAACCAAAAATTAAAGGTTTGTTCAACTAATTCGCTGCTTTCTACGGTATTTGGTTCTAATTCTTTCATGTTGAATTTTTTATCAAATTTAAGAATTGATTTGTCTTAATAAAAATGATTTAAATCAGTTATTTCGAATTCGTCATTTTTATAAAATAATATTTTGTATACATTTGGGCAACTTTGATTTGCCACATGAGAAAACCTTTTGTGAAATGTATAGATTGTGAAACAACAACTTGTTTAGTTAAACTAAACTCTAGTGCTGCTTGGATTAAAAAATTTGAAGAACACAATCAAATGGCATACTACAAAGAAGGGCAGCATATTGTTTATGAAAATAATCCTGTATTAGGCTTGTATTTTATACAAGAGGGGAAGGCAAAAATATTTTCTACAGGTATAAACAATAAAACTCAAGTTGTAAGATTAACTAAGGCTGGAGGAATAATTGGACACAGAGGCTATGGTGGAGATGTTTATCCAATAGGTGCGATTGCAATTGAAGATTCTGTAGTTTGTTTTATTGATAACGATACTATTTACAAAGCTTTTCTTGAAAATCCTAAGCTTACATTTAGTTTAATGATGTATTATTCCAAAGAGCTAAGAAATTCTGAAGCTAAAATTAAAAACATAGCTCAGATGAACGTGAAAGAAAAAGTTGTTGATGCCTTACTATATGTTGATGATGTTTTTAATTCATCCAATAACACTCATCAAATTATTTCTTTGTCAAGAAAAGACTTAGCCGATTTAGCAGGGATAAACCCTGAACAGTTGTCTAGAATTCTGTCGGAGCTTAAAAAGGAAAAACTGATATCGGTTAAAACCAACGAGATTAATCTAGAAAAATTAGAAGGACTAAAAGCTATTATTAGTCCTTTTTCAAGAACATATTAATCAAAGCTAGCATTCTCAAAAAACGCAAATAGATATGATATACATCATATAAATATTTGCCAAAAAACAATTTTAAGGTTGAGCATTATCAGTTTAAGACCCTATTAGTCTTTCTACATTTGTTGTGTTAAATTATGTGTTATACAAAAATTGTATGATACAAATCAGAAAACTAAACACTACAACACATGGAAGATAAATTTAAATTGTTCGATTTCTCACAAGAGAGGGTAAGAGTGCTTCATTATACATGGATAGCATTCTTTTTGACATTTTTTGTATGGTTTAATATGGCTCCTATAAAAAGTCTTTTGATAGAATCATTTGACTTTTTAACTGATCAAAACATTAAATCGTTATTAATATGTAACGTGGCTCTTACTATCCCAGCGCGTATTATTATAGGTTCGCTAGTTGATAAATATGGTCCAAGAGTAACTTTTTCTGGTATTATGATACTTACTGCAATACCAGGGTTGATGTTCGCTTTCGCTGATACCTTTACACAATTAATCGTTAGTCGTTTATTATTAAGTTCTATCGGTGCTGGTTTCGTAATTGGTATTAAAATGACTGCAAACTGGTTTCCTCCTAAAATGATAGGACGAGCTGAGGGTTTTTATGCAGGTTGGGGTAATTTTGGGTCGGCTGCTGCTTCAGGCTTAATTCCTGTTATTGCTATTTCTCTAATTGGTGGGCAGTTTGGTTGGAGATATTCTCTTGCTCTTAGTAGTATAATTTGTGGTTTGTATGGTGTGGTGTATTATTTTTTAGTAAAAGATTATCCAGTAGGTAAAGAGCCTCAAAAACAAACCAAAAAAGCAAGTGTGATGCCAGTATCATCTTATGGTGACTTAATTCAATACATTATTTGGACTGCTCCAATGAATTTTGCATTAGGGTTATTGGCTAAAAACTTACAAAAACAAATGGTTCATGGAGAAAATATGTTTTCTATGGATGTTTTATATATGATTTGGGCTGGATTAACCATTTTATATCTTTATAAAGTAATTTCAATTTTGAAAGTGAATTTACCTCGTTTGAAAGAAGGTGTTCCAGACGAAGAAAAATATCCATTTAGCAGTGTTTCTGCATTAAACACCACGTATTTTGCAAATTTTGGAGCAGAGTTAGCCGTTGTTTCTATGCTTCCTGCATTCTTTTTTGAAGTGTTTGAACCATTAAAAGATTCAAGCGGAGAAAGAATTGTTACACTTGGATTGGCAGGGTTAGTAGCTGGTTCGTTTGCTTTTATCAATTTAATTGCTCGTCCTTTAGGTGGTTATTTATCAGATAAGATGGGTAGCCGTAAAAAAACCATGTTGATATACATGCTTGGTATTGCATTAGGTTTTGCTGCAATGGGTTTAATAGGTAAATATTCAGGTACTTTTCACGAAAATGGAGTTGAAGTTATTGTTCCAACTTTTAGTGGAACATGGTGGTTGGTTGTATCAGTAATTATAACCATGGCTTGCTCAATGTTTGTTCAAGGAGCTGAAGGAGCAACATTTGCTGTAATTCCATCTATTAAAAAAGAATTAACAGGTAGAATTGCGGGAATGGCAGGGGCTTATGGTAATGTTGGAGCAGTTACTTATCTGTACCTATTTACATTGGTTGATGAAAAAACATTCTTTTTCGTACTTGCAGGAGGAGCTTTCTTCAGTTTCCTTTATTGTATGGCATTTTTAAAAGAACCAGAACATGGTTTTGATGAAGAAGGAGGACATTAATACTAACTCAAACAATAATAACCTAACTAAAAATTAAATTATGGCACAAATTAATATTGAAAAATGGGACATAGAAGACGAGAGTTTTTGGAAGTCAACAGGAAAAAAAATAGCAAATAAAAACTTGTGGTTATCTATTCCTGCATTATTTCTGTCTTTTGCTACATGGGCAATGTGGGGAGTTATCATCAAGTACATGAAAGACTTTGGTTATAACTTCGGTTTAACTGCAGGACTCGAGCCTGGTTCAGATGCGTTTAATAATGCTTTGGCAGAGGTTAATAATTTGTATTACACCTTACCCGCAATAGCTGGTTTAGCAGGAGCTACTTTACGTTTACCTAATTCATTCTTAATTTCATTGGGTGGAGGTAGAAACGTAATCTTTATCACAACTGCATTAATGTTAATTCCTACTATTGGAACAGGTATAGCATTAAACGATATCAATACTCCATACTTGTTTTTTGCTGTCATGGCATTCTTTTCAGGTTTTGGTGGTGGTAACTTTGCGTCTTCTATGAGTAACATTAGTGGATTTTTTCCTAAAAAAATGCAAGGTTATGCTTTGGGGATGAATGCTGGTATTGGAAACTTAGGTGTTGGTGCAATGCAAAAAATGATACCTTTTATTGTTGGGTTTGCATTTTTTGGAGCTGTGGGTTCTGATGCAGTTATTAATGGAGCTCCATTTGCTGGTGTTCAAAATGCTGGTTGGATATGGGTACCACTATTGGTGTTGTCAACCATCGGAGCCTTTTTTGGGATGAATAATATTTCTTCAAATTGCCCTAACTTACCTAATACAGCACAAGGAGTTGGTAAAACGCTGTATTTGGTTGGGTTGGGTTTATTAGCCGCAGGTATTGGTGCAATATTATTATTAGGTATTCCTTGGAAAAATTTTGGAATGAAAGATTCTTCTATTTGGATTGTAGTACCAGTTGTTGCGTTAATAACTGTACAATTAATGAAATATGCAACCCCTTCAGAAATTAAATCAAATTTAAAAAAGCAATTTACTATTTTAAGCAGTAAACACAACTGGATTATGACTATTATCTATATCATGACATTTGGTTCTTTTATTGGTTTCTCATTTGCATTCCCTAAATTATGTCAAGATATATTTGAGTTTACTGATAAAGCCAACCCATTATATAAAAATCCAAACGCTCCAAACTATATGCTATGGGCTTTTATTGGACCAATGCTTGGTGCTCTTGTTAGACCATTAGGAGGCATTATTTCTGATAAAGTGAATAGTGGAGCGAAAGTTACTGCAATTGCAACTGTTGTTCAGATTATAGCAACTTTTGCGGTGGCTTACTTTGTAATACAAGCAAAAAACTCATCTACTCCTGAAGATTACTGGTGGCCATTCTTTGCTTGTTTTATGGTATTGTTTATAACTACTGGTATTGGTAATGGCTCTACTTTTAGAAGTATTCCTTATATTTTTAGTAAAGAACAAGCAGGTCCTGTTTTAGGTTGGACTTCAGCTATTGCTGCTTATGGTGCGTTTATTATCCCAAATATTTTTGGACAACAAATAAAAGCTGGAACCCCTGAATATGCTCTTTACGGATTTGGTGCGTTTTACATAGTTTGTTTGGTGTTAAACTGGTGGTATTATCAAGGTCCAAAAAGAGAATTTGATAATCCTTAACAATGTTATAAAAAGGGGCTTTAAGAGAGCCCTTTTTTATTGAGTCAAAAATATGATTTGTATCAGTTTTTTATCTTCTAAAAAGAAGAATAACTCTTGACAACATTCATAACTCATCATAAAATCTAAATCTAAATTTGAGTAATAATTATAAAAAACAATAAAATGAAACTATCAAAAAAAATATTAGTGGGGGCAATGCTATTTGTAGCAGCACCTACTTTTGCACAATTTACATTAGACGGGGAAGTTCGTCCACGTTTTGAATATCGCCACGGATTTAAAGCTGTTGCCGATTCAGCACAAGATGCAGCAGCATCAGTTGAGCAACGTACTCGCTTAAATTTTGGATATAAAAACGAAGGTTATATTTTTAAAGTAACTGTTCAAGATGTTAGAACATGGGGTAGTCAGCCACAAATAGTTGGTACTGCTGCACAACAAAACAACGATGGAGCATATATCTCTATTCATGAAGCATGGGGAGAGGCATTAATGTCAGATAAATGGTCGTTAAAAATGGGTCGCCAAGAAATTAATTATGATGATGCTCGTATTTTTGGTGATTTAGCTTGGGCATCTCAAGGACGTAGTCATGATGCAGCATTACTGAAATTTAAAGCTGAAAAATTTAAAATGGATTTAGGGGTTGCATACAACCAAGATAAACAAGCTACAATTGGTCACGATGCTCAATTTGGAACTTATAAAGCGATGCAGTATCTATGGTTCAACCATAAGTTTAACGAGAGTTTTTCTGCAAGTGTGTTGTTCTTAAATTTAGGGAAAGAGCAGTTAAATTACGACAGTACAGTGAGAGCTCCAGTAGCTCCACCAACTCAATACTATACCGATGTGTATGCGCAAACCGCTGGTACTAGGTTGTTGTATAAAAAAGAAAAATTAGAGGTGGCAGGTGCTTTTTACTACCAAATGGGATTAGATGGAAATAGAAATGTTGTATATACAGATAGAGATGGAGAGTACAATAAAGAAGTTCAAGCTATGAATTACCGTGTGGATGTTAATTACAAGATTACTGAAAAGATTTCAACTCATTTAGGATACGAGTACATGAGTGGTAACAACCAAACGGATACTAACCTATCATATAGAAGAGTTAATCATGCATTTAACCCATATTTTGGTACTAACCATAAATTCAATGGTTTAATGGATTATTTTTATGTAGGTAACCATGCTGGTAGTGTAGGGTTAAGCGATATTTTCTTTGGACTAAAATATAAAAACGAAAAATTCTGGGTGGCTGCAGACGCTCATTTGTTTGCTGCTGCAGAAGATGTGTGGGATGGTTATAAATACAACAAAGATTTAGCAGACGCTATTACTGCTGGAACTCCAACTCAACCAATAACGGATGTTAAATACACCAAATATAAAATGGAAAAAAACTTAGGTACTGAGCTTGATTTCACTTTTGGTTTTGATTTAGCTAAAGGAGTTGGATTACAAGGTGGTTATTCGGTGTTAATGGATACTGAAACTCTTGCTTACTTAAAAGGAGTGACATATGCAGGCAATAATAAAAATGCTGGTCAAGGTAGAACAGATCAAATGAACTCTTGGGGTTGGGTAATGGTTACTTTCAAACCTAAGTTTATAACAGGAGAAGAGAAAAAATAGAGACATTGGTTTTACAGTTTAATTCGTTTAAATTGTAGTTAGTTAGGTGGTGAAAAGGAGCAGCTGTAGGTTGCTCCTTTTCTATTTCTCGTTAGTCATTCCTGCGAAAGCAGGAATCCAGATTTAAGATAATATGAGTTTGATATAAAACAGATTCTTTATTAGTTAATTAAACCATCTTTGATGAGAATAACCGACAAGACAAAGCTGGTTTCCTGCATACGCAGGAATGGTAATTGCCCTTTATAAACTAATTTATCCTCTTGAGGGGATTGTAGGGGTGGTTTTGGCAATACAGATTGTATGTCTTGTAATGCTGAATGAAGTTTTATTGCCATTTTTAATGGTAGTATAAAACAACATGAAGTATTTATCTTAAAGAATGCTAAAGCTCAATTCAATAAGACATATTGAGTATTGGTATGATGAATATCATATATCACCAAACTCGAATTGGGTAATTTTATGATATAAGCTTGTATTAACGTGATGAAATTATTTCCAACCATTATCAATTACATAACCATACTTAGTTGTTTGGCGGCGGTTTCGTGTAAAAAAGATGATGTTAAAATACAAGAAAGCTCTGTTCCCGCACCTCCAATTTTAGAAGCCTACAATCCCACCTACATACAACCACCTATGTTACCTTACATATTACCCATGCACAACCCTGAATTTAATAAAATGACTGTTGAAGGTGTTGCACTGGGTAGAAAACTATATTATGATAAAATATTAAGTACCAACAATCGCTCTTGTTCGTCTTGTCATTTGCCTCAATACTCATTTTCACTTCCTTTTATGGGACCAATAGGTACTGCAATATTGCCGCATGTAAATTTAGGTTGGTACAACAAATATGGCTGGGAAGGTGGTGAAGACCATTTAGATTATGTTGCATTAGCCGATTTAGCCGAGGGCAATCCCTTTTTAAATGCAAATGCCGATAGTATTGATTCTCGATTTAAAAGAAGTACAGAATATCAACAAATGTTTTGGTCTGCTTTTGGAGTAAGTATTACCACTCAAACCGATAGTGTTAGAAAAAACTACATCAGTTTTGCATTGGCTCAGTTTTTACGTTCGATGGTTTCAAACGATTCAAAGTTTGATAAATACCTAAGAGGTGAAGTAGCATTGACACCCCAAGAATTAAGTGGATTTAATGTTTTTATAAGCGAAAATAAAGGAGATTGTTTTCATTGTCATGGAACAGGTAATAATCCAATGTGGTCCGATTTGCAGTTTCATAACAATGCCCTTAACGCAACATTTTCTGGGGTAGATTTAGGAAGGTATAATGTTACAGGAAACCCAAATGACATTGGTAAATTTAAGACGCCAACACTTCGTAATATAGCTTTATCCGCACCATATATGCACGATAATAGGTTTGCAACACTCGAGGAAGTTGTCGATTTTTATAGCGAAGGTTTACAGCAATCACCTTATGTTGATCCGCTAATGCAAAAAATAGGGCAGGGAGGAGCACAGTTAACTGCTGCAGATAAAGCTGATTTGGTTGCCTTTCTAAAAACATTAACCGATAGTACTTTTATCAATAATCCAGATTTTTTAACACCATAATTTAAAACATGATTTAAATCATTTTACGAAAGTTTCGACTAGCGTAATTTTATCTAAAATATAACGCTTAAATTTACTCAGATGAAAATAGTTGATAGAGAAACAGGTAAAAGATTAAAAGAGGTTGATCCTGTAATAGGAAACCCTGAAAAAGATATTGAAATTCAAAACGATGAATTGTCGCCAATGGATCCGCCTGATGCTTATTCATCCTATGCATCTATTGAGATTGAAAATGGAGAATTAAACGAAAGTTTAATCATCTTAAAAAAAGAACACGAAGAACTTATAGCTGTTTTAGATGTGTTTGAAAAAGCATTAGCCGATTTTAAAGAATTAGGATATGTGTTGAATAACGATGTAAATGAAGGCTTTAAAAAATTCTTTGATTTTTTCGATAATGATTTATTGCCTCATAATAGAAAAGAAGAAAAAATATTGTTTCCTGTTTTACAAAAAGCGCTTTTGGCGAATAACGAACATGGTGTTGGAAAAAATCCAGTGACAGCAGTCGATATAATGGAAGACGACCATGTTAAATTTATTCAATTAGGAACACTAACGTTTAATCTATTAGGTTTAGCACCTCGTTTTAGGGATGCACAATCGAAAATGTTTACCTATGATGTGGCTTATAATAATGCTAAAGAATTGGTTGAATTAATTAGATTGCACGTGTTTAGAGAAGACAATACCTTGTTTCCGTTAGCGCAGAAATACCTTTCGGCTAAACAATTTGAAGATATTATTTTAGAAATGAACGCGATAACAACCGAAGGTGAACATTCGGAAGAACACCATCATCATTAACAATGTTTAACCCAACAAATATAACTGATCAATTCGGGCGAGTACACAATTACTTACGTATTTCGTTAACCGAACGGTGCAATTTACGTTGTTTTTATTGCATGCCCGAGGATGGTATTCCATTAACCGAAAAGTCAAATTTAATGACTCATGAAGAGGTTATATTTATTGCTAAGCAGTTTGTTGACATGGGTGTAAAAAAAATCCGATTAACAGGAGGAGAGCCTTTGCTAAAAAAGAACATCGAAAAAATAATTCGTGAATTAGCAGCTTTGCCAATAAGTTTGGGGATTACTACCAATGGTATTTTATTAGATAAATATTTAGATTTATTCAAAGAAGTTGGTGTAAAAGACATCAACGTAAGTTTAGACACGCTTAATAAAGAAAAATTTAACACAATAACTCGTAGAGATTATTTTGATACTGTTACCACAAATATTGATAACTATATTAGAGAGGGATTTAACCTTAAAATTAATGCTGTATTAATAAAGGGAGTAAACGATGATGAATTAGTTGATTTTGTTGCTTATACCAAAGATAAAGATGTGTCAATCAGATTTATTGAGTTTATGCCTTTTGATGGGAACAAGTGGGATTTAAGCAAAGTAGTTTCGTTGCAAGATATTTTGGATAAAGTAGAAGCCAAGTTTGGAAAAGATAATTTGATAAAATTAGAGGATAAGAAAAACGATACCACAAAAAATTATCGAATAGAAGGCTATAAAGGTTCATTTGGAGTTATTAGTACCGTTTCGAATCCGTTTTGCGATAGTTGTAATCGAATCAGACTGATTGCTAACGGTAGAATTAAAAATTGTTTATTTTCATCAACCGAAACAGATTTGCTTTCCTCGTTAAGAGAAGGTAAAGACATCAAGCCATTAATTCATCAAGGTGTTTATGCTAAATTTAAATCAAGAGGAGGAATGTCTGCCGATAAAGATTTCTTTAACGAAGATAATTTTTCAAAAAATAGGACCATGACTGCAATTGGTGGTTAATTTAGTATTTTGAACAACTCTTTTTTTCCTGCCAAAAATCATTTTATTACCGTTTTTTAATAATTAGTTTTATGCCATAATTTATTAAATATGGACTCATTTTTAAAACAATATTGTACTCCAGAGTGGCAGCAATTTGTTGATTTTCATAAAACTACTTTAACTTTTGACGCAAACTCTTTGATTTTTAGTGAAGGAGATGAAGTAAAAGGGTTATATATCGTAAAAGAAGGTAAAGCAAAAGTATACTCGAACGAGTTTGATGGTAAAGAAAAAATTATTCGTTTAGCTTCTGATGGAGAAATAATAGGACACAGAGGTTTTGGGGGTAATTGGACTTATCCTGTGTCAGCAAAAACGTATGTAAAAACCACCATGACGTTTATTCCTATAAATGTGTTTAATACCATAGCAAAAGCCAATGTAGAATTTACCTATCAGTTAATGATGTTTTTTGCTGAGGAGCTTAGGCTTTCGGAAGAAAGAAATTCATCAATACCAGTTAAAAATAGAATAGCAAAAGCCATTTTATTAAATTACAAAGCTTTTGGTGCCGATGCAAAAGACCCACTTACATTGAGTTATACCATAAGCAGAAAAGATTATGCAAGTAAAGTAAATACGACTTACGAAACAGTTATAAGAGTGTTGAGTGAGTTAAATAAAGACAAGGTAATTGAATTACAAGGTAAGACAATCAAAATATTAAATCTTCAAGAATTGAATCGATTAGCAAAATAACTCTTGCCTAATTTTATGTTTTGAATCATATTTTATTCGTTCAAAACAATTAAAAAATCCAGAAATCCTAAAAAACATGATTAGAATCATATTATCACATGATTCGAATCATTTCTCATTTGTTCAAATGGTATGACTTTTATATCGTCAAAGAATGCATTAACTAAACAATGATATAAATTAAAAGTACAATGAACATGAAACTAAAATCAATTGTTATTACCGTTTCAGTGGCAGTTTGTAGTTTAGCCGTAAACGCACAAGATGGCGAGGCACTTTTCAAACAAAACTGTAGTGCTTGTCACTCCATAGGAAAAGGTAAATTGGTAGGTCCTGATTTAAAGGGTGTAAATACCAAAAGAAGCGAAGAATGGATTACCAACTTCGTTAAAAATGCTCAAGCATTTGGAGAAAAAGATGCTGATGCAAAGGCAATGATAGCTGAGTATGGTTACCCAATGCCAAATCAAAATGTTTCTGATGCCGACATCAAGGCAATTATTACGCACATTGCTGCAAATAGTCCTGCAGAAGCTGTAGCAACAGAAGAAGCTCCTGCAGAAGTAGTTGAGACTCCTGCTGATCCTGCTTTAGACCCAGCAAATGCATCTGATGAAGACGTAATGGCTGGTTTAATGTTGTTTTCAGGAGAGAAAAGATTTGAAAACAAAGGGGCGCCATGTATTACTTGCCACAATGTAGATTACGATAATTTAATTGCTGGTGGATTATTAGCAAAAGATTTAACAATGGTTTACGAAAGAATGGGCTCTGCAGGTATCAATGGTATTTTAAGTGCTCCACCATTCCCAGCAATGAATGCTTCGTACAAAGATAATCCATTAACAGAGCAAGAAATTTTTCAGCTTTCAGCTTTCTTTAATAAAGCAGGAGTTAACAATGTGTATCAACACCAAAGAGTATACAACAATAATCTACTACTTTATGGCGGAGGTGGAGCATTTGTTGTAATTGCAGCAATCATTTTATTGTTATACATCGAAAGAAAAAGAAAATGCGTTAAACAAGACATTTTTGATAGACAAATCAAATCGGCTTGTTCGAAATAATATTATTGACTAATAAATTAAACTAAAAAATATGAGTTGGATTGAAGATATCATATCACCGAAAACCAGAAAATGGGAAGAATTTTATCGTAACAGATGGCAGTACGATAAAGTAGTACGTAGTACTCACGGTGTTAACTGTACTGGTGGTTGCTCATGGGCAATTCACGTAAAAGACGGAATTGTTGTATGGGAAATGCAACAAATTGATTACCCACAATTTAATAAAGAAATTCCACCTTATGAGCCAAGAGGATGTCAAAGAGGTATTTCTTACTCGTGGTACTTATATAGCCCAATTAGAGTAAAATACCCAATAATGAGAGGTGCTCTTTTGGATTTATTTAATGCTGAAAAAGAGGCTGCAGGTGGTGACTTAGTGAAAGCTTGGGAAAATTTACAAAAAGACCCAGTAAAAAGAGCTCGTTATCAAAGAGCAAGAGGTAAAGGTGGATTTAGAAGAGTAAGATGGGATGATGCTCTTGACTTGATTGCAGCAGCAAATATTTATACTGTTCAAAAATATGGTTCTGACCGTATTATAGGTTTCGCACCAATTCCTGCAAAAAGTATGTTGAGCTACGCTTCTGGAGCTAGATATATCCAGTTAATGGGTGGTGTTAACTTAAGTTTTTACGATTGGTATTGCGATTTACCAAATGCTTTCCCAGAAATTTGGGGCGAGCAAACTGATGTTTGCGAAAGTGCTGACTGGTTTGTATCGAAATTTATTGTGTCGATGGGAGCAAATCTTGGTATGACAAGAACACCAGATATTCACTTCTTCTCTGAAGCAAGACACAATGGAACAAAAACGGTTGTAATGTCGCCAGACTTTAGTATGGTAACAAAACACGCTGATCAATGGATTCCAGTTCATGCTGGTTCTGATGGTGCTTTCTGGATGGCTGTTACTCACGTTATTTTACAAGAGTATCACGTTAATCGTCAAGTTCCTTATTTTATTGATTACGTAAAAAGATTTACCGATTGCCCTTTCTTAGTTCGTTTAGATAAAAAAGGAGATGTGGTTACTCCAGGTAGAATGGTTAGAGCCAATGAAATGAAACAATATCAAGGCATAACTAACGGAGATTGGAAATTCTTAAACTTTGATACAAAATCTGGTGATTTAGTTGTTCCAAAAGGATCTATGGGTCAACGTTGGGATGACAATCAAGGTAACTGGAATTTGAAATTCGAAGACAGTGAAACCAACAAAGAATACGACCCTGAATTATCATTCATTGATAAACATGAAGAAGTAGTTCAAGTAGAATTTGTTGAATATGGGTTAGATAAAAAAGCGTTAAGAGGTGTTCCAGTAAGATATTTAACTTCTGCAACAGGCGAAAAAATTCCAGTAGCTACTATCTACGATTTAACCATGGCACAATATGGTGTGGGTAGAGGTTTAGCTGGTGATTATCCAACTTCTTACAATGATAAAGACCAAGCTTATACTCCAGCATGGCAAGAAATATTTACTGGAATTGGTAGAGATACTGTATTACAATTGGCTAGAGAATGGTCAGATACAGCTGAAATTACTGAAGGTAAATGTATGGTAATTGTTGGTGCAGCTATTAATCACTGGTTCCATGGTAACTTAATGTATAGAGCTTCAATTATGGCTCAAATGCTTACTGGTTGCAATGGTAAAAATGGTGGTGGTATGAACCATTACGTTGGACAAGAAAAATTAGCTCCAATGGAGTCTTGGTCAACAATAATGAGTTCTAAAGATTGGGGTACAATTCCAAGATTACAACAAGGGCCAATATGGCATTACATCAATTCTTCGCAATGGAGATACGATGGAAACCAAAAATATTACAACTCTGTACCAGATAATAAATTAGCTGGCATGCATACTGCCGATTGGGCTGTGAAAGCAGTTCGTAACGGTTGGATGCCTTATTATCCTCAATACAACAAAAGCAATTTCGATATTGTAAAAGATGCTCAAAAAGCTGGTTGTAATACTGATGATGAAATGAGAAATCACATTGTTAAACAATTGGTAGACGGAACATTAAAACACGCAATTGTTGAACCAGATGAAGAAATTAACTTCCCAAGAAACTGGTTTATTTGGAAAGGTAATGCCATTGGAACTTCTGCCAAAGGGCATGAGTATTTCTTAGATCATTATTTAGGAACTCATACCAATAAAATTGCTGACGAAGTTGCTGGTGATATAGTTGAAGATATTACTTACAAAAAAGAAGGAGCAAGAGGTAAAATGGATTTAGTAGTTGACATCAACTTCCGTATGGATACGTCGGCGTTATATTCTGATATTGTTTTGCCAACAGCATCATGGTACGAAAAAGCAGATATCAACTCTACTGATATGCACTCGTTTATTCACCCATTATCAGCAGCGATTGACCCAGTATGGGAATCGAAAACTGACTGGCAAATATTTGAAACATTAGCTGAAAGAGTTAGTTCAATGGCTCATAAATATTTACCTGGAGTAATGAAAGATGTGGTAAACTCTCCATTATCTCACGATTCGAAAGATGAAATTACTCAACCAAGATTACAAGATTGGAGTAAAGGTGAATGTGAAGCAATACCTGGAAAAACAATGCATAAAATAGCATTTGTTGAAAGAGATTACTCTAAAATTTACCACAAATTTATCTCTTTAGGTAAAGGTGTAGAGAAAAATGGAGTTAGTGCTCACGGTGTTGGATTCCCTGTTGACGATGTGTACAAAGAAATGTTAGAAAACAGACAACACATTAGTAAATGGGAAGATGGAACTGAATACCCATCATTAAAAGAAGATGTGGAAGCAATTAACGCAGTACTTAAACTTTCTTCATTAACAAACGGTAAGTTAACCAAACGTGCTTACGAAATAATGGGTAAGAAAATAGGTGTTGAGGCGGTTGAAAGATTGGGTGATGGTTATGAGCAAATAGAAATGGAATATCGTGACTTACAAGCTCAACCAAAACGTTACAATTCTTCACCACTTTGGTCAGGTTTAATGCACGAAGGAAGAACTTATGCAGCCTACACCTATAACGTTGATATGTTTGTTCCATGGAGAACATTAACAGGAAGACAACACTTCTACTTAGACCACGATGCTTACATCGCATTTGGTGAACACTTGTCTACTTACAAACCCTCTCCAACTCCTGAAGCTTATGGTGATTTAAGAGTTACTGTAAACGATGGTAAAGCAAGAATGTTAAATTGTTTAACTCCTCACGGAAAATGGCATATTCACTCAACTTATGGTGATACATTAAGAATGTTAACCTTATCAAGAGGTGGAGAACCATGTTGGTTAAGTGAAAAAGATGCCGAAGATTTAGGTATAAAAGATAACGACCATGTGGAAGTTTACAATGACCACGGTACTTATGTAACTAGAGCTTGTGTTAGTGCACGTATTCCAAAAGGTGTTTGTATTGTTTATCACGCTGTTGAAAGAACTTACAACATTGCAAAATCACAAGAAAGAAGAGGTAAAAATGGTGAGGCTCGTAGAGGTGGAATGAACAACTCGTTTACTAGAGTTCATTTGAAACCAAACTTAATGTGTGGTGGTTACGGACAATTCTCTTACCACTTCAATTACTGGGGTCCAGTAGGGGTAAACCGTGATACACATGTATTGGTACGTAAAATGACTAAAGTTGAATATTAAAAAAATGTTGAATTATAAATGATGAGTGATAAATATTTAAAACTCAACATTTAAAACTTAAAACTTCATAAGTTATGAATATAAGATCGCAAATATCAATGGTTTTCCACCTCGACAAATGTATAGGTTGTCATACTTGTTCGGTTGCTTGTAAAAACATCTGGACGGATAGAAAAGGTGCCGAATACATGTGGTGGAACAACGTGGAAACTAAACCAGGAACTGGATATCCTACAAAATGGGAAGACCAAGAAATTTACCAAGGTGGTTGGGTTAAAAATGGAGATACTGTTTCGTTAAAAGGAGCTGGTAAATTAAAAGGGTTAAAAAATATTTTCCACAATCCTAATATGCCAGTATTAGATGATTACTATGAGCCATGGGCTTATCGTTATCAAGATTTGTTTGATGCACCAGAAGGTGATGATCAACCAATCGGTAGAGCTGTATCGTTAATTACAGGCGAACCAATGGAAATTAAAGCTGGTCCAAACTGGGATGATGATTTATCAGGAACACCAGATTATGCTCGTCAAGATGTTAACTTTAAACACTTGAGCCAAGCAGAACAAGAAGCAATGTTCCAGTTGGAAAAAATGACTTTCCATTACTTGCCACGTATCTGTAACCACTGTTTAAATCCTGCCTGTGTTGGATCATGTCCATCAGGAGCTTTATACAAAAGAGGTGAAGATGGTGTAGTTTTGATTAACCAAGAAAGATGTAGAGCTTGGAGAATGTGTGTAACTGCATGTCCTTACAAAAAAAGTTACTACAACTGGAATACAGGTAAATCAGAAAAATGTGTGCTTTGTTACCCACGTTTAGAATCGGCTCAAGCACCAGCTTGTATGCACTCATGTGTTGGTCGTATCCGTTATTTAGGAGTAATGTTGTACGATGCAGACCAAATTCAAGCGGTTGCTTCTTGCGATGAAGACCAATTGGTTGACAGACATTTAGATATTTATTTAGATCCGTTTGATCCAGCTGTAATTAAAGCTGCAAAAGAAAATGGTATTGCTGACTCTACAATTAAAGCAGCTCAAAATTCTCCAGTATATAAATTTGTTAAAAAGTGGAAAATTGCGTTACCACTACACCCTGAATTTAGAACTTTACCAAACTTATTCTATGTTCCACCATTGTTGCCAGCTATGGCTTCGGTGAGTGCTGATGGTACTTATGATACAGTTTCTGAACATTTATTAGCGGGTGTAGAAAAATTAAGAGTTCCAATTCGTTATTTATCATCTTTATTTACTGCCGGAAACGACAACAAGGTAATAGATGTGTTTAAAAAGTTACACGCTGTTAGGGTTTCTAGAAGAGACACTACCGTAAAAGATGTAACCGAAAAACAATTAAATACTGTAATGAGCGAAGCTAATATGGATATACATACTGCAAACGAAATTTTCAGATTAACATCGTTGGCTACTTTCGAAGAAAGATTTGTTATCCCTGCTGCTCACCGTGAAGAAGCTATTGAGATGCTTGAAAACACTGGTGATTACAAAGGAAGTACTGGCTTTGGATTTAAAGAAAAACCAGCTAGAGGTCTTTAATAATTGAATAGAATTAAATCTTTTAAAATGAAAAATTTAGAACACTATAAACTTTTAGCTGAGCTTTTCAGATACCCTCAAGAAACCATTTTTGAGACGGTAAGTGAAATTCAGTTATTGTTGGATAGAAACTATCCGAATGCAGGTCTAGAATTTAAAAGATTCTCTGATTTTATTGCAAATACACCATTTAATCAAGTTGAAGAGATATTTCAAAAAACGTTCCACATACAAGCTGTTTGCTTTTTGGATTTAGGCTATGTTATTTTTGCCGAAGATTATAAGCGTGGAGAGTTCTTGGTTAACATGAAAGCAGAGCAAGACAAGTATAAAAATGATACCGAAAATGAACTTGCTGATAATTTACCTTACGTATTGAGATTGTTACCAATACACAAGGATAAAGATTTTGTAAATGAATTAGTGGTTATGGTTATTATTCCTGCACTTGAAAAAATGCTTTCTGAATTTGATGAGTCGAAAACACAAATCAGAGAAAAGGTGTTGAACAAAAAACAGAAAGTAATTATAATGGAAGGGATTAAAGATGGAAACATATATAAAAATGCCATCAGCTCTTTAATTATGGTGTTCAAAAAAGACTTTGAAGAGGTTAAATATGAAAAAGAGGTAGAAATTATTCCAGCTTATGCAAAAGCATTTTTACATAGCGATTGCGAAGATGGATGTAGTGTGTCGACCCCAACACCAGAACAAGTAAAACAACGTGCAATGCAGTCCATGGGGATTGGAAATTAAAATGTTATAGAAATAAATTAAAAATTATATTAATAAATCTGCAATTTGTAAACTGTAATTGCAATAAAAACTTAAAACTATGTTAGATTTTTTATTATTCGGAGCCTTACCTTATGTAGCACTAGCGGTGTTTTTAATAGGGTCAATATATAGATATACTGCCAAAGGCTTTCAGGTGTCGTCATTGTCATCACAATTTTTAGAAGGAAGACAATTGTTTTTCGGTAGTCAGTTTTTTCACTGGGGTATCGTAATGTTGTTTCTTGGTCATTTAATTGGGTTTTTAGTGCCAAGTGCTGTTTTAGCTTGGAATGGTTCTCCAGTTAGATTGTTAATTCTTGAATTTACCGCTTTTGGTTTCGCCATCTCATCATTAATTGGGTTAGCATTATTAATTAAAAGAAGAGCTACTACAAAAAGAATTCAAATGGTATCTAACAACATGGATTATGTTGTTTACCTAGTATTGTTGGTTCAAATCATTACAGGTATTGGAATAGCTTATTTTGGTAGATGGGGCTCTAACTGGTTTGCATCAGTAATGACACCTTATTTACGTTCGGTATTTGCTTTTAATCCTAACGTTGATTTAATTGCTCAGTTATCTACAAGTAACGCAATGGCATTGTTAATGGTTAAAACCCACATTGCTTCTGCGTTCTTAATTATCGGAATTATTCCTTTTACAAGATTTGTTCACTTTTTGGTTGCTCCAGTTGATTATATTTGGAGAAAATACCAATTGGTTATTTGGAATTGGAATCACAAAGAAATTAGAAACTCTAAAAATTATTTCCCAGGAAAAAGTAGAGATTTCAAAAACAATTAATAAATTAGTAATGAAATACAAAAAGAGCCCATCAAATTTGATGGGCTCTTTTTGTATTATAAAAAACTGTTTGGCTACCCAAACGAATTGTGCAAATCAGGTTCCTAATACACCTCCAGCAACAACTTGCTGAGTAGGGTTAGTTATGATAACAGGTATTTCTGCATCATTTGCAATAACAACTTGTTCATCGCTTCCAAAAAAATCAGGTAATAAAGCACCTTCTTGAGTGTTAACAACAGCAATCAAATCAGCATCAATACGTGCTGCAAATTTGATTAATTGTTTTTTCAAACTACCTTCTTCATCAGCTTGATTCATGGTGTAAGTAATTTTTCTTTCTAAGAAGTAATTCTTAGCGAAAGACAATTCTCTATCTAATTTTTTCTTTAAAAATTCATCACTTACATTTTCATAAAATAAATGGATTCTACTTCCAAAATGAGTAGCAATATTAGCTGCAACAGCTAATTTTTGTTTCGTCACATCTGAATGATCAACAGGAACAACAATGTCATCATAAGTATCAGAATCTTTTGGATTTTTATTTTGAACAACAACAAATGGTACTTTTGAATGAGAGATTACTCTTAAAGCATAACTACCCATAATTTTTTGCATACCCTTTGCACCATGTGTTCCCATTACAATAAAACCAGCACCTATTTCTGAAGCTACATCACCAATGTCTTCAAAAATATTTCCAATACGAACAATAACATGAAAAGATGCTGCTGTATTTTTCTCTGCTTTTTCTGCAATTTTTGTAAGTTTTTCTTTTATAGCATCAACTTCTTTTTGTTTAGAAACAACATGAAGTAAATGAACTTCGCCATTAAACGAATTAGCAATTTTGGAAGCATGATTAACTGCACAGTCTGCAACTGCACTAAAATCATGAGGGACTAGAACTTTAAAAATCTTTTTATCCATAGTTATTTTTATTTATTGACTTAGCAATTTATTGATTTTTAGAACAATAAATATACATTTTTATTGCAAAGATATAAAACAGATTAATCTTAACCCTTAATCTTTTATTAAATTTCTTTTAATTTAAACGTTTCCATAAATTTAGTAGTGAAGTTTCCTTTTCTGAAATCTTCATTTTGCATTAGTTGTTGGTGAAAAGGTATAGTAGATTTTACACCCTCAATAATGTATTCACTTAACGCTCTTTCCATCTTTTTAATTGCTTCTTCACGGGTTTGAGCTACTGTAATCAATTTTGATATCATCGAATCGTAATAGGGTGGAATAACATAACTAGCATAAACATGAGTGTCTATTCGTATTCCATGACCACCTGGTTCGTGATATGTTTCAATTTTACCTGGGCTAGGTCTAAAATCATTAAAAGGGTCTTCTGCATTTATTCTACATTGAATAGCATGCATAGTTGGTTCATAATTTTTTCCGCTAATTTTATCTCCCCAAGCCAGTTTTATTTGTTCTTTTATTAAATCGTAATTAATTACCTCTTCTGTAATTGTGTGTTCTACCTGAATTCGTGTATTCATTTCCATGAAATAAAAATCTCTATTCTTATCCACTAAGAATTCAACAGTACCAACACCTTCGTATTTAACGGCTTTTGCAGCTTTAATTGCCGCAGCGCCCATTTTTTTTCTTAACTCAGGAGTCATAAAAGGAGAAGGGGTTTCTTCAACTAATTTCTGATGTCTTCGTTGAATAGAGCAATCTCTTTCAGATAGATGACAGGCATTTTTGCCGTCTCCAGCAATTTGTATTTCGATATGACGAGGTTCTTCAATGTATTTTTCCATATACATACCGTCATTACCAAATGCAGCAGCAGCTTCTTGACGAGCAGATTCCCATGCCGCTTCTAATTCTTCTTCTTTCCAAATGATACGCATACCTTTTCCCCCACCACCAGCAGTTGCTTTCATCATTACTGGGTACTTTATTTTTTTAGCTACAATTTTTGCATCAGCTAAATCTTTAAGTAACCCTGGTGAGCCTGGCACAACAGGAACCCCTGCTTTAATCATGGTTTCTTTAGCAGATGCCTTGTCGCCCATTGCATCAATCATTTCTGGTGATGCACCAATAAACTTAATGCCATTTTCTTGGCATATTTTCGAAAACTTAGCGTTTTCTGATAAAAAACCATATCCAGGATGAATCGCGTCAGCATTAGTAATTTCAGCAGCAGCAATTATTCGAGGTATATTTAAGTAAGATTCTGAACTCTTAGGAGGACCAATACAAACTGCTTCATCAGCAAAACGTACATGTAAACTATCTTTATCAGCTGTAGAATAAACTGCAACGGTACTAATTCCCATTTCTTTACAAGTTCTAATAACTCGTAGTGCAATTTCTCCTCGGTTAGCTATTAATATTTTTTTAAACATAATGTCAATTTGAAAATTAAACAATTTGAAAATTTGAAAATAATTACTACCTAATTTGAAATTGATTGTTCAATATTCAAATTAGCATTTTCAAATCATAAAATTAACTAGGGTCTACTAAAAACAATGGTTGGTCGTATTCTACAGGAGAGCCATCGTCAACCAACATTTTTACAATTTTACCAGTAACTTCTGCTTCAATTTCATTAAATAATTTCATTGCTTCGATAATACAAACAACTGTTTTAGGAGTTACATCATCACCAACATTCACGAAATTAGGCTTGTCAGGCGATGCTTTTCTATAAAAAGTACCAATCATTGGCGATTTTACAGTAACATATTTTGCGTCATCACTTTCTGCTGCTTTTTGTGGAGCTGCTGCAACTGGGGCAGGAGTAGGTGCTGGAGCCGCTTGTTGAATTTGTTGCGGTGCCTGCATCATCATTTGTTGCGGTTGAGCATAAATAGTATGAATCTCTTCGCCTTTACCTTTCTTTTGTGCAGGAGTTTTAATAACAATTTTAAAATCTTTGTCTTGAATTTCTACTTCGCTTACGCCAGATTTAGAAACAAATTTTATTAATTCTTGAATTTCAGTTGGTTTCATGTATTGAAATTTATGTTTTTGTCAATTATTAGAATGTAAAATTAATTATTATTTGCATAAATACTATTGTTTGGAGTCATAAGCCCATTTTACCCAAATGGCACCCCAAGTAAATCCACCACCAAAAGCAGATAAAATAATATTATCACCTTTCTTTAATTGTTTTTCCCATTCCCATAAACACAAAGGAATAGTTCCTGATGTGGTGTTGCCGTATTTTTGAATGTTTAGCATAACTTTATCGTCGCTTAATCCCATTCTACGAGCAGTTGCATCAATAATTCGTTTGTTGGCTTGATGTGGCACTAACCATGCAACATCATCAGCAGTTAGATTGTTTTTTTCCAATATTTCTGCAGAGACATCTGCCATGTTGGTTACAGCAAATTTAAATACTGCTTGTCCTTCTTGGTGGATATGATGTTCTTTATTTTTAACGGTTTCTAATGATGGAGGGTATGCTGAACCTCCAGCTTTTTGGTGTAAATGCTGAAAACCAGATCCATCACTTCGTAAAATGGAATCCATCACTCCATAACCTTCGGTATTTGGTTCTAATAAAACAGCTCCACAACCATCTCCAAAAATAATACAAGTTTGTCTGTCTTCATAGTCAACTAAAGCTGACATTTTATCTACGCCAACAACTACTACTTTTTTATGTGTGCCAGATTCAACAAATTTCGAGCCCGTTACAAGACCATATATAAATCCGGAACAAGCTGCATTAATATCAAATCCAAAAGCATTAATTGCTCCAACTTTATCGGTAATAATGTTAGCTGTTGCTGGAAAAATGTGATCGGCTGTAACCGTACAGCAAATAAGTAAGTCTATTTCTGTTGGAGAGATTCCTCTTTTTTTACAAAGCTCTAAAACTGCAGGAGCTGCCATATCTGATGCTCCTTTTCCTTCTCCTTTTAGTATTCTTCGCTCTTGAATACCAGTTCTCGAGATAATCCACTCATCGTTGGTGTCAACCATAGTTTCCAACTCTTTGTTGGTTAAAATATAATCTGGAACGTACCCCTGAACTGCAGTTATAGCTGCTGTAATTTTACTCATAAGTTTTGTTTTCTAGAAATGAACAACGAAGGTAAAAAATATATCTTAGTCTTAAAAAGAATAAGGTAATAAAACAAAAAAACTTGCTGCAATAGTTTACAGCAAGTTTTTATATGTACTTGAAATTGCTAATTTAAAGAGCAACTTGTTTTTCTACAGCTTGTTTTCCTCTGTAATAGCCGCAATCGCCACATACTCTATGGTATAATGTTGGGGCTCCACAGTTAGAACATGTTGAAGTGGTTGGAGCAACAGCTTTGTAATGTGTTCTACCTTTGTCTCTTCTAGTTTTCGATGTTTTTCTCTTAGGATGTGCCATTTTATTTTATTTTTCTAATTGTTGTTAATGTTTTTTAATGCTGACCAACGTGGGTCTATCTCTTCTGTTTTATTTACTTCTAGTTCGTTTAATCGTTTTATTGTTTCAGCGTTACAATCTGCTTCTTTATGTACTCTTCTGAAAGGTATGTTTAATTCAATAAACTCATAAATATAATGTGCTACGTTTATCTCATGTTCGCTTTCGGCTAATATTAAAATATCGTCAACTTCGTTATGTGAAGTATCACCGAATTTAACAATTAATTTGTCTTCACCTTTAATGGGCATCTTTAAATCTTCAAGACACCTATCGCATGGTACAATTATTTCGCCTTTAAACGAAAAATTTAGTAGCATCATGGTAGATTGTTTGATAAATTCTAATTCCACCTTAAAGTTGGAATCAATAAAATCATCACAATCTAATTGTTCAAAGAACTTGTTGTCTACACTGAACTCAAAATGATGAGTTCCTTGCTTTAAACTAACAAACTGTATTGTATAGTCTTTCAATGCTTTCACTTACTCTTTTAAAAAGAAAGTTGGCAAAGGTAATAAAATTATTAACACTACAAATAGTGTTGCAAACAATTTTAGTTTATTTAAAATCTCCAATCGTACTGATTTATTTCTAATAAACAATTAGTTAGCAAATCAATACTACCTTTTATATCATCTTTATCAGCCATTTCAATTACTTGATGAATGTGTCGAGTAGGTATAGAAATTGCACCTGCAATAGCCCCGCCTGGATTCATACGTTGAATTCCAGCAGTATCTGTGCCTCCTGCGGTTAGTATTTCTTTTTGATATTTTATTTTATGTTTTTTAGCTGTTTGTTCCATAAATTTTACCATACGGTAATCGCAGATGGTAGAGCTATCCATAATTTTTATAGCTGTTCCTTCGCCCAAAGAGGTAATTATCTCTTCTGGTTTTGCTCCAGGAACATCAAAAGCTATTGTAGTATCTAAACCGAAACCAAAATCAGGTTTAATTTCTAGAGCTGCAACATTTGCTCCTCTAATACCAACTTCTTCTTGAACAGTAAACACTCCGTAAATATCAAAAGGAACTTTTTTGGTTTTTAAATTTTTTAAGGCTTCAATTAATATGAAAACCGCCAAACGATTATCTAACGATTTACAATTAACACAATTCCCCATCTCTATTAAGCCTCTCTCACGAGTAATTGGGTCGCCTACGCTTACAATTTTTTCGACTTCTTTTTTGTTCATTCCTAAATCAATAAAAAAATCGGTTGTTTTAGGAAGTTTGGTTCTTTCTTCTGTACTCATTACGTGTATTGGTTTTGAACCCATTACACCAATCACATCTTTTTTTCCATGAATAATTACTCGTTGTGCAGTTAATGTTTTTGGGTCGAAGCCACCAAGTGTATGAAATCTAACAAAACCTTTATCGTCAATATGAGTAACCATAAAGCCTATTTCGTCCATGTGAGCACCAATCATAACACGTTTTTTGTCTTTACCTTTTTTAATGGCATAAACATTCCCCATATTATCTATGGTTACTTCATCTACCAATGGTTTAATTTCTCTTAATACAATTTCTCTTATTCGTTGTTCGTGACCTGGAGCTCCCGCAACTTCAGCAATTTCTTTTAATAAAGGAATGTTAATTGGCATAATATATATTTTTATTTTATTAATCTATGTAACTTAATTTCATCATGTTTGCTTGTCCTTTTTCAGCAATTGGAACGGAAGCAATATTAATTACAAGGTCTTTTGTATTTACAAAACCTTCTTTTTTAAGTATGTATTTGATATCAGCAATGGTATGGTCGGTGCTTACATATTTGTCGTAATAAAATGCTTTTACCCCCCAAACTAAACTGAGCATATTTAATATTGATTTATTACCAGTAAACACATAAATACCTGCTTTTGGTCTAAAACTAGAAATTTTAAACCCAGTATAGCCTGAGAAGGTCATGGTTACAATTGCTTTGGCTCCAACTCTTTGAGCCAATCGGCACGAGTTAAAACAAATGGAATCGGTAATATACCTATCGTGATTATCTTCTTCAGGTGGATATTCATAATTGTATAAACTATCATCTTGTTCAACATCAGAAATAATTTTTGCCATGCTTTCAATCACTTTAACAGGATGTTTACCTACGGATGTTTCAGCACTCAGCATTACAGCATCGGCACCATCTAAAACAGCATTGGCAACGTCATTAACTTCTGCTCTTGTTGGAGTGATGTTTTCAATCATACTTTCCATCATTTGAGTAGCAATAATAACTGGTTTTCCTGCTTTCATGCTCTTTTTAACTAGCATTTTTTGTGTTAATGGTACTTGATGAAAAGGGATTTCTACACCTAAGTCGCCTCTTGCTACCATTAAGGCATCAGTAACTTTTAGGATGTCGTCAATTTCTCGAATGGCTTCAGGTTTTTCAATTTTTGCTACTACCTTGGCAGTACTTTTCGCATCTGAAATAAGATATTTTAATTCGATAATATCTCGAGCAGTTCGTACAAATGAAAGACCTATCCAAGAGATGTTCATTTTCAAAGCAAAGTTTAAATCTTCAATATCTTTAGGTGTTAAACAAGGTAAAGAAATTTTGGTGTTAGGAAGATTCACCCCTTTATTAGAAGATAATTTGCCGCCATGAACAACCGTAGCAACAACTTCATCTTGTTTGTTGGTTGACTTAATTTTTAAGTTTAACTTGCCATCGTCAAGTAAAATGGTTTCTCCTGACGAAACATCTTTCGGAAAATTTTGGTAGCTGATATAAACTTTTTCGTTAGTTCCAATACACTTAGTCGAGGTGAAAATAATATCTTGTCCCACTTCTAGCATTATTCCGTTATTTTCAATTTCGCCAACTCTAATTTTTGGTCCTTGTAAATCTGCTAGGATAGCCACATTTCGACCTTTTTCTTCGCAAATTTCACGGATTATATTTATCGTTTTTTCATGATCGTCATAACTTCCGTGAGAAAAATTAACTCGGCATACATTTACACCAGCATCAATTATCTCTGAAATGACTTCTTTGGTTGATGTTGCTGGACCTAATGTTGCAACAATCTTGGTTTTTCTATAATTCATTTAAAAAATTAAATTTTGTTTAGATTTTAGTGAGTTTACATCAATTTGAAACGAGGTTAGTACCAATTCAATTTCACTAATTTTATTTATAATGTTTTCTATAATATCATCGTTTGATGCCCCTTTAAGCAATAAAAAAAAGTCGGTAGACTTATGTTCGGGGATTAAAAAACCTTTGTTACTTCTATTTGAAATCAAATAATAGTCTATAAAGTTTTCTTCATCAATATAATCATAAAGTGCGTAATTTGCTTTAGTATTTTTCGAATCAATATCTAAATCTTCTCCACGAACTAGATCAATTTCTAAAATTTTATTTAATTCGTAACACAATCTATAATCTTTAGCATGACAACTAATACCTATCAAGCTAAAATCATAATCTTCCTCAATATTTAATGTGAATTTAGACATTTCTTAGCAAAGATATAAAGTTATCCCTATTCTAAGAGTTAATTAGACGTTAAATGATAAAGAATATATTATTTTTGAATTGATTTTGGCCCCGTAGTTCAACGGATAGAATAGTAGTTTCCTAAACTGTAGATTCGGGTTCGATTCCCGACGGGGCTACTGAAAAAAGTTAGGAGCTAGTAAAACTATTTATAAACCAAGTATTGAGTAGCATATTTTCTATGAATTTGTTGTGAGAAGTTTAATATTTTGTACAACTTTGCACCTGATTTTCAATTCTAAAACAATTTAAAAACATAAAACAATGAAAAAAGTACAAATTAGTGTGTTAGCATTAGCGATGATTTTTGGGTCAGTAATGTTAACTTCATGTGGTTCTTCTGAAGAACATAAAGAAGAAGTTGCTGCGACTGAAGCTCCAGCTGAAGAGGCTGTAGCAGAAGCTGCTCCAGCAAAAGATGGTGCAGAATTTTTCCAAACAAGTGGTTGCGTTGCTTGTCACCAAATGGATGTAAAAACAGTAGGCCCTGCAATTAAAGATATTGCTGCTGCTTATGCTGATGAGGCAACTTTAACGGCGTTCTTAAAAGGTGAATCAAAAGCGATTGTTGATCCAGCTCAAGAGGCAGTTATGGCTCCACAAGTAGAGGTTACTAAAAAAATGAGTGCTGAAGATTTACAAGTTATCGTTTCTCATATTATGGCAAACAAATAATTACAGTATCATTTTAATAAAAAAGGAGCTCATTGAGCTCCTTTTTTGTTGTTATGAATTTTTAAATTACATCATTCCAGGCATTCCTCCGCCCATGCCACCCATGTTTGGCATAGAGCCTTCTTCAGTAGGTTCATCTACAATAACACATTCGGTAGTTAACAATAATGCAGCAATTGAAGCAGCATTTTCTAACGCAACTCTTGTTACTTTAGTTGGGTCAATAACTCCTGCAGCATACATGTTGGTGTATTCTTCAGTTCTAGCATTGTAACCAAAGTCATCTTTGCCTTCTCTAATTTTTTGAACAACAACAGCTCCTTCTCCGCCAGCATTAATGATTATTTGACGTAAAGGTTCTTCTAATGCTCTTTTTACGATTGCAATACCCGTGTTTTCGTCTTCGTTAATTCCTTTAAAACCATTTAAAGCGCTTTCTGCTCTAATTAAGGCAACACCACCACCAGGAACAATACCTTCTTCAACAGCAGCACGAGTAGCAGCTAATGCATCATCAACTCGGTCTTTTTTCTCTTTCATTTCCACTTCGGTAGCAGCACCAACATATAGTACAGCAACCCCACCAGCTAATTTAGCCAAACGCTCTTGAAGTTTTTCTTTATCATAATCAGAAGTAGTTGTTTCAATTTGTGCTTTAATTTGATTTACCCTTCCGTCGATTGCTTTTTTATCACCAGCACCGCCAACAATGGTAGTATTATCTTTGTCTATTGTTACTTTTTCTGCAGTACCTAACATTTCTAAAGTAGCATTTTCTAATTTAAAGCCTTGCTCTTCAGAAATAACTGTTCCCCCAGTTAAAATAGCGATGTCTTCTAACATGGCTTTTCTTCTATCACCAAAACCTGGAGCTTTAACAGCTGCTACTTTTAAACCACCTTTTAAACGGTTTACCACTAAAGCAGTTAAAGCAGTACCATCTACATCTTCAGCAATAATAACGATTCCTCTACCTGATTGTGCAGCAGGCTCAAGTATTGGCAATAATTCGTTTAAGTTCGATATTTTTTTATCGTGAATTAAGATATAAGGATTATCCATATCAGCAACCATTTTCTCAACATCTGTTACAAAATATGGAGATAAATAACCTCTATCAAACTGCATACCTTCAACCACGTCAACTGTAGTTTCAGTTCCTTTCGCTTCTTCAACAGTAATTACACCTTCGGTTTTCACTTTTTCCATTGCTAAAGCAATTAAGTTACCGATGGTTTCGTCATTATTTGCAGAAATTGTAGCTACCTGGCGAATTTTTTCGTTGTCAGTCCCTACTTCTTTCGATATTTTTTTAAGTTCAGCAACAACAGCTACTACTGCTTTGTCGATTCCTCTTTTTAAGTCCATTGGATTTGCTCCAGCAGCTACGTTTTTAAGTCCGGCAGTTACAATAGCCTGAGCTAAAATGGTTGCAGTAGTTGTTCCATCACCTGCATCATCAGCGGTTTTGCTAGCTACTTCTTTTACCATTTGAGCACCCATGTTTTCAATAGGGTCTTTCAATTCAATTTCTTTGGCAACAGTAACACCATCTTTGGTTACGTGTGGCGCACCAAATTTTTTGCCAATAATTACATTTCTACCTTTTGGTCCTAAGGTTACTTTTACTGCATTTGCTAATTTATCAACACCTATTTTAAGGCTATCTCTCGCATCTATGCTAAATTTAATTTCTTTTGACATTTTTTTAACGAATTAATTTGGTTAAACAATTGCGAAAATATCCGCTTCTCTCATGATTAAATAATCTTTGCCTTCAACAGTTATTTCAGTTCCAGCATACTTGCCATAAAGTACAGCATCGCCAACTTTTACTGTCATTGGCTCATCAGGTTTACCTTTTCCAACAGCCAAAACTTTTCCACGTTGTGGTTTTTCTTTTGCGGTGTCAGGAATAATAAGTCCTCCTGCGGTTCTTTCTTCAGCTGCAGCAGGCTCTACAATAACTCTGTCAGCTAATGGTTTAATGTTAATAGACATTGTTTTTTAATTTTTTGGTTAAACAAATTTTTACGGAAGCACATTAGTCAGATTTTGTGCCAATGCACAGAATTAATTTTTTTAAGACATTTTTGCAGACAAGTATGACAAGAATGACATGTTTTACACTAAATCAAACCCAATATCTTTTCGGTAGTACTTTTTAGTGTAGTTGATTTTTTCTGCATTAGCGAACGATTTACACAAGGCATCTTTAATGTCAGTTCCGAACGAAGTTATTGCTAACACTCTACCACCAGCAGTAACAATGTTTTTGCCATCTTGTTTAGTTCCTGCATGGAAAGCTATACTGTTTTCAATGTTGTCGAAACCTGTCATTACATGTCCTTTTTCATAATCTTCTGGATACCCACCTGAAACCAACATAACCGTAGTTGCAGTTCTAGTATCAACTTCAAACGATTTTTCGTGAAGTGTTTGATTGCCAACACCAATAAACAAATCCAATAAATCAGACTTTATTCGAGGTATAACTACTTCTGTTTCTGGGTCGCCCATGCGTACATTGTATTCTACCACGCTTGGATTTCCGTTATCGTTCATTAACCCAATAAAAATAAAACCTCTATAATCGATTCCATCTTTTTTCAAGCCATTTATGGTTGGAATAACCACTTGTTCTTCTACCTTTTTAATAAAATCGTTGGTAGCAAACGGAACAGGAGATATAGCTCCCATACCACCAGTATTCAGTCCTTTGTCGCCTTCGCCAATTCGTTTGTAATCTTTTGCAGAAGGTAAAATTTTATAACTGTTACCGTCGGTTAAAACAAAAACCGAAAGCTCAATACCTTTTAAAAACTCTTCGATAACAACAGTAGCCGATGCAGCGCCAAATTTTGCTTCGGCAATCATGTTGGTTAGTTCTTTTTTTGCTTCTTCTAAATTGTTTAAAATCAACACTCCTTTACCCGCAGCCAAACCATCGGCTTTTAATACGTATGGAGATTGTAAAGTTTCTAAAAAGGCAAAACCATCGGTTAAATTAGCTTTGTTAAAACTTTGGTATTTAGCCGTTGGAACACCATGTTTTATCATGAATTTTTTTGAAAATTCCTTGC
Source organism: Flavobacteriales bacterium (assembly GCA_020635795.1). NCBI lineage: Bacteria > Pseudomonadati > Bacteroidota > Flavobacteriia > Flavobacteriales > Flavobacteriales bacterium. The sequence goes on from JACJZD010000002.1 coordinate 204,659, forward strand.
TTCCTTCCAACAAAGCACCATCTTTTTTAGGCCCTATAACAGGAATATTTTTCAATTCATTGTCTGCTAAAAAGAAATCGTGAATTCCATTCACCAAAGGGTCTTCTGGTCCAACAACAACCATGTTAATGTTATTGGATAAAACAAAAGATTTTATACTTTCAAAATCGTTAACTCCAATATTTACATTAGTACCAACTAGTGCTGTACCTGCATTACCTGGAGCAATAAATAAGTTTTGTAGTTTGTTGCTTTGTGCCAATTTCCATGCAAAGGCATGTTCTCTTCCTCCTGACCCAATGATTAAAACATTCATGTTGTTTTTCTTGCAAAAGTATAAAATCCTAAACGAGTTTGATAATGATTTTTATTTTCTTTCGGTAAAGATTTGTTGCTTTCTGCACAAACCATGGAAATGGACGAGCAAGAATCTTACTTGCACTATGTATTAAAAAATTGGATGCAAGATGAACCCCAAATTGACGATATTTTAATGGTGGGGATTAAATTGTAACAAAAACGGTCCGTTTTTCTGCCCGCTTTAATTAGTTGATTATATTTGGGTAAACTTATAATGCGAATAAATGCATTGTATAGCAATCAAGATAAAAAATATGAGAAATATAATTATAACGATTACATTATTCATCATAACTACGATGGCTTATGGACAATCATTTCTTGACTCGTCCAATTATTATGTGCAAATGGCAAATGGGTTACCAAAGGAAAACCATAAACAGAAAATCGAATATTTAGATAAGGCAATTGGATTTTGCAAACAAAGTAATATGAAGACTATTCTTTTCATGGTTGTTCCAAATAGGATTAATGAATATATAGCAATTAATGAATTTGATCTAGCTGAAAAGGACTATTTGTGGTTACTTGAAGAACATAAGCAATCACCATATTTTGGTATAGGGGATATTTATTGGGGGCTAGCAAATTTATATAGAGATTCAAAAAAATATAATCAAGCCATTGAAAACTATAAAAATGCAGTGACATCTAATGGAATGATTGGTAAATTTATAGTGTTTCTTGACTATTCAAAATGTTTGACAGAAATAAATAATTATGATGAAGCAATAGAAAATATTAATAATGGATTGAAGTCATTAGCAAATAATGACCCTAATGTGATAAAGATTAACTATTATGAATCAAGAAAAAATATTCCAGCAGAATACTTTTTGCTAATGCTTCAAAGAGCTAATATTTATTTTAAAGCCGATAAGAAAAAAGAAGGCTGTAATGATTTGAATGTAGTTCTTGATCTTATTGAAAATGAACAGGATATATTTAATGTTAAGATTGAGGCAGTTGAGTTAAGAAATAAAAGATGTAAATAATAGTATTTATTTTGGGTTTTAACGTTAATCCAGCCTTTAAAAGATAAAACATTCTTCTATTTCGTCTTGACCACAAACTCCACCCTTCTGTTCAGTTGTTTTCCTTCTTCGGATTTGTTATCAGCTAGTGGTTTGGTTTCTCCAAAACCATTAGAAGACAAACGTTTTTCCGCAATTTTTTTTGAGGTAAGATAAGATACCACCGCAGCAGCTCTATCTTGCGAAAGTCTAAGGTTGTCGGCATCAGCTCCAACATCATCAGTATGTCCGTTAATTTCTATGGTAATGCTTGGGTTATCGGTTAGTAATTTTACCAATCGGTCCAATTCTGGAAAAGATTCTTCTTTTAAGGCGGCTTTACCAAATTCAAAGAAAATGTTATTTAAACGTATGGCTTCATCTTTTTCGATAGGAGCTAAATATAAATTAACTTCTAACTCTTGGTAAGCCTCTAGTTTACTTGCGTCAATGTTTTGTGTTACTGAATAATAATTATCGGCAGTAGCCATAAAACCATAGTTTTTACCGTGCGGCAACACAATTTTATAAATGGTTTCGTCGGGGCTAGTACTGGCTGTGCCCAATTGTCTACCTGAAGGCAATTGTTCGTAGCTAATTTTTGCTTTTATTGGTTGATTGGTTTTTTGGTCAAGTACTTTTCCGTAAACCAACACTACGGGTTCTGGTTTTGCAGCTTGAGGCATTTTAATTCTATAAATATCGCTTTTCCCATAGCTGTTTTTTTCGGAACTGAAATAAGCATATTCGCCTGATGCATCTATACTAAAATAAGCATCAAAATTGGCAGAATTAATTTTTTCACCCATGTTAACAGGTTTCGACCAATTGGTCCACGAGTCGTCTAATCTTCTGGTCATCCAAACGTCAGCTCCACCATAACCACCAGGTAAACCTTCCGAAACGTAGTACAATGTTTTTTCGTCGGATGCTAAAAATGGTCCAAATTCGTCACCTTTGGTATTTACAACATTGCCAAGGTTTAAAGGTACCGACCAGTTGTTGTCAGACGTTTGAAATGATACCCAAATATCTTTTTCACCAAGACCTTTTTTCTTTTCGATTGCCATAAGTAAAAACTTACCGCTGTTCGATAAAAAATAGTTCACGTATTGGTTGTTGTTTTCGTATTTTTCGATGATTTGCTGTTTAGGAAACGCCCATCCACCACGTTGTCGTGAGCTTATAGAACAGCCTCCTCCAGAAACGCTACCATCAAAATATTTGTACAAGTTAGATAGCAAAATGGTGTTACCATCAGGAGTAACGGATTGAACCGATGTAGAATATCCAGGAACATTCAGGGGAGTTCCAATGTTTGAAGCTAATGTCCATTTTCCGTTGGCTTGTAAATACGATACCCAAATGTTGTTTTTTCCGTTATTGTTTTCAGGGTAGCGAGTAATGAATAAGGTTTTGCCGTCGGGAGATATTTTTGGAGACAACTCATCTCCAGCAGAATTAACGTTTGTTCCTAAATTTTCGGGTTCTGCATCGAAAACGATTACATCTTGCGAAAAAGTAACTTGCGTTGTAAATAAAATGGTTAGAAAAAAAATGAAACGTATCATAGGGTTTAATTTAAAGTAAAAAAATGCCTGCTTTTTACACAGGCACTTCTTATGAAAAACTAACTAAACTTACTTATTGTTTTAATGGGTCGAATTTACCAAACCATAGGCTGTTGCCCCATCTTTCGTTACCGCTCATACCACCTTTACGTTGACGAGCAATGTAAACCACTTGTTTACCACCATTGATAGTGATGTAAGGACTATCTTTTCCTTTTCCATTATCTTCTAAATCTAGGTATAAGTAGTAATCTTTACCTCCAAAAGTTTTAAAATCAGAGATGTCTCCTGAAGTGATGTCTATTTTACCCAATCTACCTTGGTATAGTGGCGTATAAACACATGTTGTAGTAGTTGTTTGAGTTCCTGCAATGTAGTTTGTTGAGGTTTCAGAAGAACAGTCAACATCCACATCTTGAACCAAGAATACATTCCAGAATAAATCTTTACCGTTTGGAGCTTCGTAGATAGAAAACTCTGATGGGAATGATTTAGCGCCACCAGCGCCACCTAACAAACCTGCCGATTTAGCTGTGTTTTCAACACCATAGTATCGTTTAAATGCACCTGTTTTATCAAAATGGAACATTAATAAGTCTTTGTAAACTCTTCCTTTTACATCGCCAATATTATCCATTTTAAAATCCTGACCAGAGATAAATACATCGCCATTTGAAGTAATGTTAACACCGTTTAAGATGAATTTTTTACCATCGAACTCACGTAATTTTTTCTGACTAGCTGGTTTAATGCCTTTTGCATTAATATCTTCGATAGAAACTGCCGAAACGAATTCCGCTTTTCCGCCACTAATTTTAGCAACTTGTAAGTATCCAAATTTCATGCTCTCTAATGTTGTCATTCTAGATTCAGCATCTCCTGCACTTGGCATAGCATCAAATGAAATACAGTAAGGAGGTTTAGTGTAATTTTTTTCTGGTTTGTTAATGTTACCAGCTCCGTAGAAATAAACATCATTACCTACGGCATAAGCATCGAAAATTGCCCATTCGTTACACTTGCTTTCAAAATTGAAACGTTCTTTAACATTTCCTGCCTCATCAATTCTAATGTAAGTAAGGTTGTTGGAATTGTCGTCGGCTAATTTTCCCATACCTTGAGCACTATATGGTGCAAAAACCAATAACCATTCGTCGGTATCTTCTAATTCTTTTGAAATTAATAAGGATTGTGGATGATCAAATTTAATAGGTGTTTTTTTAACTACATTTAAATCTTTGTCTATATGCATCAATAAATATTCTCTGTCGGCTTCTTTAGCCATTGACATAATACCTTTATTTATTAAAGCACAAACCAATAATTCTCCTTTGTCAGCAATATCTTTATGAGCGGTGTAAAATAATTTACGTTTTTTATCATCGCCGTCACCACCAATTTCTTTTGGTTTTTCTTTATCTAACAGTTTTTTAGTGGTTTCATAACCACCTTTCCACCAGTTCCATTGGTTAATGTATAAGGTTTTACGCAACACCAATTTCCCTGTCATGTTTGGACTAGCAGTAACACCAATCACCTCTTGGTAATCGCCTTTGTAGGTTTTGTTTTTTGATTTTGATTTCAGTTTTCTTTCAGCATCTTTAAAATTGTTTAACAAATTAAAGTCGTAATCGAATTGGTATACTTCATATTCCACCTTACGGTTGTTGTCTTTGGTTACAAAAACCATATCAAACTGCTGTTTAACATCGTCAACAACAACATTACCTAAGTACCCTTTGTTTTTAGATTTACCAGTAAGTTCTACAATTTTTTCTTGTGCAATTTGCGCACTAGCTGAGAATACAATGGCAAAACCAAATAGACCAGCGATTATTTTTTTATTCATCATAATTATTAAAGTTTAGAATAGTTAACGATACAAAGATTCCTCAAATAGAAAACAAAAGCAATACGGCATTTGACGTATAAATCAATTTTCAAATATTTTGAAAAACATTAAAAATGACTAGGCATTGATTTTTCTTTATTCTTAACAATGTCGTATCTCAACATTATTTCGTGACTACCACCATTGTAGTTAAACGTAGTGTTAGTGTAAGAAAAATCAAAAGAATAGCCAAACATAAATTGGTCGTTTAAATTGATGCCAAGCAGCAAGCCAAGAGCATCTCCAGTTCTCCAAGATATGCCTCCAGAGAATTTATCATTATAAATAACTGAAGAAGTTAAATCCATTTGAATAGGAGCTCCACTTGTAACTTTTACAAACGATGTTGGTTTTAATTTAAATTGTCCATCAGTTGTAAGGTTAAAAATGGTACCTCCCATTAAAAAATAGTGGCGTTGTTCGTTCGATATGGCTATTGAAGTTCCAGCTGGATTGCTAGCATCAAAACCATTTTGTAATAATTTTGGAGTTGATATTCCCGCGAAATATTTTTTGTTGTAATAATATGCTCCAAATCCAAAATTTGGTAACGTACCACTGCTTATGTTTTGAGCAAACGAAGCATCATTTTGGTCGATTATTTCTAACGAGGTTAAATTGGTTGAAATAAAATTAATTGATGCTTTAATTCCTAGTGACAACTTATCTCGTTCGTTAATTTTTATTTTGTAGGCAAAATCACCTGCTAAACCAATATTTTGCGTTGGACCAATTTGATCGTTTAATACCGAAAATCCAACACCAATATTTTTACCATCAATAGGCATGTGAGCCGTTAAATTTTGTGTGGTAGGTGCTCCTTTAAATGATGTCCATTGCGAACGATGAATACCTGTTATGCTTATGGCATCAACAGTACCGGCATAGCCTGGGTTTATAGCCAATTTATTAAACATGTAATGCGTAAACATGGCTTCTTGTTGTGCAAACGTTACACAAGAAATAAAAAGAGATATGATGGTTATAAAGTTTCGCATGGTTATCTATTTATATATATGTAACCTTTAATTTCTTGAGAACCTGAAGGTCCTGTTTTACCTAAATCAAGGATGTAGAAGTACGTTCCTGATGGTAATTTTTCGCCAATTGTAATTCCAAACTGACTTGTTCCATCCCAATCCGATTTGTAAGGAGCAGCTTCAAACACTTTGTTCCCCCAACGGTTTACAATCATTATTTTATTGTTCGGGAATTGACTAATACCCACTATTTCAAATACATCATTAACTCCATCACCGTTAGGAGAGAATCCTTCAGGAATTTTAAATTCAGAATCAACACTTACTGTAATGGTGTCTGAAACGATACAACCACTTAAATTAACCTCAACTGTATATAAAGTTGTTTCTGTTGGAGATGCAATAGGATTGGCACAGTTTATACACGATAAACTTGATGTGGGTGTCCAAGTATATAACCCTCCGCCTGTAGCAGTTAATTGCGACGATTGACCGGATAATATCAATTCAGGGTCGGCAGTTAATGTTACTACTGGTAACGGATTTACATAAAGTTCAGTTATTACTAAACTATCGCAACCACCAGAAGATACTAGCAATTCAGTATAAGTTCCTGCAACAGTTTGATAAGCTCCTGCCAACAAGATGCTATCTCCAGCGCAAATGGTATCGTTGATGTTTATGGTAAAGCTGTTTATCACATTTAATGTTGTTGTAATTGTGCTATCGCAAGTTAAACTTGATGAATAAACATCCACATAAACTCCTGCTGTAGTTTGGTAAGCACCGCCAAGGAAAATACTATCTCCGCTACAAATGGTTGCGTTTGCAAAAATTTGATAGGTAGGATTTACAATTAATTCTTGTTGTACAATACTATCGCAACCATTTACTGCTCCATTTGGTATTACAGTAGAATAGATTCCTGCAACGGTTTGGTAGTTTCCAAAAATAAGAGCAGAATCGTTATCACAAATTGTAATTGGAGTTAAGGTTTCTGTTGCAATTGGTTTAATTCCTAAAGTTGTAACAACTGTACTGTCGCAACCAAATATTGAACTATAAACATCGGTGTAAACGCCTGCACTATTCTGATATGCTCCACCAAGCATTATGCTATCGCCAAAACATATTTCAATGTTTTGATTTATTGAGTAGGTAGGATTTATGTTTAAGGTTGTGTTAACTGTACTATCGCAACCAAAAATTGTACTATAAACATCAGTATAAACTCCAGCAACAGTTTGGTAAGCCCCTCCAAGCATGATGCTATCGCCTTGACAAATTGCAGCACTTGTATTAATAGTAAAAGTAGGGTTAACAATTAAAGTCGTTGCAATTATACTATCACAAGTATTTACAGATTGCAAAGTATCGTAATACGTTCCAGCAGTATATTGGTATATTCCACCGAACATAACACTATCACCTTGACAAATAGCAAGAGATTGAGGTACAACGTAATTAGGGTGTACAATTAATTCCTGAACCAAAATACTATCGCAACCAGAAGCTGCTGTGAGTACTTGATTGTATGTTCCTGCAACAGTTTCGTAGTTTCCAAAAATCAACGCACTATCCCCCTGACATACTTCTGCATCAGCTAAATTGGTATAAACAGTTGGAATTACATTAACATTAATAGTATCTGACGAAGAACATACACCTATTGTGGCAACTACATAGTACATGCCTGCACCAGCTGCACCAAAGGTTTGATTCATGTATCCTGGTAATGGGTTGCTTTGCCATTGATAAGTATCTGCACCAGCACCTGCATCTAATAATACTGTTACATTTTCACAAACGGTGGTATCTGGTCCCAAATCAATCGGGTGGTAAGGATTGATAATTAATTCTTGAGCAACAATACTATCACATCCAAAAACTGTTGTTGTTGAATCGTAATAAGTTCCCGCAACGGTTTCGTAGTTTCCAAAAATCAATGCACTATCGCCTTGGCAAATAGATATTGGAGTTAAACTATAGTTGTACGTTGGGTTAATGATTAATTGTTGTATCACGATGCTATCGCAAGTTGTTGATGCAACTAAGGTATCGTAATAATTACCTGCAACGGTTTGATAGTTTCCAAAAATTAATGCACTATCGCCTTGGCAAACTGCAACATCTGGTAAATTAGTTGTAGGTATTGGATTAACCGTTACATTAATAGTATCATTTGCAGAACAACTTCCAACATTTACAGTTACATAATATTGTCCAGAAGTAGTAACCAAATAAGTTTGATTAGTACTGTTGTCTTGCCAAGTGTACGAATTTCCAGCTCCTGCATCAAGTAATAATGAGTTTCCTGCACAGAAAGCCGTATCGTTGCCTAAATTAACACTTGAGTTTGATAATACTGATAAAGGTTGATTAACAATACTATCGCAACCATTGATACTTGTTAATGTATCGGAATAAGTTCCTGAAACGGTTTGATATGTTCCAAAAATTAACGCACTATCACCACTACAAATGGTAATTGTAGTAAGGTTTTGATTATAAACAGGATTCAAGATTAGTTGTTTTACCAAAATACTATCACAACCCGTTGAAGCAGTTAGGGTATCGTAATAATTCCCTGCAACAGTTTGGTAGTTTCCAAAAATTAACGCACTATCTCCTTGACAAACTACTTCGTTTGATAGGTTTGTAGTTACAATAGGATTTACGATTATATTAATTGTATCAGAAGTTGTACAAGCACCCAAAGTAGTTACAACATAATATGTTCCTGTACTCGAAACAGTGAAGGTTTGTTGATTGTAAGGGAACCCTGTACCATTCATCCATTGATAAGAACTTGCTCCAGCACTTGCGTCTAATGTTAAATTATTTCCAGCACAAAAAGCAGTATCGTTACCCAAATTAACCGCATGGCTTGGACTCACATTTAAAGTCTGATAAACAATACTGTCACAGCCATTAATGCTCATTAAAGTGTCGGAGTACGTTCCTGCTATTGTTTCATAATTACCTAATATTAAAGCACTATCACCTTGACAAATATTAACAGTACCAAGATTTTGATTGTATGTAAGATTAACAATTAATTGTTTTACCAAGATACTATCACAACCTGTTGAAGCAGTTAGGGTATCGTAATAATTCCCTGCAACAGTCTGGTAGTTTCCAAAAATTAAAGCACTATCTCCTTGACAAACTACTTCGTTTGATAGGTTTGTCGTTACAATAGGATTTACGATTACATTAATTGTATCAGAAGTTGTACAGGCTCCCAAAGTAGTTACAACATAATACGTTCCCGTACTTGAAACAGTGAAGGTTTGTTGATTGTAAGGGAACCCTGTTCCATTCATCCATTGATAAGTACTTGCTCCAGCACCTGCATTTAATGTTAAACTATTGCCAGCACAAAATGCTGTATCGTTTCCTAAATTAACTACATGGGTTGGACTAACATTTAATGTTTGCGAAACTGTACTATCACAACCATTAATGGTTTGATAAGTTGCTGTATAGGTTCCAGCAACTGTTTCATAATTACCTAATATTAAAGCACTGTCACCATTACAAATGGTAACAGTACCAAGGTTTTGGTTATAGGTAGGATTTACATTTAATTGTTGAACCAAAATACTATCACAACCTGTTGAAGATAAAATGGTATCTCTGTATGTTCCTGCAACACTTTGTAGTACGCCAAAAATTAAAGCACTATTACCTTGGCAAATGGTTGAATCAGGTAAATTAGTTGTTACGATTGGATTTACTGTAACGGTAATTGAATCGGTATCAGTACAAGTACCAAAACTTGCTGTAACAAAATATATTCCACTTGTATTTACTGTTAGTGTTTGATTTTGGTATGCTGGTATTGGATTGTTTTGCCACACGTAAGTAGCTCCTGTGTTTCCTGCATTTAAAACAATATTGTTTCCTGCACAAAAAGCGGTATCGTTTCCTAAATTAACTATAGGAACAGGGTTAACTGTAACTACAATAGAATCAACACCAGTACATCCAGCAGTATCGGTAACCAACACATAATATGTTCCAGTGGTATCTACTAAAAAAGTTTGCGTAGCAGAACCATCTTGCCATTCGTATGTCGCTCCTCCTGGAAAACTCCCTGCGTTTAAAGTAAGTGTTTGACCAGTACAGAACGAAGTATCGTTTCCTAGATTAATAGCAAGGAAACATCCTAAAGGTTCATTGGCACACCCATTTAGCTTACCATCTCCACCATCTCCACCGCTAAAAATATTGTTTAGATTAGATTGTTGAGTATAACAGCTTGTTGCATATCCATCGCCACTTCCACCAGCCGACATGGTCATGTTTAAATTAGAAGCTTGTGTATAACAATCTTTACTATACCCATCACCACTACCACCCGCAGAAAGTGTTAAGTTTAAATTAGAAGTTTGTGTATAACAATCTTTACTATGTCCATCACCACTTCCACCAGCCGACATGGTCATGTTTAGGTTAGTAGCTTGCGTATAACAATCTTTGCTATGCCCATCACCATTACCTCCTTGCGAAAGTGTTGTGTTTAAATTAGAAGTTTGTGTATAACACCCTTTGTCGTGTCCATCTTTGCTTCCCCCATTAAAAATGGCGTTGTTTTGTGCCATTATTAATGTTGAACTGCAAAGCAGTAACATTAGGTATATGATATATTTAGTCATTCTTATTTTTGATTATAAGATGCAAAGCTTTTTTAAAAGACTATTAATTTATTTATTGAGCAGTTCTAACTCCTCGTCCACCTAATGCAGCAATTCTAGTGGCGTTTATAGAGTGATAATGTGCATATTGACGTGATGAAGTTCGTAATTGATAGTCAGCACCATTAAACCCACTACCTCTCATTCCTAAGCCCCAAACACCAGAAGGCCAACTTGCAACATTGTAATTCCCAGCGGCATCAATACTCCCGTCGCCATGAGCTCCAACAAAAGTTCTTCCTTCAGCTCTTCCTACTGCAATAGTTAATTCCCATTGGTTTCCAGCTAACTCCATTATACCATAATAAGATGCTCCAGCTTCTACTCTGTTAGGGGTAGCTAAACTTGCTGCAAAAATACCTACTCTGTAAGGACGAGTATTGTTTGTTAAATTGTAAGCCGCATTTCCAATTGTAGTTACTGAATTTACTGTTTCATTTGGTAAGCCAGTATTTGTAATCGTATAACCTGGTCCCGCTTTAAGTGTAATATCTCCCCAAGGATATTCATCTGGGGTAGGTAAAAATCCAACACCTCTTGAACCTCTACATGCTTTTTCGTATTCCAATTCAGTCATTGGGCGTAAACCACTCCAATCCAAATAAGACATAAAATCGATATAATTAATGTAATACAAAGGTCTATCTGGAGCATCTGCTGCAAAAGTTGGGTGAGTACCTGTAATAGATTGATTATTTGTATTGTAAGCAGCCATATATCTTGCAGTGGCTTGAGTTAATGTAAGTTTGTTTAAAAAATCGGCATATTGACCTTGGGTTATTTCATACTTCATACAATAGAAAGCATTAAAACCCTTAGGAAACGCTGCTGGTAAAGTTTTAGTTGTAGCATCACTAAAATCTTCATAAGAAGGAGTTGTCATACCAGATGTATTGTTGTTGCCTAATGAGCCTGCACCGCCACCACCAAGTGTTAATGCTGCTTCAGACGTTAAATAAAATGGGTTGCCAGATGTTCCAGCTTCAAAATTTCCTTGAATACCAACACCAGCAACAGCAGCACCATCACCTAAATAATAAGCACCTTGTGGAACATAAACCATTTCAATAGCAAAAACACACACTTCAACGCTATCATCATCATTTAAACCATCAGCACCATAATCCCAACGTAAACGAGCCCCTGTAAAATTAACATTGCCAATACCATTTGCATTTCTATATAAAAACGCACCTTTTCCGTCAGAAGTAGTGTTAATTGTTGATCCTACAGGTTCAGTATTACCATCATTTGTAGCCGTTCCATCCACATAGTTTAATGTAGCATGTTTCCATGTGTTCATTGGAGGTATTCTGTATTTTACAAACACATACGCGGCATCCCAGTTGCTTTCAAGGGTTGAAGTTCTCCATGAATTTTCCCAACTTACATCAAACTTTACATGGGTATAATTAGCTGCTGTATTTTGAGCAATAATTGAAGTGTTAGCTACAGCAATATTGTTAGCAGATAAATTTGTTACTGAAGAAATAGCTATTAGCAACATTGCTGCAGTAACGTTTTTTGTAGTTTTTAGTAATGAATGTTTCATTTGTCTGTGTTTTATTTTTATTCGTCGAAATAATTTTATTATTAATCTTTACAAAGATTTGGTTAATGAGAAAAACTCGCAATACGGCATATGCCCTATTTTTAAAATTTTAATATTTTTTTCTCAATACATTTATGTATCGCTTCAACTTTATTGTGTGCACCTAATTTTTTATAAATGTTTTCAGTATGTTTTCTAACCGTTGCAGGACTAATATTCAGTTGGCTAGCTATTTCAGTATAATTTAATCCTTTATACATTAGAGCAACTACATCTTTTTCTCTACTAGTAATAGAACTATTCATTTGTTTCTTCATAAAGGATTTTTTTCAAAAACAAATAACATTAAAAAAACAAAACCATTCAATACGGCATTTGTCGTATATCGATTTGATTGTGTAATTAGGGAAAAAAATAATATCTTCGTTGTTTGAATTTGTAAATGAATAAACTACAAAACATAAAATCTAAAATTGTTGACCTTAAACAACTTGAAAAGTTGATTTCAACGTGGAAATCTGACCATCAACAAATTGTTTTTACCAATGGTTGTTTTGATATAATTCATCGTGGACATGTTGAATATTTGGCAGAAGCTTCAGATTTGGGAAATAAATTTATTCTAGCAGTAAATTCAGATGCTTCCGTTAAACGATTAGAAAAAGGAAGTTCAAGACCAATTCAGGATGAATATTCGAGGGCATTAATTGTTGCTGCTTTTAAATTTGTTGATGCAGTAATAATTTTTGATGAACAAACGCCTATAGAACTTATTCAAAAAATTGTTCCAGATGTATTGGTGAAAGGAGGGGATTACGACCCGAATTGTACTGATAAAACAGAGAAAAAATACATTGTGGGTTCTGATGTGGTTAAAGCAAATAGTGGTAGAGTAGAGGTTATCAAATTTGTACCAGGGTTTTCTACTTCAAAAATTGAAGCTAAAATTAGAACTTGTAAATAAAATTTCCCATCCCTGCCCTTCCCAAAGGGAAGGGATTGTTCCCCTCCTTCGGAGGGGTTAGGGGAGGAAGTTTCATTTGTACCAACCCGAATACATTACATAACTATCAGCGATTCGATTTATTTCTCCTTCAATTAAATTCTGGTCTACATTTTTTATTTTTTTAGCAGGATTTCCAGCATAAACACTTCCACTTTCAATGTGTGTTCCTTTGGTAACTACAGCTCCAGCACCAACAATTGAATTACTTTCAATAACAACATCATCCATAACAATGGCGCCCATACCTATTAAAACATTGTCATGTATAGTGCAGCCATGCACCAAAGCGTTGTGTCCAATTGAAACATTGTTGCCAATATTGGTTGGTGATATTTTATAGGTGGCATGTATTACCGCTCCATCTTGCACATTTACTTTGTTACCCATTTTAATGTAATGCACGTCACCACGGATAACGGCATTAAACCAAATACTGCAATTATCTCCCATTTTTACATTGCCAGTTATGGTTGAATTTTCTGCTAAAAAGCAATCTTTGCCAAATTCTGGAGTGTCTCCGTTTACTGTTTTAATTAATGCCATAGTTATTCTTTGTTTTTTGAATCGATAATTATTGTAACTGGTCCATCATTTACTAACGAGACTTTCATGTCGGCTCCAAATTCTCCGGTTTGTATTTTTTTATTGAGCTCTTTTTCCAGTTGAGTGATAAAACCTTCGTACAACGGAATTGCAGTTTCTGGTTTTGCGGCATTTATAAACGATGGTCGGTTGCCTTTTTTTGTGCTGGCGTGTAAAGTAAATTGGCTAACTATTATCACTTCTCCTTTGGTGTCTAAAACAGATAAATTCATCGCTCCGTTTTCATCTCCAAAAATACGTAAACGAGCAATTTTACCACACAACCATTCAATGTCTTCAGTGGTGTCATCATGTTCAATACCCAATAAAATAAGCAGCCCATTGCCAATTTCACTTTTGGTGATTTGGTTAATATCAACCGATGCTGATAATACTCTTTGAATAACTGTTTTCATTGGTTACGAAGATAATAGTTTTAATTCCATTTTTTAAAAAGTAAGTTTATATTTGGATAAATTAATTGTAATATGAAGAAGCTAATATTAGTGCTGTTTTTACTGGCCGGTTTGACTAAAGTTTATGCTCAACAAGAACCCACACCAAAGGAATTTGATCAGTTTTCGTATGGGTTAGGGGCTGGATTGGATTATGGAGGGTTGCTTGGGGTTAATGTTTCTTGGTATATAGTTCCAAATGTTGGAATTTTTGTAGCAGGAGGCTATAGTTTTCCTGGTGTTGGTTACAACTATGGGTTAAAAGCTCGATTACGAAGTGTAAATCAAAAATCAAACTTATCTCCATATATAATAGGTATGTATGGTACAAATGCTTTTGTAATTTATAAAGATAAATACTCAGAAGAATTTAAGAGTTTTAATGGTACTAGTTTTGGTATTGGAGTTGATTTTGGTCCTAAAAATGGAAAGAACACGTTCTTTAATTTTTCAATCATTTATCCTATTAGAGATGCTCAACTAAAGGCTTATGATTTTTATCCGGCAACTCTTGGATTGGGAATAAAGTTTGTATTGTCAAAACATAAATAATTAATACCCTTTTCCTCGATAATTCTCTTCCTCGTCGTCGTTATACATGCTTAAATAGTTGTTGTATCGAAACTCAACAATCCCTCCATTTGCAACAGCATCTTTTACCGCACATTTGGGTTCGTTAATGTGTTGGCAATTACTAAACTGGCAATTATCTAAAACTTTTAACATATCTAAAAAATAGTGAGATAAGTCTGCTTTTTCAAAATCAATCAACCCAAAAGCTTTTACTCCAGGCGTATCTATAATGTATCCTCCAAAATTTAAATCGAACATTTCAGCAAAAGTAGTGGTGTGTTTTCCTTGTGAGTGCATTTCAGAAATGGCACTGGTTTTTAAATTCAATGTTGGTTCTATGGTATTTAACAAAGTAGATTTTCCAACACCCGAATGACCTGATATAACCGAAGTTTTATCTTTTAAAATTAGTTTGAACGTCTCTAAATTTTCTTGGTTTAAAGCCGAAACAGCTATACATTGATAACCTATTTTTGTATAAATAGCCATCAAGTTGTTTAACTCTTCCTGTTCTTCCTTATTATATAAATCAATTTTGTTAAACACTAATATGGTAGGAATGTGGTAGGCTTCCGCCGAAATTAAAAATCGATCAATAAAACCTGTTGTAGTTTTAGGTTGCGAAATGGTTACAATTAAAATGGCTTGGTCAACATTAGCAGCAATAATGTGCGAGTGTTTAGATAAGTTTATTGATTTTCGAACAATGTAGTTTTTTCTATCTGCAATTGCTGTAATCACATTACTCCCTTCATCCTGTTTTATGCTTACTAAATCACCAACTGCAACTGGGTTTGTAGAGCGAATGCCTTTAAGCCGAAATTTTCCTTGAATACGTGCTTCCACAACATCTCCATTATCAAGTTTTACGTTGTACCAGCTTCCTGTAGATTTTACGACTATTCCTTTCACTGTAAATTAAAAAATCAAAAATAAAGAAATAATCTGCTTTAAGTTAAAATCATTATTTTCGCAGTACAATATAGTTAACAAGGGTAAGTGTTGATAGGGTTGGAGTAACCCTTTTAACTTTTAACTTTTAACTTTTAACTTGAAGTATGTCAATAGAGGTAAAAAATGTAAGTAAAATTTATGGAGAGCAAAAGGCTCTTGACAATGTTTCATTTACTGTTGAACCAGGTCAAATAGTGGGGTTTTTAGGTCCAAACGGTGCTGGAAAATCTACCATGATGAAAATTATTACTTGTTTTATCCCTCAAACCGAAGGACAAATAAAAGTTTGTGGCTTTGATGTAACCGAACAACCAATTGATGTGAAAAAACATGTGGGCTACTTGCCAGAACACAATCCTTTGTATTTAGACATGTATGTAAAGGAGTATTTGGATTTTACTGCTGGTGTTTATAAAATACCTAACAAACGTGAGCGAATAAAGGAGATGGTTGAAATGGTTGGTTTAACGCTGGAACAAAACAAAAAAATTGGCGCCTTATCAAAAGGATATCGTCAGCGTGTTGGCTTGGCTCAAGCCATGATTCACAATCCTGATGTATTGATTTTAGATGAACCAACAACAGGTTTAGACCCCAATCAATTAGAAGAAATTCGAAATTTGATTAAAAGAATTGGACAAGAAAAAACCATTATGCTTTCAACGCACATTATGCAAGAGGTTGAAGCTATATGCGACAAAACCATTATCATTAATAAAGGAGTAATTGTTGCCAATGATAAAACCAAAGAGTTACAAAAACAACAATCAAAATCCATCATTTTAACGGTGGAGTTTGATAAAGAAATTGATAAAGGTCAATTGTCTAGAATTGATGGTGTTTCAAATGTGTTAAACAAGAAAGGCAATAGTTGGGTGTTAGAAATAGCTTCCGATAAGGTTAGAAATAATATTTACCAATTTGCAATGCAAAACGATGCAACGGTTTTATCTATTCAAACCGAAACACAGAGTTTGGAAAATGTATTTAAAAATTTAACCAAATAAAATAGTTTCACATTCTTCGTAAACAATATTTTTTTCTTTTCTTTGTCGAAATATTTGTGGAATGATTTGATAGATTGCAACCACGACCAAGTTTCTCTTTTATCAGAAACTTGTCAAAAAAGTGCTAAAACATGATTGCTTTCTCTCTACACATTACTTCAAATTTTATTTAACAATTGATTTATTCATTTAAAATTAAAATTTAATGTCGTATTTATTTACATCTGAATCGGTATCAGAAGGGCATCCAGACAAAGTTGCCGACCAAATTTCTGATGCGTTAATTGACAACTTTTTGGCGTTCGACGCAGACTCAAAAGTTGCTTGTGAAACATTAGTAACAACAGGGCAGGTTATTCTTGCTGGCGAAGTAAAATCTAAAGCATATTTAGATGTTCAAGAAATCGCTAGACAAGTTATTCGTAAAATAGGATATACCAAGTCTGAATACATGTTTGAAGCAAATTCATGTGGTATTCTTTCTGCTATTCACGAACAATCATCTGATATTAATCAAGGCGTTGACCGTAAAAAGAAAGAAGAGCAAGGAGCTGGTGACCAAGGTATGATGTTTGGTTATGCAACCAACGAAACTGAAAACTATATGCCGTTGGCTTTAGATTTAGCTCATGGTATTTTAATTGAATTGGCTGCTTTACGTAGAGAAAACAAACAAATTAAATACTTACGTCCAGATGCTAAATCTCAAGTAACATTAGAATATGATGACAATAACAATCCTATTCGTATTGATGCCATTGTAGTTTCTACACAACACGATGATTTTGATGCTGAAGGAAAAATGTTGGCTAAAATTAAAAAAGACATCGTTGATATTTTAATTCCAAGAGTTAAAAAGAAATATCCAAAATACGCTCATTTATTCAACAATAAAATTAGTTACCACATTAACCCAACGGGTAAATTTGTTATAGGTGGTCCTCACGGTGATACTGGTTTAACTGGTAGAAAAATTATTGTAGATACTTATGGTGGTAAAGGTGCTCACGGTGGTGGTGCTTTCTCGGGTAAAGATCCAAGTAAAGTTGACCGTTCAGCAGCTTATGCTACTCGTCATATTGCTAAAAACTTAGTTGCTGCAGGAGTTTGTTCTGAAGTGTTGGTTCAAGTTTCTTATGCAATTGGTGTTGCGAAACCAATGGGTATTTTTATTGATACTTATGGTACAGCTAAAGTTAAAATGACTGATGGTCAGATTGCTAAAATCGTAGAATCGGTATTTGATATGCGACCTTATTTTATTGAGCAACGATTAAAATTACGTACTCCAATGTATAGCGAAACTGCTGCTTACGGACACATGGGGCGTAAAAATGAAGTGATTACAAAAACGTTTAAATCACCAGACGGAAAAGAGAAAAAAGTAAAAGTTGAATTGTTTACTTGGGAAAAATTAGATTATGTTCCTAAAGTGAAAAAAGCTTTTAAACTAAAATAATTTTAAGGTCGGTTATGTTGCATAATCGACCTTTAATTTAAAAAATCAACCGTTAACATAAGCTTATCAAAAAAAATTAACCATTGAATAATTTTTTTTGTAATTTGGCGGTTAATTACAACAACGTAATTTTAAAATTAAAAATAATACAAACAAAAAAGGTTAGATAACAAACAATTAAACTATGAAAAAGTTATTAGCACTATTAACAATTACAAGCGTTTTAAGCTTTGGTATGTTAAACAATTCAGTTTATGCTCAAACAGAACCAGCAGCTGAAGAAACAGTAGTAGAAGAAACTCCAGCTCCAGCAGAAGCTGCGCCAGTAGCTGCAGAAGCACCAGCTGAAGAAGTTGCTCCAGCAGAACAATCTTTTACTCAAGTTATTAAACAAAAATTTATTGAAGGTGGTCCTGAGTTTATGGGTATCGTTTTAGTGTGTTTAATTTTAGGTCTTGCAATTGTTATTGAAAGAGTTATCTATTTAAACATGTCTACTACAAACACTACTAAATTATTAAAAAACATCGAAGATGCATTGTCATCAGGTGGTGTTGATGCTGCTAAAGAAGTTTGTAGAAATACAAAAGGTCCGGTAGCTAGTATTTTTTACCAAGGTTTAGAAAGAAGCCACGAAGGTGTTGATATGGTTGAGAAATCAGTTGTATCATACGGTGGTGTTCAAATGGGATTATTAGAGAAAGGAATTTCTTGGATTTCATTATTTATTGCTCTTGCTCCAATGTTAGGTTTCATGGGTACCGTTATTGGTATGATTGACGCTTTTGATGCAATTGCTGCTGCTGGTGATATCTCTCCTGCTGTTGTTGCTGATGGTATTAAAGTGGCTTTATTAACTACTGTATTTGGATTAATTGTAGCAATTATCTTACAAATTTTCTATAATTACTTAGTTGCGAAAGTTGATGGTTTAGTTAACGATATGGAAAATGCTTCTATTTCATTAATTGACATTTTAGTAAAACACGATTTATCTAAAAAATAATAAATATGGATAACAAGTTATATAGAATCATATTAATTGCATTGCTTGGATTATCAGCTGTTTTAAGCGTGTTATTCTTTGTTGGTGCAGTTAGTGAAGGTTTATTAATTACATGGTGTTATATTTTGTTTGGGATTGCTGCAATTGCTGCAATTGTATTTCCAATACTTAATATGGTTCAAAACCCTAAAGGAGCAAAAAATGCACTGATTGGTGTGGTTGCTCTAGTTGTTGTTTTTGGCTTAGGTTATGCCTTAGCTGGAAGCGAAGAGTTTTTTACTCACGATGGAAATTTATTAGCAGATGCTGCAACCTCAAAAAAATCTGAAGCAGGACTAATTGCATTTTATATTATGGGTGCAGCTGCTATTGGAGCAGTAATTTTTGCTGAAGTTTCAAAAATGTTAAAATAATAATTCATGGCAAAAAGAGAAATATCTGAAATAAATGCCGGCTCTATGGCCGATATTGCTTTCTTGCTTTTAATTTTCTTCTTGGTTACCACAACTATGGATACCGATACTGGATTATTGAGAAGATTGCCACCTCCACCAGAAGATAAAAACGAAGAAATCGACATTAAACAACGTAATATTTTTGAAGTGTTGGTTAATGCGAATGATCAATTGTTAGCTGATGGTGAATACATTCAAGTAACGGAGCTTAAAGCTAAAGTGAAAGAATTTATTAAGGGAGATCCAAACAATCCAGAAATGCCAGAGTTTAAAAATGAGGAAGTGCCAATTTTTGGAACTATTCCTGTTTCTAAACAAATTGTTTCATTACAAAATGATAACGGAACATCTTATCAAATGTACATTAAAGTACAAAATGAGTTGATTGCCGCTTACAGAGAAGTTAGAAACGAAAGAGCATTAAAGGAATTTGGTAAAACATACGATGAGTTAGCTGCAACTGCTGAATCTTCTGAGACGATTGCAAATCAAGCAGAAGCGATTAAGTCAATTTACCCTCAACGTATTTCTGAGGCAGAACCTAAAGCTATAGGAGGAGGTCAATAATGTCAAAATTTAGAAAAAACGGAAAAAAAAGTCAGCCAGCTGTAAATACTGCGGCTTTACCTGACATCGTTTTCATGTTGTTATTTTTCTTTATGGTTACAACAACCATGAGAGAAACTACCTTGAAAGTAAAAGTGGTAACTCCAAAAGCTACTGAGGTAGAAAAAATGGAGAAAAAATCGTTGGTAAGCTACATTTACATTGGAGAGCCAATTAAATCGTTACAAGGTGCGTTTGGTACTGCCCCACGTATTCAGTTAAACGATGTTTTTGCAACTAAAGAAGATTTGTTTCAATTTGTTGAAATGGAAAAAGACAAAAGAGACGAAGCTGAACGTAACATGATTACTTGGTCGTTAAAAGTTGATCAAGATACCAAAATGGGTATTGTTACAGAAGTAAAACAAGAAATGAGAAAAGTTAATGCGTTGAAAATTAACTACTCATCTAAAAAAACGGATAAGATTGTAGATTAATTACAACAATCGACATAAAACAAAGAAGGGAGCAATTTTGCCCCCTTCTTTGTTTTATGTATTCGTCATTGCGGGCTTGACCCGCAATCTAGTTCCCAAGAGTTTACGCATTGGATTGCGGGTCAAGCCCGCAATGACGTAACATCAAAGCTTAATACAAACATTTTTAGGTTCAGTAAAAAAGTTTAGTGCTTCAAATCCACCTTCTCTACCGACTCCCGATTGTTTTACACCGCCAAAAGGAGTTCTTAAATCGCGTAACAACCATGTGTTTACCCAAACTATACCTGAGTGTAAATTTCCTGCTACTCGATGTGCTTTTTTAAGGTTGTTTGTCCATACCGTAGCAGCTAAGCCATATTTAGTACTATTTGCCATCATTAACACTTCTTCCTCAGTTTCAAAAGGCATAATGGTTACTACTGGTCCAAATATTTCTTCTTGATTTGTTCTACAAGTGTAACTTAGTCCCTCAATAATTGTAGGTTGAATATAATAACCGGTTTTAAATTCGCCATCTACTATATATTGACTTCCACCACACAATACGGTACCACCTTCTTCTTTAGCTAAATCTACATAAGAAAGTACTTTTTTCATGTGTGGTTCTGAAACTACTGCACCAACATTGGTGTTTTCATCAAATGGATTTCCTACTTGTAGTTTCTTTACCTTGTCTACAAATGCAGTTTTAAATTTTTCATAAATTCCTTTTTGTACAAAAATTCTTGAGCCACATAAGCAAATTTGACCTTGGTTGGCAAAAGATGAATGAACAGTAGTTCGTAACGCATCTTCAAAATCGCAATCATCGAAAATAATATTAGGGTTTTTACCGCCTAATTCTAAAGATAGTTTTTTAAACATTGGGCCAGCAGTAGAAATAATTTGTTTTCCAGTAACAGTACCTCCTGTAAAAGAAATTACTGGAATGTCAGGATGGCTTGTGATAGCAGCACCAACTTTATGACCTAAACCGTGCACAATGTTTAAAACACCTTTTGGCAAACCTGCTTCAATACATATTTCAGATAATAAATATGCGGTCATTGGTGTAACTTCAGAAGGTTTTGCAACAACAGTATTTCCTGCAGCTAATGCAGGAGCTATTTTCCAACTGAATAAATACAAAGGTAAATTCCAAGGAGAAATACATCCGCAAACTCCAATAGGTTCACGCAAGGTGTAATTTATAGCGGTATCTTCCATGGCGTGAGATTCGGAAGCATAATGCAAAATTCCTGTTGCATAAAAATTAAAGTTGCTTGCTGCACGAGGAATATCAACAGACTTAGCTAATTTCAAAGGTTTGCCATTATCAATAGATTCTGCTTCAGCCAGTTTATCGAGATTTTTCTCAATTAAAAAAGCAATTTGTTGAATTATTCTTGAGCGTTTTTCTTTTGGAGTTTTACTCCACGATGGGAAAGCAGCTAAAGCAGCTTTTGTTGCCAAATCAACATCTTGTTCGTCAGAATCAGGAATTAATGAATAAACCTGACCAATTGAAGGATTAACATTATCAATATACGTATTGTTTATTGGAGCAATTAATTCTCCATTAATGTAATTTTTAATTTTTTGCATACTTTAAAATATAGAATAGTAAAGATATTGAATTTTAAAGAGTTTTTGGCTATTAGAGCAGGAGCTTGTTAAAACAACTGTAATCTCAAACTCAATCCTGTAATAACAAACAAAACAGAAACAAACGCCACCATAATGATATGAACAGCTAAGAAAAATAAATTTTTTTCTGAAAGATTAGGGATTAACCGAAATCTTGCATGAAGTGCTAGAAGAAGGGTGATAAGTAAGAGTGATAATTTTATGCCAATGTGGGTTGAAATAGTTGATGAAAAACTAAACCATTCACTGATATTAGGCAATAAACGGTAAGCAAGGTAAACACCAGTTATTACTTGTAGAATTAGTGCTGGAATGCCAATTTTTTCAAAATTTTCTTCAAATTTTGTTAAGGCATCAATATCCTTGGTACGTAATATTTTAGGAAGTATTGCAATTGCCAAAATTAAGTGCCCACCAGTCCAAATAGTGGCGGCTAATACATGAATGATAATAATTATTGAATACATCATTCCTCAAAGTTAACTTTATAGACTCAATTATTTTTATCCATATAAAATAATTTACATTTGCATGGTCTAACTTAAGTTAGATTTGTAAGATGAAGAAATTCTATTCTCGAATTTGGAAAATATTCCTCAAGACTTTTCTTTGGTTTATTGCAATTAGCATTGGTTTAGTTTTAATATTTAAGTGGGTGCCGATACCCGTAACACCATTAATGCTTATTCGTTGTGTGGAGCAAAAAATGGATGGTAAAGAAATGACCTTAAAAAAAACATGGGTACCAAAAGAGGAGATTTCAAATTCATTGCAATTAGCAGTGGTTTGTTCTGAAGACCAAAATTTTTTAAAACACCATGGTTTTGATTTTGGAGCAATTGAAAAAGCCATGAAACACAACAAAAAAAGTAAGAAAAAACGCGGTGCAAGTACTATTAGCCAACAAACAGCCAAAAATGTTTTTTTATGGCCAGGACGAAGTTGGGTAAGAAAAGGTTTTGAAGTTTACTTTACCTTTTTAATTGAGACCTTTTGGAGTAAAGAAAGGATAATGGAGGTTTATTTAAACGTAATAGAAATGGGTCCAGGCATTTATGGCGCTGAAGCGGCTTCTCAAGCATATTTTAAAAAATCAGCAATAAACATAAGTAAACAACAATCAGCAACTATTGCTGTTGTTTTGCCTAGCCCGTTAAAATACAATGCCAAACGACCAAGCGCTTTCTTACAAGGAAGAATTAATTGGACCATGAAGCAAATGCGTTTCTGGGGAGGAAAGTTGGATTATGACAAGGAAGAAAAGAACCCCAAGAAAAAGTAATCTATTTTCTTTTATATAAAGGTACAGCCGAACAAGCTTCTCCAAACATTATGGATTTGGCAAAGTCTTGCAAACGATTGGTAAAATCAACAAAAACCGCTTCTGGAATCGGGTGTTTTCCACAGCCTTTTACAATTACAGTTGCATCTTGATAAATAGAAAAATCGTGTTGATTTAAAACTTCTGTTAGAATGGTTTTTTCTAATTCTTGAGTACTTCCAAAAACCACATTTTTAGCGAACGGTTTTAATTGTGATGCTACCAACATGTAAGCCCATAATGGAACAATGGCATCAGTTGAGCAAATAATTGAAACGTATTTATCTTGATAAATTTTCCAATCATAGTTTTTTACAAAATCTCTAAAGTTGTTTTCAATTAGCACAAAACCTTCATGCAAACAGTTCTTCATGTCAAAAACTACTCGTTCGCCTTTTGGGTAAAAATCATCCAAACTCACTTGAATTAATCCGCTCTTTTCAACTCTATTTATGATTTCCTTTTCCATGGTAAGCCCAAATTTACTCACATTAAATTACTAAATTTGTACTTCTATTTTAAAAACATAAAAAAATTACACAATATGTCTGAAGTTTTAACAGCAAATACATTTGGAATTCAAGAAGCATTAAAGGCTTTAGGTTTAAAAGAAGTTAATGAAGGAACATCAACGGGGTCTAACAACTTTGGTGGAGGAGAATTGATTTCTTCATACTCTCCAACCGATGGTAAATTGATTGGAAAAGTAACCACAACTACTAAAGAAGACTACGAAAAGGTAATGAATGCTGCAACTAGTGCTTTTATTACTTTCAGAGCTATTCCAGCGCCACAACGAGGAGAAATTGTTCGTCAGTTTGGAAATAAATTAAGAGAGTTAAAAGAACCACTAGGTAAATTGGTTTCTTACGAAATGGGGAAATCTTTACAAGAAGGTTACGGCGAAGTTCAAGAAATGATTGACATCTGTGATTTTGCAGTTGGGTTATCAAGACAATTGAATGGTCAAACCATACCATCTGAGCGTCCTGGACACGTAATGAGAGAGCAATGGCATCCGATTGGAGTTGTTGGAATTATTTCAGCATTTAATTTCCCCGTAGCTGTTTGGGCTTGGAATACAGCTTTAGCATGGATTTGTGGAGATGTATGTGTGTGGAAAGCTTCAGAGAAAGCACCATTGTGTTCGGTGGCTTGTCAAAACATAATTGCAGCAATTTTAAAAGAAAATAAATTGCCAGAAGGAATTTCTTGTATCATTAACGGAGATTATAAAGTTGGTGAAATGATGACAACAGATGCTAGAATTCCATTGGTTTCAGCAACAGGTTCAACCCGAATGGGAAGAATTGTTGGTACAACTGTTGCTCAACGATTCGGAAAATCTTTATTAGAATTAGGTGGAAACAATGCCATTATTATTACTCCATCGGCTGATTTAAAAGTAGTAGTTCCAGGAGCTGTTTTTGGTGCTGTTGGTACTTGCGGACAACGATGTACTTCTACACGTAGATTAATTATTCACGAATCGGTTTATGATAAAGTAAGAGATGCTATTGTTGGTGCTTACAAACAAATTAAAATTGGAAATCCATTAGATGAAACCAAACATGTTGGTCCGTTAATCGATAAAGATGCTGTAAATACCTACTTAGCTGCAATTGAAAAAGCGAAAGCCGAAGGAGGAAAAGTATTGGTAGAAGGTGGTGTATTAAGTGGCGAAGGTTACGAGAGTGGATGTTATGTTAAACCTTGTATTATTGAAGCAGAGAATCATTTTGAAATTGTACAACATGAAACTTTTGCCCCAATTTTATATTTAATGAAATACAAAGGAGAAGTTGAAAATGCTATTGAAAAACAAAATGGCGTTGCTCAAGGATTATCTTCTGCAATTATGACTAACGAAATGAAAGAAGCTGAGAAATTCTTATCATTCTCAGGTTCTGATTGTGGTATAGCTAATGTAAATATTGGTACTTCTGGTGCTGAAATTGGAGGGGCTTTTGGTGGCGAAAAAGAAACAGGTGGTGGTCGTGAATCGGGTTCTGATGCTTGGAAAGTTTACATGAGAAGACAAACAAACACCATTAACTATTCTGATAGTTTACCTTTAGCACAAGGAATTAAGTTTGATTTATAAACTTGATAATACAATAAAAAGAAAGGCTTCCAATTTTGGAAGCCTTTCTTTTTATTACCTAACGATTAATTTTTCTAATCGAATATTTTCATCGGCATTAAACTCAATAAAGTATAATCCAGAAGCTAGTTTTTTTCCTTGATCAACCGTTAAGGTATATTTTCCAGCAGAAAAGCTATGGTCATTAACAATTGTTGTTACTTCTTTACCTAACACATCTTTCAAGGTAATTTTTAACGATTTTATATTTGAACTCAGTAAGTAAGTTAAAGTTGTATTATTGCTACTTGGATTTGGGAAAATATTAATAAATTCAATTGGACTTTGTTCAGTAATTTGAGTTGAGATATCACTTATTAAATTAATATCATCTAAATAAAAATTATTGCCTCCATTACTTTTAAAGTAGAATTTAAGCTTTACATTACTTGAAGCTGCTAAAGAAGCGTTGAAAACCAAATCATGTTCTTTCCATTGGGTTGTATCTGCAGGTATAAATGGCGAATTTGTTGCAGGAGCACTACTTAATACATTTGCAGATTTTATACCCACTATTTGCCAAGTTGATCCACAATCAACTGAAGAATATACTATAAGTTGGTCGTTACCTCCTGATAATTTTTTAGCATAAGCACTTTTCCAGTTAATTTTTGGATTTGGGATAGTAGATAAATCAAATGTTGAAGAGATTAGCTCAGTTATTGTTGATGAATTGTTAGTTATGTTGTTAATTTTAACACAATTATTTCCGCTATAAGATACCGAAGTTGTATGTTCCCAATTATTTGCAGCAGTACCAAACGAAAACCAATTATTAGCGAAATTAACTGTGTTTTCAAAACCTTCAGAATAAGGCAAGAGATAATCAGCATTTATACTACTAACAATAATAATACTATCTTTTTTATGATACCCTGAGCCAGTTGTTGTGCCAGGCTCGTTAATTACCGAATATACTCCCTTAGTATTATAAGTAATCGTTGGGTTTTGTATGTTGCTAAAAGAAGGTGTTCCTCCATTAAAAGTCCAATTCCATAAGGTTGGTGTTGCATTAAATGAGTTGTCAGTAAATGAAACTTGTTGTCCTTCACAAATAAATTTTTTGTTGTAATTGAAATTTGCAATTGGAGTGCAAATAGGATTTGCATCATAAGGATCAGCAGTACCGGTATTAATAAGGTTTGCTTGGCTACATAAAATATCTCTTGCTCCTATAGGTGAATTAAGCGCAGCATGCATTCGTTGTTTTTGCCCTTCGGTAAACATAAGGTCGCAAAAATTATATTCCATGTAATTTTGAACATTATCAATAGAACCACATGAGCTTGCAGTAGCCAAACACCCTGTTCTTCCTATTGTGTTAGGGGTGTCTGCTACTTGGTCATCATCAAAACAATTGTTTGGGTCTTGGGGGTCATTACTGTCACCCCATAAATGAGGCAAATTCAAATAATGACCAACTTCATGAGTAACTGTGTTTCCTAATTGTTGAGCAATTAATACAATTCCTTCTGTTTCATCGGTTGTTGTACCAGGATAAAATGCATAACCACCTGCATCAAATGAGATTTTGGTGCCTTGCCAAATGTTTAAATATTTTATTGTCGGTGTATTCCAGGATGGTCTTATTGTTTCTTTTACAATTTCATCCATTGCATAAGTTAAAGTACTTTTGGTTCTAGTAATACCTTCTGTACAATTTCCATTGGGATCTAGTCTTGCTAGTCTAAATTCAATTTGACAATCAGCAGTAATTCCTGCAAATAATGGATGTACATTATTAATGTCGGAATTTAACTTTTGAAAATCTTTATTTAACTCGGCAATTTCGTTTTGGATAGCTGCTTTAGAAATGTTCTCAGGACCATCGTTATGAATAACATGCCATACTACAGGTATAATATAAGTAATGGTTTTTTTACCACTAGCATCTATGGTTGTTTTACCGTAATTATTTTTTGTCCACTCTTGAGCAAAATTATTTTGTTGATCCACTAATTGCTTAATTATTGGATTTTTTGCAATAATTTCATTGTATCGTTCTGATGTAGAGCACGACCTATAATTGATTCCTGAAACTTCTTGTTCTTGCGAGAAGCCAATTGTAGAGTATAAAAACACAATTAGAAATCCTATTTTTTTCATGGTTTTTTATTTATATAAAAAAAGACTCGAACAAAATGAACGAGTCTTTTTTTAAGTTTAGTTTAACTATTACTTAACGATTAATTTTTCAATTTTAACTTTATTGTCTGCATTGAATTCTACAAAATAAAGACCTGAAGCTAATTTTTTACCTTGGTCAATGCTCATGTTGTACTTTCCAGCGCTAAAACTTTGTCCGTTTACAATATTTGTAACTTCTTTACCTAAAACATCTTTTAATGTTATTCTTAAATTTTTTACTTCAGTTGTTAAATTAAAAGAAACGATTGCACTTTCTGATGTTGGGTTAGGATACACAATAAAGTTGTTTACTGTCTTTACTTCGTCTATACCTACAGTAGAAGCGTCACCAAAAACATTAATATCATCTATATAAATATTGTTTCCGCCATTGCTTTTAAAATAGAACTTAAAACGTACATTACTTGAAGCAGCTAATCCAGCACTTAAAGTTTGTGTAAAGTCTTTCCATTGTGTTGGTCCTGAAGGAACGAAACTACTATTGGTAGCAGGTGCGCTAGCCATTGTTGATGCAGTCTTAATTGTAACAATTTGCCATGAAGCTCCACAATCAATTGAAGAGTATATAATTAATTGATCATTACTACTTCCTGTAGCTTTTTTAGCAAAGGCATTTTTCCAATTTAATTTTGGAACAGTCATTGATGATAAATTGTAAGAAGGTGAAATTAATTCTGTAACGTCATTAGCAGAATTAAAAATATTATCAACCTTTACGCATTTAGATCCAGTATAGCCTAAGGTGTTAATTTGCTCCCAAGGGCTACCACTTTGAGCTGTTATCCACCAATCATTATAAAAATCAACATCATTCTCAAAACTGTCGGCGTATGGAAGCGTATATTGTGCATTAATAGAACTAACAGTGATAATGTTGAATTTGTTTGCTAAAGGACCCCATCCTGCTCCATTTCCAGCTTTTAAAGATGCGCTATAAACTCCAGCAGTATTATAATCAATAGTAGGAGTTTGTGCTCCTGATACATTAGGGGTTCCACCATTAAATGTCCAATCCCATTGTGTTGCTGTACCATTATAAGTGTTTATTTCATTAAAAGTAACTTGTTGTCCTTCACATAAATATTCTTTGTTATAGGTAAAATCGGTCCCCATTAATATACATACAGGATTTTGAACATATGGATCATCGATTCCCGTATTAGCTCTATTTGTTGGAGACCATAAAGTACTTCTTCCTCCAACAGCGCTATTTAAAGCTGAATGCATTCTTGATTTTTGTCCTTCCGTAAACATTAAATCGCAAAAATTATATTCCATATAGTTTTGAACATTATCTACAGAACTACATGAAGATGCTGTGGAAGTACAACCTGTTTGACCAATTGTGTTAGGAGTGTCAGCAACTCCGTCGTCAGAAGAGCAGTTTCCAGCATCACCAGGAGTGTTAGAACTCCCCCAGCAGTGAGCTAAATTCAACCAATGTCCTACTTCATGAGTTACAGTATTTCCTAATTGAGCAGCTCTTAATACTACGCCATCTCTATTGTTAGGAACAACACCTGGATAATAAGCATAGCCACCAGCACCACTACCTATAGCTTGTCCCATCCAAATGTTAAGGTAATATCTACCATTTCTATTCCATGATGGAGCAATCGTTTTTGCCGATTCATCCATTGCATAAGTTATTACATTTTTAGTTCTCGTTATTCCTTCTGTACAATTGCCATCAGGGTCTTTTCTTGCTAATCTGAATTCAACTTGAACATCGGCAACTATACCAAGAAAAGCTGCATGTGCATTACCCCAATCTGGATTTAATTTTTGATAATCCTTATTTAATTCAGCTATTTCATTTTCTATGGTTGCCCTTGAAATATTCTCAGGACCATCATTATGTACTACATGCCAAACAACAGGTATTACATATAATATTGTTTTTTTACCAGTTGCATCTGTAATTATTTCGCCATAATGGTTTTTTGTCCATTCTAATGCATCAGCATGTTGTTGGTCCATTAAAGCTTTAATAGCAGGGTTATTATCAATAATTTCATTGTTGCGTTCGGCTGCAGAACACGATCTATAATCAATACCAGGAATCCCTTTTTGAGCATTAACACTTACACTAAGTGCAAGACCTATAATTAAATATATATTTTTCATGTTATTTTTGAATTAGTAGATTATTATTGTACAATTAATTTTTCTATAGTTATTTTATTGTCAGCATTAAACTCTATAAAATAAAGCCCGCTACTTAGTTTTTTTCCTTGATCAATACTCATGTTGTATCTTCCTGAAATGAAGCTGTGACCATTTACAATAGTAGTTATTTCTTTGCCAAGAACATCCTTTAAAGTAATTTTTAAATTTTGAATTTCAGACTTCAAGTCAAAAGCGATGAAAGCACTTTCTTTTGTCGGGTTCGGGTACACCGAAAAGTTGTTAATAGGTTTAAATTCATTAATGCCGACTGGTGAATCACCAAAAACATTTATGTCATCTAAGAATAAGTTGTTTCCTCCATTATTTTTCAAATAAAACTTAAATCTAACATTTGAAGAAGAAGCAAGTCCAGCACTTAGTGTTTGAGTAAATGTTTTCCATTGAGCTGTCCCTGAAGGAAAGAAATCAGCATCAGTATTTGGTGCACTCGACATTGTTGATGCAGTTTTTATCGTAACAATTTGCCATGAAGCGCCACAGTCAATCGAAGAATAAATGATTAATTGGTCATTACTACTTCCAGTTGCTTTTTTAGCAAAAGCCGATTTCCAACTAAGTTTTGGAACGGTCATCGATGATGGATTGTAAGACGGAGAAATAAGTTGCGTAACGTCGTTAGGTGAATTGTAGTTGTTATAAACAATTACAGATTTAGTTCCAGTATAAGCTGCTGTAGAGGTTAGTTCCCAGTCTAAACCACTTAATGTTTCTATTGTCCAATCATTGTTAAATTGTGTAGTATTTTCAAAACTATCTGAAAATGGCAATGTATACTGAGCAACAATGGAACTAACAGTTATTATATTATTTTTAGAAACCGCAGGAGTGTAGTATCCAGCAGATGTTCCAGGTGAATATGTTGCGCCATAGCTGCCAGCAGTGTTGTAACTAATCACTGGAGAAGCAGCATTTGAAGCATTAGGCGATCCCCCAACAAAAGTCCAGTCCCATAAGGTTGGAGTTGCATTGTAAGTGTCAATATCGCTAAAAGTAACTTGCTCTCCTTCACAAACCTTAGTTTTATTATAGGTGAAATTTGCTCCCCAAGGAATACAAATTGGGTTTGTATCGTACGGGTCAGCTGTACCTGTAAAAGCTAAATTTCCAGCATTCCATAATTGTGCTAAACCCGTGGCAGTACTTGTAGAATTTAAAGTAGCCATCATTCTAGTTTTTTGATCTAAACTAAACATGTTTTGACAAGAATTGTAGCTCATGTAGTTCTCAATCTGGTCTACAACATTTCCACCATAAGGAGATCCTCCAGTATTGTCATTTGAGCAAGTGTTTTGATTAAAATCACAAGGAAAAGAAGATTCAAATACAGGAGGGGTGTCACAACAATAATCTCCAGAGCTACCACAACTTCCTCCACAACTGCTTTGAAAAGTATGGTATAGGTTAAAGCAATGGCCAACCTCATGAGTCAATGTTCTTTCTCCAGCTCCAAAGTTCTGGTTTACCATAACCACACCATAAGTATTATTTATTCCTGAGCTTGGGAATTGAGCATAACCTGCCACATAAGATCCATCAGGATTTGAAGAGATTTCATCGATTACCCAAATATTAAAATATTTTTTACTATCCCAATAGCTTGTTGCCTTAACATTATCTCTAGGGTTAGGGTTTAAACTCAAAGGAGATTCGACTCTTACAATACCTTCTGTACAGTTTCCATTAGGGTCTTTTCTTGCTAATCGAAATTCAATATCTAAAGAAGTTGCATAAGGAGCAAATAAAGCTCGAGTCATTCCTGCATCTGGATTTAAACGCTTAAAATCTTGGTTTAATGTAGCAATTTGTGCTTCAATTTGTGCTTTTGAAACATAAGCCTGACCACCACTGTGTGTTACATTATGAACAACAACAGGAATGATAATTGTAGCTTTTTTGGCAACAGGGTCATAAGTTTGAGAAAAGTTTAATATATAATCTTCTAAGTCTTGTCTTTGTTGAATAATATTAGGGTTTTGTTGTTCTAATATTTGAGTTTGCTGATCTGTAAAACACCAGTTGCCTGATTTGTTTTGAGCCAACAAACTAGTAGAAATCAAGATTAGTAAAGAAAGAATTAGTTTGTTTGTCTTCATGTGTTTAGTTTAGTTAGAGAGTAAAATTAACCAATTACCTTGTACATTCGACGATAAAATTCGACTAAAAGTTGCATTCCTAAGGTTTTGAATAGTTGTTTGTTTATAAAATATAATTAACCATGGTTAAAAGAACGCTTTAAAAGAATAGTATTGTATTGAAAAACAAACTAGAGCTATGAAACAAATTAAAGTCTATACGATTTCGGTAATTGTAATTGGATTAATGTTTTCTTGTGTTCCATCAAGGAAATATGAAGAATTAAATGCTAAATATAAAACATGCTCTGATGAAAATGCAAGTTTAAAGAACTCAAATAAAGAACTTGAAGAGAAGTCGAACGAAATGTCGGTTTCTATTGAACAGTTGAAAAAAGCTATATCTGCTTTGGAGAAGGATACAAGTGTTATGGGCAACTCATTACGATTAATGACTAGTAATTATGATAACATCAATAAAACCTACCAATTGTTGTTAGATAAAAACAATGAATTGTTATCAGGAAATAAAACAACCACTGAAAAATTGATGAAAGATTTGCAAAAGACTCAGGAAGAATTGCAATCGAAAGAAGATGCATTGAGAACATTAGAAGGTTCATTAACTGCAAAAGAAGAAAAATTAAAAAAATTAACGGCTGATTTAGCTTCAAGAGAAAAGAGAGTAAATGAGCTGGAAGCAATGATTAATAGAAAAGATTCGTTAGTTACGGCATTAAAAAATAAAGTAAAAGATGCTTTGCTTGGATTTGAAAACAATGGATTAACTATTCAACAAAAAAACGGGAAAGTGTATGTTTCATTAGATGAAAGTTTGTTGTTTTCGTCAGGAAGTTATGCTGTAGCAACTAAAGGGGTTGATGTGTTAAAGAAATTGGCAAAAGTATTAGAGCAAAATCAAGAAATTAATATTTTAGTTGAAGGACACACTGATAATGTTCCTTTAAATGGAAAGGGCGACATTGCTGATAATTGGGATTTGAGTGTAAAACGAGCAACATCTGTGGTTAAAATCATTACTTCTAATAGTAGTGTTAACCCAAAAAGATTGACAGCTGCTGGTCGAAGTGAATATATACCATTGGATATGACAAATACTGCTGATGGTAGAAAGAAAAACAGACGAACGGAAATTATTCTTTCGCCAAAATTAGATGAGTTGTTACAAATGTTAGAGAGTAACTAAAAGGGAAGTTACATCTATATTAGGCAAAGCATTTTCTACGTCAAAATCGCCAATTTTGGTTCTGCGAAGTTCGCTTAAGTGAGCGCCAGAATTGAGTCGTAAACCAAAATCTCTAGCAATAGAACGAATATATGTACCCTTGCTACAAGAAATTTTAAATTTTACATGTAGTCCTTTTTCGTAGTTTGGAACCAAATTGATTCTGTCGTTTTTGTAATTTTCGTCAATCTTTACAGTATCTTTTAGCTCATTAATATTGGTTGAAAACCCTAGAATCTCAAACGATTTAATGGTGATTGTATTGGATTTTATTTCTACTTCTTCGCCGCTTCTGGCATACTCATAAGCTCGTTTTCCGTCAATTTTTTTTGCTGAGTGTATTGGGGCTGTTTGTTGTTGTTCTCCAAGAAATGATTTTGCTACCTCTTCAATCATTTCTTTAGTAATGTGGTTGGTAGGAAATTCTTCATCAACTTCTTTTTCTAAATCGAATGATGGAGTTGTTGCACCAATGGTAATGGTTCCAGT
Source organism: Flavobacteriales bacterium (assembly GCA_020635795.1). Taxonomy (NCBI): domain Bacteria; kingdom Pseudomonadati; phylum Bacteroidota; class Flavobacteriia; order Flavobacteriales; species Flavobacteriales bacterium. The sequence goes on from JACJZD010000002.1 coordinate 238,504, forward strand.
ATATTCTTTGGTTTGAGCTTGAATTTCGTCAATTTTTTTGGTGAATTTCCCTATGCAAATAATCAAAAGTCCTGTTGCTAAAGGGTCGAGTGTTCCTGCATGACCAACCTTTATTTTTTTAAGGTCTAATTCTTTTCGTAATTGATAGTGAATTTTTTTTACCACATCAAACGATGTCCATTTTAATGGTTTATCAATTAAAATGATTTGTCCGTTTAAAAATTTGTCTTGAAGTTGTTGCATTATACTATGGTAAGTTCAATTCCCATAAAATAAAGTGCTAGAATAATTATTCCAACAACAATACGATAGTATCCAAAATATTTAAAACCATGTTTGGTTAAGAAACTGATAAATCCTTTTATTGCAATAATGGCTACAATAAAAGCAACTAAATTTCCAATAATTAACAAGGTAATTTCTTCACCATGAAAACCACCGCCATCTTTATAAAACTTTAACAATTTATAGCCTGTCGCTGCTAACATGGTTGGAATGGCAAGAAAAAAAGAAAATTCAGCAGCGGCTTTTCTGTTCATTTTTTGAGTTAAACCACCAATAATGGTTGCGGCAGAACGAGACACTCCAGGAATCATTGCTAAACACTGAAATAAACCAATTTTTAATGCTGTCGGATAAGTAACTTCAGATGTTCCTAATTCTTCGGTTTTTTTAAACCATTTGTCAACGTAGATTAAAACAATTCCACCCAATAATAAAGATACCGCTACTACAATTACATTCTCAAGCATGGCATCTATAAAGTCATTTAACAGTAAGCCAAACACAGCCGCAGGTAAAAAACCAGCAGCTAGTTTAAAGTAGAAATTAACCGATTGAAAAAAGCGTTTCCAATAAATGGCTACAACCGAAAGGATAGCTCCAAACTGAATAGCAATAGTAAATGTTTTGGTAAAATCATCATGGGCAATACCCATAATTGAAGAGCCAATAATCATGTGTCCTGTTGATGATACAGGTAAAAATTCAGTAATACCCTCAATGATGGCAAGAATTATAGCTTCGAGAATGGTCATGATTTATTAATGTGAAGAGTGTGAAGAGTTTAAATAGTCATATTACTCCCTCCCTTTGGGAGGGTTGGGGTGGGATTTTACTTTACCTTTTTCATAATTCCCCAACCTACAACAGCTAGCCCAATAATGATTAGGGCTGGAGCAATAAACATACGTCTAAAGCTAAATAGTTCTTCACTAAAAACTGCTGGGTCGTCAGAGCCACCGCCCGACATTAAAATATAACCTAAAATGGCTAAAGCAGTACCTATTATCATTAACATATAATTTTGCTTACCAAAAGCAAAATCGTTATTTATTCTGTTGTTTTCGCTCATAATTGTTTAATTAATATAGATTTCCAGCATCCATTCGTAAATATTTTCGAACGGCAAGGGTTGTAGAAATCCAGGAGATTAAAATTCCTAAAATAATTACTATTAAAAATAAAGCACCGTATAATTCGATGTTTTTGAAATCAATAATTTCGGGCATTTGTTTTTGTAGGTAATACAAAAACAACACAATTAGTCCGATGGCTAAAATTGCGGCAGCAATACCGTTTCCAATACCTTTTAACACAAATGGTTTTTGAATAAAAGTTGACTTTGCTCCAACCAATTGCATGGTTTTTATTAAAAATCGTTTCGAATAAATGGATAATCTGATGGTGTTGTTGATTAGCGCCATCGCAATGACAAGCAGTAAGCCACTAAATCCTAATAAATAGATGCTGATTTTTTTTACGTTTTCGTTAATCAAGCTCACTAAATCTTTTTGATAAAACACTTCCTTAATTTTTGGATTGTTGGTTAGATTTGCTTCAATAACAGCTAAACTGTCGTTGTTGGCATAATCAGCATTTAGTTTAACATCAATAGAAGCCAATAACGGGTTATAACCTAAAAAGCTAATAAAATCTTCGCCTAATTCTTGTTGAAGTTCTGCTGCAGCTGAATCTGGGTGAATAAAATGTGTAGATTTTACAAAGTTTTCTGCATCTAACGATTTTTGAATTTGTACAATTTCCACATCCTTAATGCCATCTTTTAAAATAATTGAAAAACCAATATTTTCTTTTACGTGGTCGGAAATTTGTTTAGCATTCAATACAATCAAACCTAATATTCCCAACATAAAAAGCACTAACGAAATACTAATTATGGTAGTGAAATATGAAGATTTTAATCTTCTCGTGGTATGTTTATTTTCTCCGTTCGACATTTTATTTAGTTCACAGTTTTCAGTAATCAGTCTTCAAACTTCGGTTTCAAAAATAATATTAACTTGGCTATAAACAACTTATTTGCTCAAAAATACTGCTAAATATTGTTAATTTCGTGGCTCTAATAAAAGACTTATTAACGATGCAATATCAATATAACGAAATAGAAAACAAGTGGCGTAAATATTGGGCCGAAAATAAAACGTTTGCTGCAAAAGACAATAGCGTTAAGCCTAAATATTATGTGTTAGACATGTTTCCTTATCCATCTGGAGCTGGCTTGCATGTTGGTCATCCGCTTGGATACATTGCATCGGATGTTTTTGCTCGTTACAAGCGTTTATTAGGGTTTAACGTGTTGCATCCAATGGGTTACGATTCGTTTGGTTTGCCTGCCGAACAATATGCTATTCAAACGGGTCAACATCCTGCTATTACTACCAAAATGAATATTGAAGGTGGAGTGGATAAACAAGGAAATGTTATTCCAGGGTATAGAAATCAATTGGATAAAATTGGTTTTTCGTTCGATTGGGATAGGGAAGTTAGAACATCAGACCCTAGTTACTACAAGTGGACACAATGGATTTTTAAACAATTGTTTAATTCGTGGTACAATAAAGAAGCTGATAAAGCAGAGAAAATAGAAACCTTAATTGAGCAATTTAAAACCAAAGGAAATGTTGAAGTAAATGCTGTTTGTGATGATGTAGCCGTTTTTTCTGCAAACGATTGGAACAATTGGAGCGAAGAAGAGCAACAAAAAATGCTCTTGAATTACCGTATTGCTTATTTATCGGACACATGGGTGAATTGGTGTCCTGCATTGGGAACCGTTTTGGCTAATGATGAAATAAAAGATGGCGTTTCTGAACGTGGAGGACACCCTGTTGAACAAAAGTTAATGCGCCAATGGAGTATGCGAATTACTGCTTATGCCGAGCGTTTAATTAGTGGATTAGAAGGGTTAGACTGGACAGATTCGGTAAAAGATATTCAGCGAAATTGGATAGGAAAAAGTGAGGGGGCTAGTGTGAAGTTTGCAGTCCACAGTCCACAGTCTACAAAACTGTCAACTGAAAACTGTGAACTGAAGACTGATTTTATCGAAGTTTTTACTACACGACCTGATACCATTTTTGGAGTTTCGTTTATGGTGCTTGCACCCGAACACGAATTGGTTGATGTTATTACTACTGCTGAACAAAAAGCAACAATTGAAGCATACAAAAAAGCCGCATCGTTAAAATCGGAAAGAGATAGACAATCGGACATAAAAAATATTACCGGTGCTTTTACAGGAGCTTACGCTATACATCCGTTTACTGGCGATAAAGTGCAAATTTGGATTGGCGACTACGTGTTGGCAACCTACGGAACAGGAGCTGTGATGGCGGTGCCTTGTGGTGACCAACGCGATTGGGACTTTGCCAAACATTTTAATATCGAAATCAAAAATATATTTAAAGACAAAGACATTTCGGAAGCGGCTTATGCAGAGAAAGATGCCATTATTGCTAATTCTGATTTTCTGAACGATTTACCAGCAAAAAAAGCCATTAAACTGGCCATTTTTGAAATTGAAAAACGCGGTTTTGGAAAAGGTAAAACACAATACCGATTAAGAGATGCGGTGTTTTCTCGCCAACGTTATTGGGGAGAGCCATTTCCTGTGTATTACAAAGGAGAAATACCTTATTTGTTAGAAGGAAACGAAGTGGTAGAATTGCCCGAAGTAGATAAATATTTACCTACCGAAGATGGTGAGCCACCATTGGCAAGAGCGAAGAAAGAAGCTTGGAATGTAACTTGCCCAGGGGATAGAATGGAGTTCAACACCATGCCTGGTTGGGCAGGCAGCAGTTGGTACTTTTTACGTTACATGGATGCCAAAAACGACCACGAGTTTGTAGCTAAAGAAAAAGTAAATTACTGGAAAAATGTAGATTTATACATTGGCGGAGCCGAGCATGCTACTGGGCACTTGTTGTACTCACGTTTTTGGACCAAGTTTTTGTTCGATTTAGGTTTCATCCCTTTTGAAGAACCTTTCCAAAAAATGATTAACCAAGGAATGATTCAGGGAGTTAGTGCTTTGGTTTACATTGGTTCTGATAATGTTATTTACTCTGCAGAAGATGAAAGAATAAAGGAATATCTTAACCCCACAAAAATAGATACGAAAGAGTTTGAAAATGGTGATTCACAGCAAAATCTAACTATAAATGATATTCCTGATGTTTCATTCACTACTTATAGAACTATTCCTGTATGGGTTAACCTTATCGAGGGGGATAATTCATTAAATATTGCAACATTTAGAAACTGGCTCCCTGAATATAAAAACATTAAAATGGAAACAGTTAATGGTAAAATCATTTGCAAAAGGGAAATAGATAAAATGTCGAAATCGAAATACAATGTACAAACACCAGATGAATTGGTAGAAAAATACGGAGCCGATACTTTACGTTGTTACGAAATGTTTTTGGGGCCTTTAGAGCAACACAAACCTTGGGATACGCAAGGAATTACCGGTGTGCATGGTTTCTTAAAAAAACTGTGGCGTTTGTTCCACGATGATAATGGGTTAAATGTAAGTGATGAAGCCCCAACCAAAGAAGAACTAAAAAGCTTACACAAAACCATTAAAAAAGTAAAAGAAGATATCGAGCGTTTTTCGTTTAATACACCCGTTTCGGCTTATATGATTTGTGTAAACGAGCTAACAGCACTAAAATGCAACAAACGAGCAATTTTACAAGATTTGTGTATTATACTTTCGCCTTATGCACCACACATTGCCGAAGAACTATGGGCGAAACTGGGTAATAAAGAAAGTATTTCTGAGGCGGTTTATCCTAAATTTAACGAGGAATATTTAACCGAAAGCAATTACAAATACCCTGTTTCGTTTAACGGTAAAATGCGTTTTATTTTGGAATTGCCCACTACTTTAACTGCTGCTGAGGTAGAAAAAGAAGTTATGGCAAATGAGCAAACTATAAAACAGCTGAATGGTCAATCACCTAAAAAGGTAATTGTTGTGCCGAACAAGATTATCAATTTTGTGGTTTAGAAACAAAAAAAAGCCGTTTGAATTTCAAACGGCTTTTTTTGTTGTGGGCGATGAGGGATTCGAACCCCCGACCCCCTCGGTGTAAACGAGGTGCTCTGAACCAGCTGAGCTAATCGCCCTTTCTTTCTTCGAAAGCGGCTGCAAATATATACTTATTATAATTTACTGCAAACTTTTTTAAAAATTATTTCACGTCTTTTATATTAAAAAGTATAACACCATTAAACGAACTTAATTTAATACTGTCTTTTTCCAAGTTAAAGGCAATGTTTTCGAGTATTATTTTATAATTGAAATTTGTTGTGGAGTCTTTTATTGTCAGTTCTTCGGTAGGTATATTGTATTGTTGATTTTTACCGTATTTACTCATTAGGTTAGTTCTTAATGCAGTTAAATCTATTGCAGAAAATAGCTGATTATTTTTGTAAACTACAATAATACAATTGTTTTTTTGCTGATGTTTTAATTCATATTCGTTCGAGTCGAGTGTAAATTTTTTCATGCTCACATCACTGTTGTATAGGTATGAGTTTACTTTGGTTTCATAATCGTAACCTTTTACATCAATTACTGCATCATAATTGTTGGTTGAGTAAGAGATGTAATCATTGTTGGAGTAGTAATAGGTGTAATCAAGTCCAAGTGCTCGCATGTATATTTCTGCTTCATTGAGTCTGCTCCACCGTTCTTTTTTTAAGTTGTAATTTTCGATTTGACTATCAAAATCTTGACTGTACCATGTTTTTATTTTGTTAAAGCCATGATGGTCGTCTAAATAATCTAAAATGGATTTAATTTCGTTTTTTAACGAATCGTTTAGTAACAATTGGTTTTGTGGTGTAAACGATAAATGGTTATAGTTTGAGTCAATTTTAATGATTTGTTCATTTACTATTTTATTGTTTTCCAACAATTTGGTTTCTTCAAGCAAGTGTTTTAGTCTAGTTACCTGACTGTTTTCGCTAACATTAAACATGCTCCATGGACCAAAAGAAGTTAATACAAGTACTACAAACAGTGATGTTGGAATAAATTTAATGTTGGTTTTACCAATCACAAAATAGAGGCTAACCAAACTCAACCAGATTCCAAGTACGTAAATAATGTATCGGTTTATGGTAATTCCATAATCGCTTAAACGCATACTTATTGCAATAAACAACATTACAATTAATGGGATTAATAAAAAGTAATACGCCCTTGAAGTGGTTTTAATCCATTTGTTACCCTCTAATTTCCCGTAAGGATACATCAATAATAAGTTAAAAATACCCAGCACTGCCACGCATACAATTAAATACGATACCACGCCTTTAGGCCAATCCCAGATAGAGACTATTTTTATGCCATAGCCATAAAGAATAACTAGATAAAGTGCTAATAATGGAAATAAAATGTATTGTGTAAACACTTTTAATCCGAAAGGATAAACGGTGTCATGTTCCAAGTCATCAAAATTTTGCGGCATACCAGCAATAAAAAACCATGTATTAAAAAAACCACCAATAAAAATAAAGAGTTCAGCATACAGCTTATCATGAATTTTTATATCAAACAATAAGTTTAATGAAACCAATGCTAAGGCAATACCAACATAAAGAAAGCCAGAATAGATGGCTGAGGTAATAAACCGAATAAATAAGACTCGATTATATTGCCAAAATCCATTGGTTGTATTGGTTCTTATAAACGGAATAAAGGAAACCAATAAGTGAACAGCTAAATTATAAATGGTATAGCGAATATAAGGCATGGAAGTATTTGCGGTTACTTCAGAGTTTGGTAGTGTTAGAAACAATAAAAAAAGGATAACAATGCCTGAAAAGTTAGCAATTATTCGTTTAGAACGATTAAAATTGAATTTTTTAGCAAATACTTCAATGCAAAACAACAAAGGAATGCCGAGTGCGGCAGTTAAAATAACATTTAAATAAGGAAAAATATTAATGATGTTTTTTTCATTTTCTATCAAAAATATTCCAATAATTACTCCTACTAGTGACGAGATTAGTGATAATGGAAACCGAAGAACAGCATTTTTTGCTTGTTGATAGAGGTAGTTAATAGATGGTAATTTCATGGCGAGAATTTTTTACACTACTAACTTACTAAAAATCAATTTAGTATTTTATTATGATATTTTAACAGTTTGGGATGTTTCGTTTATCGCTACTATATGTAATGTGCGTTCAGTTTGTTCAACGCTTAAAAGTAATAATTTTTGTGATGAATCCCCCGAATCGCACCAACTTAGTAGCGAAACCTTGTCAAGTTACAAAGCGAGAATGCAGATCGCTAATATGCTATTAAAAAGCACTAGCAAAAATTATGGCATAAACTGCCTAAGTTTCACAAAGCTAAAATGCTAGCAACAGGGCATATTATATATAGAATGTTAGGCAGCGTTTTTATTTATTCACAACAAAAATAAATTACCAAACATCTATTATCCATAGTATTGCATGTTTTGCTAATTTAGATAATCTATTTCAAATAGATGAGATATAAAAGTATAGTTGCAAAATACGACTAGTGATGGGGGGCTGCCACACTTAGTTTAATTCTTTGCTTAGTTCTTCAACAAATGGTCTGTGTCGTCCGATGAACGGTCGTCTTGTAACAATTATTTTTGTGTTTTCGTGCTGTCCGATTGCTTGGATGTAGTTTCCTTTTTTTTCTTGTATTTGTATGTTTGCCAGTCGTAAAATTGGTTCAGCCCATGTATCGAGATTTGTAATTATTAAAACATTTTTCGGCTTAAGGTCTTCAAGTTCTTGTATAAAAAGTTTTGCACAACCTTCCATTTGAGCCTGTCGTTCTTCGCTGTTAGGATTGCCATAGTCGGACGGAGCAATTTTCATTAAGTTACTCCATGCAATAATATTATTCCAGTCTTTGTCAGACCGATTGTATTTTTCCTTTACAAGTTTGTAAGTTACATTCCAGAAAAATGAACGAAATAAACTGTATGCACTCCATTTTTCATTTATCCATTCAAGTGGACATATACCTTTCTCCTCGCTTGAATAGTCAATGCTGTCGGTAACGATTTTGTCTGTCTGTGCAGGAATATCTTTTACAAACCATTTTGGCTTCCATCCGTTTGTTGCCTGTCCGATAACGAGCAGTTGTCTGTCGATAAGAAAGTTTTTGCCCAATGATGGGTAAAATAAAGAATATTTTTTTGAGATTAAAGTGTCGTCCTTTGACTGCTTGATATTGTTTGCAAAGGAAGAAATTGTCTGCTTAAAAATTAAGTTATAGTTTTCTGAAAGCATTTATTTTTAATTACTCCACTTCTTCTTGTGGAATTGGGTTTCGGTTTTTTCTAACTCTTTTGTGCAGTGAGGGACATCTCTCTCCTATTTCGTATATGAATAAGGGTTTCAATCCAGACCTCACTATCTTATGGGTTCAATAATTCCTCAATTTGTGAATTCATTGTATCTTTTTCTTCTTTAGATTCACACTTTTCTACAATCAATCCAATTACTACCAATAGCACAATGATACCAATACAACCTACATTTAAATTAAAGTTATTTTTCTTCTTTTTAACAAAATCCTTTTGTGAAGATGCACCTTCTCCTGGTTTAAATTTATTGTTACAACTCAAGCAAGTAATTTCAATTTTATTGCTTCCGTGAGTACCGCCAAGAAGTCCAATCCCACCAAAAAGAAACGTACCACCTAGTGCTTTCTTGCCACTATATCCTTTCTTATTTGCTGAAATTTGGTTAGACCCACATTTCGGACATAATACACTCGTCATGGTTTCGTTTTTAATTATTAATTATGGTAAGTTTTTGTATACCTAATTTCATTTTTTTAATAATAATTGTATCTCATAATCCTTGTTAAGAATATAATCTATATCAATCTTTAGTATAGTTCCTCTTTCACCAACTACGATACCAGAATTTGATACCGAATTAAAAATAGTTTCATTTTTATCATTCGACAAAGGGAACCACGACTTTCCACCATCACCTGTAACTAATATCCCAAGTTCCCTGCCCCCTGATTTATGGTACACCTGCCTAGCCCCAACAGCATAACCAATTTTGTTATTTAGAAAATTTATATCTTTATATATATACATAAACTCTCCTTGGTCAATCCATGTTATTCTATATTTATTCAATTTTGTTATCGTGTCTAAACACAAAGTGGTTCCTTTTTTTCCATCCAAAACAGAAGCTATCCCCGTTTTAGAATTAAGTGCAAAGCCTTCATAAGGTGTTTTAAAATATATGGCTGAAATCGGATAAAGAGAAGTAGCCACATCCAATTTTTCCCACAGTCTTCCAGCTGTTTCTGTTATATATATTTGTCCGCCAATTCCACCCATATAACCAATATTTTCATCAAAAAAATAGATAGATGTCATTTCGTCATTCGGACAAGAAATTTTTTCCCATGACTTACCCCCATTACTTGTTTTATATGAATAACTCTCTCCAAATCTTAATCCTTTGGAAATATATCCAACATTATCAGTAGGAAAATAAATATCTTCTCCTATAATGTCTTTAACCTCAGCCCAAGTTTTTCCGCCATCAGTAGTTTTAATAAGTTTTTTTTCTCCTATAATAAACCCTTTATTCTCATTTATAAAATGTAGAGAAGTTAAATTAATCCGTTCATCCTTTTGATTTTTTTTAGTAAGAATATAAGCATTAGTACTTATATCTGACCAAGTCATCCCTTGATCAATTGATTTTAAAATGGTGCCATTATCACCAACTATATATCCTACATTATAAATAAATTGAATCTCATTTAAATCATATTGACAGTTACTCTGAATAATTTCAGTCTGACTGTATGATATTAAGAAAATATGCATCAACAGTATCGAAATTGCTATCTTACGGAATTGAATAAAAATCATACTCATAGTGCTAATTTAGTAATACTTTGACAAATGTTGCCTAACGCCTGTCTATGTCGCGTTTTAATGCGATATAATCGGTTGATAAACGAAGGTAGAGCATTTTTTTGATAAAGTCAAGTGTTAGGTATGCTTTGTTTGTAAGTTTTATTAAATAAAAAAGGCGTTAATTTTATATCAAAAAATATAAGGCAATAAAAAGCCTAAAAAAGCACCAATCAAAATAATATACATTACATTTAGCTTAGCAACAAAAGTAAGGAGTAAGCTAGCCGCTAAAATAATAATGGCATTGAGGTTGGTAATGGTTTCAATGCTCATGGTAATCATTACTCCTGCAATTACAGCTATAGATGAAGCATTTACTGCATTTAAAAAATTGCCAAACAATTTAGAAGCTCTCAATTTTGGAATAATGGGGTTTAGTATTAAAACAAACAAAAACGATGGCAAGAAAATACCAGTTGTTGCAGCCAATGCTCCCCAAATGCCATTCATTTGGTAACCAATAAAAGTGGCTGTAGATAAAACTGGTCCAGGAGTAAACTGCCCAGCTGCAACAGCATCCATTAATTGTTGTTGGGTTAAAAATCCTTTCGTTACCAATTCAGCATCTAAATAAGCAAACAACACATAGCCACTACCATACAATACAGCTCCAACTTTTAAAAAGATTAAAAATATTTTCAACGATGAAATTTTTGCAACAGCTAAGGTGGTGGTAGGAATGAATAAGAAAGGAAATAAAAATTTGGTTTTTGTTGAGTTGTTGTCTTTTAAATTAAAGTAAATACCACCCAAAATACCAACACCTATTAAGGCGATAATTTCATTCACTCCTGCAAGGCAAAGTCCTAATGTGATAGCTCCAAGTATGCCGAGTTCTACATTTTTTATAGCTTTTTTTCCTAACGTTATTACAGCTGATAAAATAATTGCAATTACAGTTGGTTTAATACCTGTAATAAATGGTTTAATGTTGGGCAATTCGCCATATTCGGTATATGCCCAAGCTAAAATCGCAGTAATAACAATGGCAGGAAAAATAAAAGCAATCCCTGCAACAAATAAACCTATTTTACCAGCTCTTTCGTGTCCGCAGTGCATGGTCATTTCGGTAGAGTTTGGACCAGGAATCAAGTTGGTTACACCAATTAAATCTAAAAAGTGGTCTTTGCTCATCCATTTCCGTTTGGTAACCACTTCTTGCTCCATCATGGCAATGTGTGCTGCTGGCCCACCAAAGGCAAAACAACCCATTTTAAAAAATACTGTTGCTACTTCTTTTAAATTTGACATGATTCAAAAATAAGTCTTGAAAGGTTAAGATTCAAAAAATCGAATATTAAGTTATTGTTAAGAAACTTTTATTCGACTCCATGAACGACAATTACAATTTCGCCTTTTGTAACGTTAGTTTTGTAATATTCAATCACTTCTCTAACGGTTCCTCGCACATTTTCTTCAAACATCTTTGTAAGTTCTCGAGATACAGAAACTTGTCGTTCCTCGCCAAAAAACTCCGCAAATTGCGTTAAGGTTTTTAATAAACGATGTGTAGATTCATAAAAAATAATGGTTCTGGTTTCTTCCTTTAAAAGGTTTAGTCGAGTTTGTCGTCCTTTTTTGTGTGGTAAAAAGCCTTCAAACACAAATTTATCGCAAGGAAAACCAGAGTTTACTAAGGCTGGAACAAATGCGGTAGCTCCAGGCAAACATTCAACAGCAACATCATTTTCAATACATGCTCGTACAATTAAAAAGCCAGGGTCGGAAATAGCGGGTGTTCCAGCATCGCTAACCAAACCAATGGTTGCTCCTTGTTTAAGTTGGTCAATAACTTTATCAATACTTTTATGTTCGTTGTGTTGATGATAAGCCACCAATTTTTTATCAATTTCAAAATGTTTAAGCAACTTGGAAGATTGCCGAGTATCTTCAGCTAAAATAAAATCTACCTTTTTTAATGTTTCAAGCGCACGTAAGGTGATGTCGTTTAAATTTCCAATTGGAGTAGGTATTATGTATAATTTCGACATAAATTTGAATTAAGAAAACGTAAAGATAAACTCTACAAGTGGAAATGTTTAACTTTATGACTGCATAATGCAACCTTTTTTATAAAAATTGCATCTTAAACCCGAGTAGATGAAAATGAATGATGAGCAATTGGTAAAGAAATGTCTCGAAAAAGACGTTTTGGCTCAAAAATATTTATTTGAATCGTTTTCAAGGAAAATGATGGGGGTCTGTTTGCGTTATACTAAAGATGCTGAAGAAGCTCAAGATGTGTTGCAAATGGGTTTTGTTAAGGTTTTTGAAAAACTACATTTATTCAATAATGAAGGTTCTTTAGAAGGTTGGATTAGAAAGGTTTTAGTGAACACAGCATTGGATCAAATTAGAAAAAACAAAAAATTTGAAAATAATGTTGATTTAGATGCTGTTGATTTTAGTTTGCCTACCGAAAACGAAAATGTTTTAGACCAAATGGGGGCAAATGACTTGTTGAAAATTATACAACAAATGCCACCAGGTTTTAGAACAGTGTTTAACTTATACGCTATTGAGGGTTACACGCATCAAGAAATAGCAGACGAACTAAACATATCGATTAACACCTCTAAGTCACAATATTCGAGAGCAAGAGTTTATTTACAAAAGATAATAATAGAAGAAAAGATTATATAATACAGTGAAGAAAGATTTTAATAACATAGAAGAAGTATTTAAGAATGCATTTGATGGTTTTGAAGCCAATGTTGACCCATCTGTTTGGAGCAATATTCAAAGTCATATTAGTGCAGGTAATGGTTTGCCAAATAATCCATCATCGTTAGCAGCATCTGCTTCAAAAGCAGTTTTAATTAAAATTGTTGCTGGAGTTGTTATTGCTTCAGGTTTAGCTACATCGGTTTATTATTTATCAGACAGTAAAAATGAAGTTAAATCACCAGTTTCAACGGTGGTTACAGAAATCCATCAGGAGAACAATCAAGAAGCATTAACTCCAACAATAGAAGTTACAGAAAAAGTTGTTGCTGAAACAAATACCAACGAGACTTCTGTTCAAAATAATTCAGAGAAAACCACAGCAGAAAGTGTTGAAAAACAAATTAATGCTGATAATAATACAAAATCAGACAAACAACCTGTAAAAACTGAAAATAAATCTCAATCGAATGTTGTTGCTACACCACAAAATAACAACAATACTTTTGCAGTTTCTAGTAATAGCAATGCTTCTGGTAGTGTTGCTGATAAAAAAGTAACAGAACAGATTGATTTAACAGTTAAAATTAAAGCAAGCCAAACGAAGGGTAAGGCACCTTTAGATGTTGAGTTTAATGTAGATGGAAATGCAGTAGCTTATTCATGGGATTTTGGAGATGGGTCTGAAATTTCTGGACAAGAAAATAGCTTTCATACCTATACTGCTCCTGGAAAATATACCGTTAAACTTACGGCTATTGATAAAAATGCTAATGCAAAAACAACTCTACAAGTTATTACAGTTGAGCAAAATATCAAATCTTCTATTTCAACAATACCAACAGTTTTTTCTCCAAATGCCGATGGAATTAACGATGTAATAAAAATTGATGGTGAAAACATTAAATCGTTTACTGCAGTTGTCAGAGACTCTAAAGGAAACTTAGTTTTTGAGTGGAAAACATTAGAAGGTTTTTGGGATGGTAGAGATTTGAACAATCAAATTTTACCTAAGGGAACGTACTACATTGTTGTTGTTGCTGTTGGAGTTGATGGTGAAAACCATACCAAGAAACAAACGATACAGCTGTTTTAGAATCCTTTAAATTTCTGCATAATTTTTGAGGCATAGACAAAGTCGCACAGTTCTGGATTGTCGGTTTTTAGTATTTCTACATTATCACCTTCCCACCATTTTTTACCTTGATGTAAGAACATAATATTTTCTCCTGTTTCCATAACGGAGTTCATATCGTGAGTAATAACTATAGTGGTTATTTGGTATTCTTTTGTAAGTTCCATAATAAGGTTGTCAATCAATATACCTGTTCTTGGGTCTAAACCAGAGTTAGGTTCATCACAAAATAAATATTTTGGATTTAAAGCTATAGCACGAGCAATACCAACACGCTTTTGCATTCCACCACTTAGTTCAGCAGGAAAAAGATGGTTGACATTTTTTAAATCAACACGTTGAAGACAAAAATTAACCCTATCCAACATTTCCTCTTTCGTCATCTTGGTATACATCTCTAAAGGAAAGAGAATATTTTCCTCAACTGTTAGAGAGTTAAAAAGCGCCGAACCTTGAAATAACATACCTATTTCGGAACGAACTGCTTTACGTTTCATAAAATCCATTGAGGTAAATTCTCTACCATCAAACTCTACAGTGCCACTGTCAACCTCGTGTAAACCAACAATACATTTAGTAAGTACAGATTTTCCAGAGCCACTAGCCCCAATAATAAGATTCATTTCGCCTTGCTTAAAAGTGGCGGAAACATTATCTAAAACATTTTTGTTGTAGAACGATTTGCTTATGTTTTTAATCTCTAGCATCTATATCAACAACAATTCAGTAATTATATAATTTACAATAAGGATACATATACTGCTGTAAACAACCGATTTGGTACTCGCTTTACCAATTTCGATTGAGCCTCCTCTGGTATAGTAACCAAAAAATGCAGGAACACTGGTAATGATAAAGGCAAAAAACAAGGTTTTAATCAAGGCGTAAACAATGCTAAACAAGGTAAAATTCCAACGAATACCTAAAATGTACTTATCCATGGAAGTAAAATCGGAGTAGGCAGAAACAAACCAACCACCCATAACACCTAAAAACATACTGTAAACAATAATTACAGGAACAATTAAAAGGGCAGCAACAATCTTGGGTAAGATTAAATAAGAGGCTGAATTTACTCCCATAATTTCTAAAGCGTCAATTTGTTCAGTAATTCGCATTGTACCTATTTCGGAAGCAATGTTAGAACCAATTTTCCCGGCCAATATCAAGCACATCATCGTAGGTGCTAGTTCCAAAATAAACGATTGTCGAGTTGCAAAACCAATGGCGTAATCAGGAATTAAAGGACTATCAATATTTGATGCTGTTTGCAATGTAACAACTGCACCCATAAAAAAAGAAATAATGGCGATTAATCCTAACGAACCCAAACCTAGCGTGGTAATTTCTAGTAGGGTCTGTTTGCGGTACAATCTCCAATTGTCAGGTTTTCTAAAAACCCTACTCATTAAAATAAAGTATTCACCTATGGTATGTAAAGCTGTAATCATTTCTTATTTCTACTCGATAAAAGTAATTATTTATTAAAAAACATCATCAAGTAAATTTTTATTAATTTTTTCATCACCCATTTAGTTGTAGTAGGTATAGCTGTTTTTGAAATATTTTTATAACTTCATGCGTTCAATTAGTTTTCACCGTTTAATGAGACCACTGTTATTAATATTAGTTATAAGTTTTGGTATTAAAGCTCACGCTCAAAACCTTATTTTGAATGGTGATTTTGAAGAATTATCATCATGCCCACAGGGATTAAAAACTCTAGAAAAATCGAAGACACTTTTACATGTAACCAATCCAAATCAAGGAACTTTTGATTTTATTCATGAATGTGACGAAGATAATTATCCTCGTTATTCTTATGGAAAACGTGAGCCAGTGAGTGGTAAGGGATTTGTTGGGATAGGTGTTTTTGTTAATAATTCCATTGGGGTAGATAATTTAAAAGAATATATACAATTGGAACTTAGTGATTCCCTGAAGAAAGGATCTATATATAGTTTCGAGATGTTTTTAAGTTTAGCTAAGAATTGGCATATTTCGATAAATAATCTTGGAGTGTATTTTAGTAATGAATTTTTGCAACTAAAAACAGATGGTGTAATTCCAGTAAAGCCTGATATTGTCTCTCCAGAGTTTTTTGGGAACAAATCTGGTTGGGATAAATATTCGGGAGATTACATCGCTAGAGGAGGTGAAAAATATATAGTAATAGGCAATTTTAGAAAAAACAAAGATGTTAAAATAAAGAATGTTGATCCTGGGCCTACTTTTGAGAATTATGTTTATTATTTTATTGATAATGTTTCTTTAAAGTTAAACACGAACCTATCTGAAGGTATAGTATTAAACAACATAAATTTCAAAACAGGTAGTACCGAATTACTAGCTAGTTCCAATTTTGAATTAGATAAAATTGTAACTGTTTTAGAAACAAATTTAAATTTCAAAGTCGAAATAATCGGGCATACTGATAGTGATGGTAACGAATCAGAGAATATTAAATTATCAATAGATAGGGCTAATCAAGTATCAAAATATTTAATTGATAAAGGTGTTAGTGCTACGCGAATAAAAAGTAGGGGAGAGGGAAGTAAAATTCCTATCAAAGATAACTCTACACCAGAAGGTAAAGCTAAAAATAGAAGGGTAGAATTAAGGTTTTTATAAAATAAAGTAAAACTGATTCTTTTTAATGATAAATCTTAACTTTGATTTTCAATGAAACTAAAATTAAAACATATTGTACTAGGAATATTTATAACAAGTGTGTTATTCGCTTGTTCAGGGAGTAAAAAGAGCAAATGCAATACCTGCCCTAAGTGGGGGCACTATTCTCAAAACCCAACTTACCGTAACGTGTAGTCCAATTTTTTCTTCTTTTACACCTTTCTTCCTTCTTTTCTGATATTAATCATGTGTTGGCACTGAAAAAAAAATTACATTTGAGCTTTATTTAGACTAAATCTAAATAAGCAAGACATGACAACTTTAGATCAACTTAAAGAAAACGAAGGAGGAACCATCTGTAACATTGTCGACGAACAATTGGCTGTGCAGCTGCTTACCATGGGTTTTATTTTAGGTGAAGAAATTAAAGTTGAACGTATTGCTCCGCTTCACGACCCCATGATTATCACCTCTGGATGTAACTGTTTAAGCATCCGTAAAAAAGACGCTAAACACATCGAAATCAATAAAGCAAGCTAATTATTTTGAGTATTGCCGAGAAAAATCTATTGAACGTATTATTAGTTGGTAACCCAAACACGGGAAAAAGTACGCTTTTTAATGGCTTAACGGGATTGAGCCAGAAAGTAGGTAACTTCCCTGGTGTTACAGTCGATAAAAAGTCGGGAACCTTTAAGGTAAATAACCAGTTGGTGAATGTAGTTGATTTGCCTGGAACGTATAGTCTTTCGCCAAACTCCGAAGACGAAAAAGTAACGCATGAACAAGTTTTAAATGCTGCCGAGCACGATGTAATTGTTGTGGTTGCTGATGTTACCAATTTAAAAAGGAATATGTTGCTTTTAACTCAAATAATGGATTTGGGTAAAAAAGTGGTGCTGGTGTTAAATATGATGGACTTGCTTCAAAAAAATAAGCAAGAAATAAACATCGAAAAATTAGCTAGTCTGCTTGGTATTTCTGTTATTCCAATCAATGCTCAAATAGGCAAAGGGCTTCAAGAGCTTAAAGAAGCGGTAATTAATTGTAATACGAGTTCGGTTAAATTTATTGATGAAAAAACTTCTTCGTCTGGTGTTGTTGATGAAACCATGCTAAGGTATAGTAAAATCAATCAAATTTTATCGCAATGCTTAAACCAAAAAGGAGAGGATAAAATAGCTATACTGACCAAGAAAATAGATAATATTTTAACCCATAAAATTTACGGATACCTCATTTTTCTAGGAATATTATTTACCATTTTTCAGGCCATTTTCTCATGGTCGTCATACCCCATGGAGCTTATCGAAAATGGGTTTTTACTCTTGGGCGAGTGGTTAGGGAATACCTTGCCGCCTGGTATTTTTAACGATTTAATGGTGAATGGTATTGTAGCTGGATTGAGTGGGATTTTTGTGTTTGTGCCTCAAATTACGATGTTGTTTGGGTTTATTGTAATACTTGAAGATACTGGTTACATGTCGCGAGTTAGTTTTTTAATGGATAGGATTTTACGACAATTTGGGTTAAACGGAAAATCAATTATTCCATTGTTGAGTAGTACAGCATGTGCTGTGCCTGCAATAATGAGTACTCGAACCATCAATAATTTTAAAGAGCGTTTAATCACCATAATGGTAGCACCATTAATCAGTTGTTCGGCACGTATTCCAGTTTACACTTTATTGATAAGTTTAGTTATCCCAAAAGAAAGCAGTTGGGGGATATTTAATATGCAGGGCTTGTTAATGATGGGGCTTTATTTAATTGGTTTTATTGCTGCTTTGGCTGCTGCTTGGGTAATGAAAAAGCTCATTCAATCGAAAGAGAAGAGCAGTTTTATTATGGAGATGCCCATTTACAGAATGCCTCGCTGGAAAAATGTGGGATTGTCGATTTATAGCAAAGTTCAAATTTTCTTGTTCGATGCAGGAAAAATTATTGTCGCCATTTCTATTGTACTTTGGGTGTTGTCTTCTTATGGACCTGGAGATAAGTTTGAGCAAATAGAAAAAAAATACACCGTAGAGACGTATGATTATACGTCTCAATCTGATAATAAGATGTATAATAATACGTCTCTTACTGAAAATGAAATCAATACCTTAATTGCTGCCGAAAAATTAGAATCATCGTATGCAGGTATGATTGGAAAAACCATTGAGCCGTTGATTCAACCTATAGGATTCGATTGGAAAATAGGAATTTCCTTGGTTACCTCGTTTGCTGCAAGAGAGGTTTTTGTTGGTACAATGGCTACCTTGTATAGTGTAGGCGATGAGGATAATACCGCTTCAATTCGTACAAAAATGATGAATGCTAAAAACCATGTAACTGGCGAAAAATTGTATTCAAAAGCAACCACCATGTCGTTACTGTTGTTTTATGCGTTTGCAATGCAGTGTATGGCTACATTAGCGGTGGTTTATCGAGAAACAAAATCGATAAAGTGGCCACTAATTCAGTTGGTATATATGGGGGTGTTGGCATATTTATCTAGTTTTATCGTTTACCAAATTTTTGCGTAAATGAATCATGATTTATTAATTAAGCACGTTCCAGAAAGTAGTTTGCCAACGTTACTACAATGGTTTGGTGATTATGAGTTTAAATTAGCTTTTTCAAAAGCAAGGAGTACAAAATTAGGCGATTTTAGAGCCAGAAGAGGCTTTCTTCCACACCGAATATCTGTAAACCGAAACCTAAACCAATATGCTTTTTTAATTACACTCACACACGAGTTTGCTCATTTATTGATTGCAGAAAAATTTAAAAAACGTGTTTTACCACATGGATCAGAATGGAAAAATCAGTTTGCTGAGTTGATGCAAGTGTTGCTTGAAAAGCAAGTTTTTCCGGATGATTTGACTCAAATTTTACAAAAACACATTAAAAATCCAGCTGCTTCTTCTGTTCGAGATTTTAAACTTACGTTGGCGTTAAAAAAATACGATGTTCATACCGAACAATCTATTCATTTGGTTGATTTGCCTGATGGAGCGGTGTTTTCGTTGAAAAACAAACGAAATTTTATTAAGGGAGCAAAACAAAGAACTCGTTTTCTTTGTGTAGAAAATAGTACTAGAAGAAAGTACCTAATACACGGAGCAGCAGAAGTAATTGTTGATTAAAATTTTAACAACGATGTTAAATTTAAATTAAAATTGGGCTTTTGTTGAAAAATAATAACCTTAAAAAATTTTATAAGGAACTCGCTTTTCTTAACTTCGCGACACTAAACAAATAAAAGACTATGAGTATTTCATTACACGAACCTATCATCAATCAAAAAGTTTCCGAAATGGCCGAAAATTTAATCGGTTCAGAAATTATTAAACTTGCTGGAGAAGTTAAAGCTAAAATGGATAAAGGCGAAAAAATTCACAACCTTACCATTGGCGACTTTAACCCTAAAATTTTTCCAATTCCTGTAGAGTTAAAAAATGAAATTATCAAGGCTTATCAGAACGAAGAAACCAATTATCCTCCAGCAAATGGAATACAAGAATTGAGAGAGGCAGTTTCTCGTTTTTTACATACCAGAGAAGGATTGGAATACAATGCCAACCAGATTTTAATTTCTGGAGGTGCTCGTCCGTTAATATATGCTGTTTTTCAAACTTTAATCGACCCGCAAGATAAAGTGTTGTTTCCTGTGCCATCATGGAACAACAACCATTATACACACCTTTCAAGAGCACAACAAATTTTGGTTGAAACTTCTCCTGAAAACAAATTTATGCCTACTGCTGCAGATTTAAAACCGCACATTAGCGAAGCAACGATGCTTGCAATTTGTTCGCCGTTAAATCCAACAGGAACAACTTTTACAGAGGAAGGCTTAAAAGAAATTTGCGAAATGGTGCTGGAAGAAAACAAAAAAAGAGGTTTATCAAGAAAACCTTTGTATTTAATGTACGATCAAATTTACTGGACATTAACTTTTGGAGAAACTCGTCATGTTGACCCAGTAACTTTATGTCCAGATATTAAAAACTATACGATTTACATTGATGGTATTTCTAAATCATTTGCTGCAACTGGAGTTAGAGTTGGTTGGGCTTTTGGGCCACAAAAAATCATTGATAAAATGAAATCAATATTGAGCCATGTTGGAGCTTGGTCGCCAAAAGCAGAACAAGTTGCATCGGCTAAATATTTGGTTAACGATACTGCTATTGACAAATACTTGACTTCGTTTAAAAGCGAAATTAACCAACGATTAAATGCTTTTTACAAAGGCATGATTGAATTGAAAAATCAAGGCTTTCAAGTTGATGCCATTGCACCAGAAGCTGCTATTTATTTAACGGTAAATTTCAACTTGGTTGGAAAGAAAACAGCTGATGGAAAATTGTTAGCATCAACAGCTGATGTAACTGCATATTTATTGGATGAAGCTAAAATTGCAATTGTTCCTTTTAATGCTTTTGGTTCTTCAGCTGACTCTACTTGGTACAGACTTTCGGTTGGTACAGCAGTTTTATCAGAAATTGATGGGCTTTTTGTACAATTGAAAGCAGCATTGTCTAAATTAAAATAACAACATGTTAAACCCGAATAACTACTGCGTAATTATGGCAGGCGGCATTGGTAGCCGCTTTTGGCCTATGAGCAGGACATCTCAGCCTAAACAGTTTTTAGATATTTTAGGTACAGGAGAAACCTTAATACAACAAACCTACCGAAGGTTAAAACGCATTTGCCCCGAAGAAAACATATACATTGTTACCAATGACATGTATAAAGACTTGATTAATGAGCAATTAAAAGGCATCACCGATGAACAAATTATTTGTGAGCCAAGTAGAAAAAATACCGCTCCATGTATTGCCTATGCTAACCATAAAATTGCTTTAAAAAATCCTAATGCAAACATTGTTGTTGCTCCTGCCGACCACTTAATTTTAAAAGAAGATGAGTTTGTTCGTGTTATCAATTTAGCATTAAGTTATACCGAAAAAGATGATTGTTTGGTTACTTTAGGAATTACTCCAAGCCGACCAGATACTGGCTATGGTTATATTCAATTCGATAGCAATCACTCATCAATTAACGATGAAATTAAAAAGGTGAAAACCTTTACTGAAAAACCAGATTTAGATTTAGCCAAACAATTTATTGAAAGTGGTGAATTTTGCTGGAATTCGGGCATGTTTATTTGGAGTTTAAAAAGCATTAACAATGCTTTTGATAAGTTGTTGCCTCAAATGAACCAACAATTTAAAGATGGGACTAGTTTGTATAATACACCACAGGAAGCTGATTTTATTCAAAAAACTTATTCGGTTTGTAAAAATATTTCCATCGATTATGGTATTATGGAAAAATCGACCAATGTATATGTGATAAGTGCAGATATTGGCTGGTCAGATCTAGGAACTTGGGGATCTATTTATACTCATTTACCACAAGACGAAAACAAAAATGCTATTGTTGGTGACACGGTTATGATGTATGATTCTTCGAATAACATTGTGAATGTACCTAAAGACAAGTTGGTAGTTTTACAAGGTTTAGACGACTATATTGTGGTAGAATCGGACAATATTTTGTTGGTTTGTAAAAAACAAGACGAGCAAAAAATAAAGCAATTTGTTAACGATATTAAACTAACCAAAGACGATAGTTTTTATTAATAGAATATGCGATGGTTTTATTGTTGAAACCACATAGGAACATAGTTCTTTAACACTAAATTGTATTTAGCAAAACATAGTTCTTCCGATAAATCGGAAGAAAACTATTGCGACCTCTTTAAATGGATTTTATAATCTTTTTACAGTGAGAAACTATGTGTCTATGTGGTAAAAAAAAACTACATTGTTTAATTTTTTAAAAAGTACATTTGTACCTTAAATGAGTAATTCAAATAAAAACAAAGCTGAAATGTCGTTTTTGGAGCACCTAGAGGTGTTGCGGTGGCATTTGGTTAGAGCAAGTGTGGTGATTTTGATTTTCACCATTCTTATTTTTGCCTTTCCAACTTTTGTTTTTGATAAAATTATTCTAGCACAAAAAAGTGCTGATTTTTGGACGTATCAACTATTTTGCGATTTATCTCATTGGTTGGATAAAGGCGACTTGTTGTGTATGGGCGACCTCAATTTTAGTTTGATAAACATTGATATGAGTGGGCAGTTTTCTACGCACATTATGGTCTCGATTATTGGTGGTATTATTGTTTCTTTTCCCTACATACTTTTTGAATTATGGCGTTTTATTGCTCCAGCATTAGCTGAAAAGGAGCGTAGATATGCACAACGATTAATTTTTGCAGGTTCTATTTTATTTGCCATAGGTATTTTGTTTGGTTACTACTTAATCTCACCTTTTTCGGTACATTTTTTAGGAAACTATCAAGTAAGTGAATCGGTGGCTAACCAAATTAGCTTGAGTTCGTTTATTTCGACAGTAACAACAGTTACCTTGGCTTGTGGTTTGGTTTTTCAGTTACCATTAATCATTTACTTTTTAACTAAAGTGGGCATTGTTACTCCTGAGTTTATGCGTAAATACCGTAAACATGCTATTGTGGTGGTTTTAATTGCTTCTGCAATTATTACTCCGCCCGATGTAATGAGCCAAGTGTTAATGTCTATACCATTGTTGATATTGTACGAGTTTAGCATCTTTGTTTCACAAAGGGTAATAAAAAGTAAATAAAACCCAATTTTCTTATTTAACCACATAGAAACAAAGTGAAGTTTGTTGTTGTTTTTTTGCCTAAGTAATCATGAGAAAAACAATAGTATTCCCGACAAGTCGGGAAAAACTATGAGGCACTAGTTTATTTTCTTTTTAAAACAAAATACGATGTTGCCTATGTGGTTAAATGTTATATTTGGTAAGTTAAAAACCAAAAAAATTAATTGAAAAAAAGATTATTTTTACCAATCTGCGTTTGTAAAAATTTGTCAATTCGAGTGTCCAGCAGAATTGCGGGATGTATCGAGAATGTAAATTTTCAATAAAATAATAGATGTGTTCTCGATACTTTTTCTTTCAGAAAAAACTCGAACTGACATTTAGTTTTATTAAAAAATTCCTAAAAGCAGAATGGTTATTTTTGTAATATAATATGATTTTAAGAGCAGAAAATATACGAAAACGTTATGGCAAAAGAGAAGTGGTAAAAGGCGTTTCTTTTGATGTAAAACAAGGCGAAATTGTGGGTTTGTTAGGTCCAAATGGAGCTGGAAAAACCACTTCGTTTTACATGATTGTTGGTTTGGTTAGACCCAACGAAGGCAAAGTATTTTTAGACGATAAAGAAATTACCACCTCGCCCATGTATAAAAGAGCACAAATGGGCATAGGTTATTTACCACAAGAGGTTTCGGTGTTTCGTAAATTGAGTGTAGAAGATAACATTACGGCTATTTTAGAAATGATGCCGCTAACCAAAGCTGAACAAGCTGAACGATTGGAAGAACTGTTGGATGAATTTAGCTTAAACCATGTGCGTAAAAATTTAGGGCACAATTTATCGGGTGGAGAAAAACGACGAACAGAAATTGCGCGTGCCTTAGCCTCAAACCCAAGTTTTATATTGTTAGACGAGCCTTTTGCAGGTGTTGACCCTATTGCGGTGGAAGACATACAGCAAATAGTATCGAAACTAAAAGAAAAAAACATAGGTATTTTAATTACCGACCACAACGTACAAGAAACCTTAAGCATTACCGATAGAGCTTATTTACTGTTTGAAGGTAGTATTTTAAAAGCGGGTACTGCTGAAGAATTAGCTAACGACGAACAAGTACGCCGTGTATATTTAGGTAAACACTTTGAGTTGAAAAGAAAGGTATAGTTTCAAATATTACCTATGGTATGTACTGATTGGTACTATCTGGTTTTGGGCTGTATTGCCTAAAATAAAACGTTTCATCTAGAGCAGACACACCTGTTTTAACACCACTAACTAATCTATAAACTTGAGTAAATTTGAATGTTGTGTCATTCAAAATTGTCCCTTCTCTAGTATAAGCTGCTAGTTTATTACTTCCTGCCATCCATTCTTCAAGTTTAATACTACTTCCATTAATTATAAAGACACCCCAACCATATTTCTTAGTCATAATTTCTGTACTAATGGTTGAAATATAATTGTCTGCATCCGAAATATTAGATCCAGAAGGAGAACCTGTTTGCTTAACAGTTCCATTTCTATAAAACACTCGCATATGATAAAATCCACCACTCCAAACACTATAGTAATATCCATCAATACGTAATTCGTTACCAGTATAATTGGCTCGTTGTAAGGTTAGTTTGTCATCATGCGCCTCTCTCTCCTCTTTACTCTCTTTTTTACAAGCAAACAAAGTAATTAGACATAGTATAAGTATAGTGGTGCTTTTATTCATTTTATTTCAAAATATTGGTAATTGCTTTTTAAAGCATTGCAATAGTTTAATCAAATATACAAAATATTGTTTTTGAAAAGTATGATATAAAAAAAGCCCAACTCATTTGAGTTGGGCTTTTTAAATTATACGAATTGTATCTTATTGTCCTTCAGCAGGAGCTGGTTGTTCTTCGTTTGGTAACGGAGCACCGTTAACATTTTGAGGAGCATTTTGTACTGGCAATACTTTCTCGTCAATTTGTTCTTGTATTTTCGATTGGTTTACTGAGTCTTCGTCAATAGTTTTGGTTGGGTTAACAGCGGCAGAAGCAATACTCAGTACCACTAAAGCAATACCTAAAGTCCAAGTAGCTTTTTCTAAAAAATCGGCAGTTTTTCTAACACCCATTACTTGGTTGTTGGTAGAAAACGCTGAATCCAAACCACCTTTAGGATTTTGGATTAAAACAATAAGTAACAACAATGCACATACTATTATTACTAAAACGGTGATTAATGTAAACATCTATTTTATTTTTTGGTTTAAAATTTTAATTTGGTTTGCAAAATAAGTTCTTTTTTCTGGATTTTTCAAACTTAATTTCTGATATGTTTTTATAGCTGCCTCAAGGTTTCCTTGCTCAACCTGGATAAGGGCTAGCGTCTCGCTCACCAGGTCAGAATCGTCAACTACACTTAGCCTTGCCATGTTAATGGGCGAGTAAAATTCGGTTTTTTTAGGTTTAATCTTAGGGTCTTCTTGTATAAACTTGTCTATCAGGTCGAGGTTAATATTTTTTCTTGGTGTTTTTTCTTGAGTTCCTTGAGGTGCAGAAGTAGGTAAATGTTTCAACCAATCGCTAAACGTAAATGTAGCATTTTCATCTAATTCTTCTACTTCAAACTCCTTGCTTCCATCTTCTGTCCTCTGTCTTCCCTCTTCCCACTTCTGTCTTCTGTCTTCTGTCTTCTCACTTCCCTCTTCCAACTCCAACGAGTAACTGTTCGAAATAGCTTGGTTAATGTATTCCAATTCCAACAACTTGTCTTTCTTGTTTAGCTCTTCGTCAGCTTGTTGGGTTGTTTCTGTAGTAATAGATTCTTTAACGGTTTCTTTAATTTCTACGATAGGTTCCGATTGTTCTAAAATAATCTTGGTTTCTATAGCAGGTGTTTCTGTAACGGCAGGTTGAGCTTGTTCTACTTCAACGGCAGCGTTAATTAAATCGAACAAGCGTTTACGGTCGGCACTGTAAATGGCACTTTTTTTCAATTGTTGCTCAAATAACAAATGGTTGTTTTGGTTGAGGTGTATGGCTAATAACAATTGCCCACTTTGGCAATACGGAAATTCTTTAACCAACGAAGCTGCTTCGGTTTCAGAAACCTGTCGTGCTGCGTTTGCATCAGCAATGTATTTTATAAAATGAGTTGTTTGCATTTACCAGCTTCCTACCGATTTATTAAAAATATCTTGTGTTAACTGTGTATTTATTTCCTTAATCAATTCATCTTCAATACCTGAAATATTTACCGAACTGTCGTAATCGGTAAATCGAGTAAAATCGGTTTCAAAGTTTTGTTTTTTGTCTTTGGTGTTGTTAAACTTTACATGAACCGTAATGGTTAAACGGTTTTTTGCTGCTGTTTCGTTGCCTTGAATTGCCACCGATGTAATTTGATAATTGGTAATAGAGCCTTCAAACTGTAAATCGCCATTACTTGAAGCCAGCGTTAAGTTGGTTTGAGATATAAAAATATCTTTTAATGCTTCGGTAAAAGTTTGACTGTAATTTACGTTTGCCAACGGAGCAAAATTCTGGAATGTTTTTACTGAAACGGTCTTTACATCGTCAGCAATAGCAGCACCTGTAAACGAGTAGTTTGCCTTACAAGCAGCTAAAGCAGCTATTACAACAATAAGTAAAGTATATTTTAACGATGATGTTCTCAATTGTCTAAATTGTATTCTTTTATTTTACGGTACAAGGTTCGTTCAGAAATACCCAATTCTGTGGCAGCATTCTTACGTTTACCATTGTATTTTTCAAGCGCTTTTATAATAAACTCCTTTTCTTTATCTGCTAAAGATAAAGATTCTTCCATAACTTCTTCGTGCTGAGTAATGTTGTCGTTGCTTATAATTTGAGGTTTATATATTTTTTCTTGTTCCACCTCTCTGTTGTGCACCAACTCTTCAGAGCTTGAATACAACTGTTGTATGCTCTTTAAAATCGAATTTTTGTTTTCCGAATCAATTGATGATGCTTCTTGACTATTGATGATGCTAAACACCAATTTTTTTAACTCAATTACGTCGTTTTTTAATCCAAACAATACTTTATACAATATGTCGCGTTCCGATAAATCTGATTTATCTGCACCATCGTATAACGCAGGTAAGTTAGAAGTAGTATTGCTAGGTAAATATCTTAATACAATTTCGGTAGTAATGTTTCTAGCATTTTCTATTACTGAAATTTGTTCGGCTACATTTTTTAATTGTCGGATATTTCCTGGCCAACGATAATTGGTAATGGTTTCAATAGCACTTGGCTCTAAAACAATAGAAGGCATTCGGTATTTTGTAGCAAAATCGGATGCGAATTTTCGAAACAACAAATGAATGTCTTCTTTTCGTTCTCTTAGCGGAGGCAAGTTAATTGGCACCGTGTTTAATCGGTAAAACAAATCTTCTCTAAATTTTCCTTTGCTAATAGCATCGGGCAATTTTACATTGGTAGCTGCAACTATTCGTACATTGGTTTTTTGAACTTTCGATGAACCTACTTTAATAAACTCACCCGACTCTAACACCCTTAACAAACGAGCTTGTGTAGGTAGCGGTAACTCTCCAACTTCATCTAAAAAAATGGTTCCGCCATCAGCAACCTCAAAATAACCTTTTCGAGCATCATGCGCTCCAGTAAAAGCTCCTTTTTCGTGCCCAAACAACTCCGAATCAATAGTTCCTTCTGGTATTGCACCACAGTTTACAGCAATGTATTTGTTGTGTTTTCTTGAGCTTAACTGATGAATAATTTGTGGCATCACCTCTTTACCAGTTCCACTTTCTCCACTAATTAAAACAGATAAGTCGGTTACAGCCACTTGAGCAGCTATATCAATAGCCCTGTTTAGTGCGGGTGAAGAGCCAATAATGCCAAATCGTTGTTTTATTTGTTGTGCGTCCATTTTAAATTCTTTTAAATCACCGAACCCAATAATGTTCCTCTTGTACAATCATTAACATGTACATTTATATAGTCGCCAATTTTATGATTGCCTTTTGGAAAAACCACCACGGTATTCTGCGATGTTCTACCATAAAATTCTTGGTCAGATTTTTTAGATAATCCTTCAATCAAAATCTTATATTCTTTTCCAATAAAAGCTCTATTTCGTTCTAACGAATGAACTTTTTGTAAATCAATAATCTCTTGTAACCTTCTTTTCTTTGTTTCTTCATCAATGTCATCATCAAACTTACGTTCAGCTTGGGTGTTTGGTCGTTCCGAATACGAAAACATAAATGCAAAGTCGTATTTAACGGCCTCCATTAATGATAAAGTTTCTTGGTGTTCTTCTTCTGTTTCGGAACAAAATCCAGAAATAATATCGGAAGAAACGGTACAGCTAGGAATAATTGTTTTAATCGCTTTTATACGTTCTAAGTACCATTCGCGAGAATAACCTCTATTCATCAACTCCAAAATACGAGAGCTACCACTTTGAACTGGTAAATGAATATGTTTACAAATGTTTTCATACCTATTTATGATATGTAAAACATCATCACTAATGTCTTTAGGGTGAGAAGTAGAAAATCTTACGCGTAATAAAGGATTTATTAAGGCAACTTTTTCCATTAATTGAGCAAAACTAACTGACTGTGCTTTTTCCTCAACACTCAAGTTTTCAAATTCTTTTTTCAAACCATCTTGCCCATACCACAAATACGAATCTACGTTTTGACCAAGCAAGGTTACTTCTCTAAATCCTCTGTCAAATAAATCCTGAGCTTCTTTTAAAATGCTTTCAGGGTTTCTGCTTCGTTCTCTACCTCTGGTAAAAGGTACAACACAAAAAGTACACATGTTATCGCAGCCTCTAGTAATAGAAATAAAAGCAGTAACACCGTTACTCAACAATCTAACAGGACTAATATCAGCATAAGTTTCTTCTTTAGATAGAAGTACATTTACAGCCTTTCTGCCATCTTCTGCTTGATTTACGAGATTTGGTAAATCTCTGTATGCATCAGGTCCAACAACAATATCAACCAGTTTTTCTTCATCTAAAAATTTAGATTTAACTCGTTCAGCCATACAACCTAAAACACCAATAATTAATTCAGGCTTTTGTTTTTTGTATTTGGTAAACGATTTTAATCTGTTTCTTACCGTTAATTCAGCTTTTTCACGAATGGAGCAAGTATTTACAAAAACAACATCAGCTTCTTCAATATTTTTTGTGGTGTTAAAACCATTATCCGAAAGTATAGATGCAACAATCTCGCTGTCAGAAAAATTCATCTGGCAACCATAGCTTTCAATATAAAGCTTTTTTCCATCGTTTGATTTCGGCTCTATAAGTGTTGCACTACCTTGTATCGACTCGTCAATTGTCTTTTCTAACTCTTTCATTTTTCAATCTAATTGGGTGCAAAGTTAATTAAAAATACAGTTTAATGACAAAATGACACACTTTAAAACAAACTAAAATTGCTTGTTATTTTTTGCCAATAAAAAAGTTATTTCATTAAAGTAATTCCAATAATTTGCAAATCAAGAATATTATTTTATTTCTTTGCAGAATAATTTTTTTGAAATATCCATAATACTTAACATATTAATATGATAAAAAATCTAGTAATCGTTGAGTCTCCAGCTAAAGCAAAAACAATCGAAAAGTTTTTAGGTAAAGACTTTTTGGTTAAATCAAGCTTTGGTCATATTAGGGACTTACACGGAAAAAACTTATCTGTTGATATTGAAAATGGATTTGAACCGGAGTATGTGATACCTGCCGACAAGAAAAAATTGGTTACAGAACTTAAAAAATTAGCAAAAGAAGCCGAAACGGTTTGGTTGGCTTCCGATGAGGACCGTGAAGGAGAGGCTATTTCTTGGCATTTGTTAGAAGCGTTAGATTTAAAAGAGGATAAAACAAAACGTATTGTTTTTCATGAGATTACAAAGAATGCTATCACTAAAGCTGTTGAAAATCCTCGAAAAATTGATCAAAATTTAGTTGATGCTCAACAAGCTCGTCGTATTTTAGATAGATTGGTTGGTTATGAACTTTCTCCTGTTTTATGGAAAAAAGTAAAACCATCGTTATCTGCAGGAAGGGTTCAGTCGGTTTCAGTTCGATTAATTGTTGAGAGGGAGAGAGAAATACAAAATTTTGTTAGTCAATCTGCTTTTAAGGTAGTGGCAAACTTTATTGTAGGTGGTAACGTAAATTTAAAAGCCGAGTTGCCAAAACGATTTTCAACAAAAAAAGAAGCAGAAGATTTTTTAAACTCTTGTAAAAATGCCGAGTATGTAATTGAAGGACTGGAAACTAAACCTTCAAAAAAATCGCCTGCTGCACCATTTACAACATCTACTTTACAGCAAGAAGCCAGTAGAAAACTTGGGTTTTCAGTATTACAAACCATGACGGTTGCTCAAAAGTTATACGAATCAGGGAAGATTACTTATATGAGAACCGATTCTGTTAATTTATCGAATGAAGCGATAGGGGCTGCTAAAAAAGAAATTGTTAGTGCTTTTGGTGAGGAGTATTCTCAAGTAAGAAAATTTACAACCAAATCAAAAGGAGCTCAAGAAGCTCATGAGGCTATTCGTCCAACATATATGAATGCTCATTCAATTTCTGGAGAACCACAACAGGTACGATTGTACGAACTGATTTGGAAAAGAGCAGTTGCTTCTCAGATGAGTGATGCGAAATTGGAAAAAACCACAGTTAACATTAATATTACTACAAATAAAGAAAAATTTGTTGCTAAAGGAGAAGTGTTAATTTTTGATGGATTTTTAAAATTGTACATGGAATCTACTGATGATGAAAATCAAGAAGATGACGAGTCAATTTTGCCTCCATTAAAACAAGGAGAAAAGCTACAATTGAATGATATTGTTGCTTCAGAACGATTTTCGTTAAACCCACCAAGATATACCGAGGCGAGTTTGGTAAGAAAACTAGAAGAATTAGGTATAGGTAGACCATCTACATACGCTCCTACGATAACAACTATTGTTAAAAGAGGGTACATTGTAAAAGAAGATAGAGAAGGTAAAGAAAGAAATTATACTGTTTTAACATTAAAAAACAATCAAGTCTCTGATAAAACGCTCAAAGAAATTTATGGTGCAGAAAAAAAGAAAATGTTTCCTTCAGATATTGGAATGATTGTAACTGATTTTCTTGTTGAACATTTTAATAAGGTAATGGATTACGGTTTTACAGCTAAAGTTGAAGAGCAATTTGATGAAATTGCCGAAGGACAAAAGAAGTGGAACAAAATGATAGAGGAATTTTACAATCCTTTTCATAAGCGTATTGAAGATACAATGGAAAATGCTGATAGGGCCTCTGGAGAAAGAGTTCTTGGTATTGATCCAGAATCTAAAAAAGAAGTTATTGCTCGAATAGGAAAGTTTGGTGCAATGATACAGATTGGTAAAACTGATGATGAAGAAAAACCAAAATTTGCAAGTTTACAGCCAGGTCAGTCATTAGATAATATTGAGCTTAAGGAGGCATTAGAGTTGTTTAAGTTTCCAAAAACATTAGGTACTAGTAAAGGGGAAGAGGTTGTGGTAGCTTTTGGAAGATTTGGACCTTATGTTAAGTTGGGTAATCTTTTTGTGTCAATACCTAATGATGAAGACATCAATTCGATCGATTTAAAAAGAGCACTAGAGTTAATCGCATTAAAAGAACAAGCTGATGCTCCAATAGATACTTACGAAAATTTACCAGTACAAAAAGGTAAAGGAAGGTTTGGTCCATTTATAAAATGGAATAACATGTTTATTAACGTAAGTCGAAAATATAATTTTGATAAATTGAGCTCTGCTGATATTGCTGAATTGATTGAAGACAAAAAGAAAAAGGAAATAGAGAAATTTGTACATAATTGGGAAAGTGAAGGTATTTCTGTTCAAAAAGCTCGTTGGGGAAGATATAACTTAGTCAAAGGAAAAACAAAGATAGAACTTCCGAAAGATACAGATGTTGAGTCGTTTACTTTGGAAGCTGCAAAAAAAATGATTGAAGATAAAAAGCCTGCAAAAAAGACCAAAACAAAGAAAAAATAGAACAACTATTGTTATACACTAAATAAATCAAAATGGATTTTTCAGATTTTTTCGAACCCATAAATCTTAATCAAGGCGATTTAAACATTAATTATTCTAGCAATAGCTTTGTAAACGATATTACATTTTATAATGGTCAAGAATTAAAGGATTTTTCCATTGCTTTAATAGGGGTAGGAGAAGAGAGGGGTAGTGTTTCAAATTCGGGAGTGTCACAAGCACCTAATCATGTAAGAAAGTATTTATATAAGTTAAATAAGATATCGGGTAGCGCAAAAATTATTGATTTAGGTAATTTAAAAATAGGTGCATCATTAAATGATACCTACTTTGCATTAAGCTCTATTTTAGAAGAGTTGATTAAGTACAATGTTATACCTGTAATAATTGGCGGCGGACAAGATTTAACCTATGCAAATTTTTTAGCGTATAAAAACCTAGAACAAACCGTTAATTTAGTTTCTGTCGATTCTCATTTTGATTTGGGAGAGCCTGATGCAGATATTAGTTCAAATAACTTTTTAACAAAAATAATTTTACATCAACCAAATTTTTTATTCAACTATAGTAATATAGGTTATCAATCTTATTTTGTAGATAAATCAGAAATAGATTTAATGAACAAGCTGTTTTTTGATGTGTATCGATTAGGTCAGGTTCAAAAAAATATTGAAGATGTTGAACCAATAGTTAGAAATGCTGACATCATCTCCTTTGATGTGTCATGTATTCGACAAGCTGAATCACCTGGTAATTCAAATGCATCACCTAATGGTTTTTATGGCGAACAAGCTTGTCAAATTACTAGGTATGCAGGATTAAGTGATAAACTAACTTCAATTGGGTTTTATGAAATTAACCCTGAATTTGATAACAATGGACAAACATCTCACTTGGTAGCCCAAATGATATGGTACTTTATAGATGGAGTAAATAATAGAAAAAAAGATTTTCCAGTCGGTTCCAGAAAACCTTATACAAAATATAGGGTTAACATTCAAAATGGTGAAAATGAGTTGATTTTCTATAAAAGTGATAAGAGCGAGCGTTGGTGGATGGATGTTCCATATCCTTCTCATCAGAAAATAAAATACGAAAGACATTTATTGGTTCCATGTTCTTATAAAGATTATCAAACGGCCTGTGAAGATGAAATGCCCGATAGATGGTGGCAGACATTTCAAAAACTAGCCTGATTTTCAGTTATGAACAAGAAATTAACAATTAAAAGTTGAAAAAGTTTTTGGAAAAAAATAATTTTTATTTATCTTAGCCGACTAATGTGTATAATAGTGTATTATAATTAAACAAGAAAAACCCCTATTTATATGAAGAAACTTATTCTTTCTATTACTTTATTTGTTGTTGGTGCTAGCGTCTATGCACAACAAGATGCACAATTCACTCAAAACATGTTTAATAAATTAGCCATTAACCCTGGTTATGCCGGAGCTAATGGAGGTATTTGTTTTACATTGTTAAGTAGAACACAGTGGACTGGCTTTGATGGGCATCCACAAACACATTTATTTAGTACTGATGCATTAATTTTTAATAAGCATGGTGTAGGATTAACTGTTTTTCAAGATAAATTAGGTATTGAAAGTTCATTAGTTGCTAAATTGGCATATTCTTATCATTTAACTTTAGGACCTGGTTCTTTAGGTATAGGTCTTGATGCAGGGATGTTAAATAAGTCTTTTGGTACTGGTTTTATAGCTGTAGACGATCCAACATTAGATCCCTCAATACCTAATAGTGGTACTTCAGCGAGTACCTTTGATTTGGGTGTAGGTTTGTACTATAACATTCCAAATAAAATGTATGTGGGTATTTCTACTTTGCATTTAACGGCTTCAGAGCTAAAAGATGTAGCTGATGCTGGTGGTGCTGGTGCTTTAAATTATGCACAGTCTCGTCACTACTATATTATGGCGGGTTATGACTGGGATATTAATGGTAGTGGAAAATGGGTTCTTAAACCATCTATCTTAGCTAAAACTGATGCTGCATCAACGCAGTTGGATGTAAATGCTTTGATGATGTACAATAATTTATTGTGGGGAGGCGTTTCTTATAGAATAGAAGATGCTATTGCTGTATTGGCTGGAGTAAACATTCCTCAACTGCCAGGATTAAAAATAGGAGCTTCTTATGATATTACGACGTCTACTTTGGGAGATTATAGTAATGGTAGTTTAGAGTTTATGATTAAATATTGTACAAATATATCTAAGCCTGCAAAAAGAGAAGTTTATCATTCAGTAAGATTTTTATAATAATTGTAACCTAATAAATTTAATTACGTTAAAGTGCAGTTCGCCGTTAACTTATAAAGCGGCACTATTCTAAAACATAAATTCGAATAGTAAAAACTAGGAGGTAAAATGAAACGAATATTAATTTTAATAACAATTACTATACTTTACTCATGTAGTAAAGGAAATGGTGAGTTGATTGGAGTTCAAGGTAGAGAGGAATGGTATCAACCAGATCCTTTTGGAATGCTTTTTATTCCTATGGGTAGTTACAATATGGGTCCATCAGATCAAGATGTTCCTTATGCGCTTACAGCTCAATCAAGAACGGTTTCTGTTCAAGCATTCTATATGGATCAGACAGAAATTTCTAACAACGAGTATCGTCAGTTTGTTTTTTGGGTTAGGGATTCCTTAGCTCGAAGAATTATGGCTGAAGAAGTAGATGAAGAGGCGTTTTCAATTTCTGAAAATGGATATGGTGAAGAGATTGACCCTCCAGTATTAAATTGGTATGAGAAGTTAAAATGGGATTCTCCTGAAGCAAGAGAAGCTTTAGAGCCAATGTTCTATATTCCTTCTGAAAGGTTTTATAATAGAAGAGAACTTGATGCAAGAAAACTGATGTATGAATATTACTGGATTGATTATAAGAGAGCTGCTTTAAGAGAAAGTAGAGATTCAGAAGATCATCCGTTTAGTATGGATCGCTCTAAGTTTATTATGAGAGATGTAATTAATGTGTATCCAGATACATTAGCTTGGATTCATGATTTTACATATTCATTTAACGAACCAATGACCAAAAACTATTTTTGGCATCCAGCTTATGATGATTATCCAGTAGTTGGTGTTTCTTGGAAACAAGCTACTGCGTTCTGTATTTGGAGAACTCAGTTATTAGAAAGTTTCTTGATTGAAAATGGAGGGATTATTGTTAACGATTTCAGGTTGCCTACAGAATCAGAGTGGGAGTGGGCTGCAAGAGGTGGCTTAGATTTGAGTCCTTATCCTTGGGGTGGGCCTTATATTAGAAATAGTAGAGGTTGTTTCTTAGGAAACTTTAAACCAATGAGAGGTAACTATATTGATGATGGTGGTTTTCATACAGTTAAAATAAATTCATATAACCCAAATGATTATGGTTTATATTGTATGGCTGGTAATGTAGCAGAATGGACAAGTAATGCTTTTGATGAGTCTGCATATAATTTTGCTCATGATTTGAACCCTGACTATACTTATGATGCAAATGAAAATGATCCTCCTTCTTTAAAAAGAAAGGTAATAAGAGGTGGCTCATGGAAAGATGTTGGGTACTATCTTCAAACTGGAACACGTACTTACGAGTATCAAGATACAGCGAAATGTTATATCGGATTTAGATGTGTGATGACTTATTTGGGAAGAGCGAAAGACGATAATTTATAAACAGTAATTAATTAAAACCTATCTATATAATTAACTTTTAAAACTAAAACTTATGGGATTTGTAGAATTTTTATTTGAAACAAAAAAGGGGAAAACAATTATGGGTCTCCTTTATGGTATGGGAGCCGCAGTAGTAATTGTTGGTGCAATGTTTAAAATTATGCACTGGCCTGGTGCTGGACCAATGCTTGTAATTGGACTGAGTACTGAAGCTATTATTTTTGCTGTGTCAGCATTCGAACCTGCTCACATGGATCTAGATTGGACATTAGTATATCCAGAATTAGCTGGTATGGATGAAGGTCATGGTCATGGTGCAT
Source organism: Flavobacteriales bacterium (assembly GCA_020635795.1). Taxonomy (NCBI): domain Bacteria; kingdom Pseudomonadati; phylum Bacteroidota; class Flavobacteriia; order Flavobacteriales; species Flavobacteriales bacterium. The sequence continues at coordinate 274,892 of JACJZD010000002.1, forward strand.
CGATTTCTAACAAACCAGTAACAGAGCAATTAGATGATATGTTAACTGAAGCTAAGATTGGACCTGAATTAATTGAAAGTTTAGGTGTTGGATTAAGAAAATTAGGTGATAACGCTAGTAAATTATCTGAGATATCGGATGCTTCTGTTGCGACTAATGATTATACGAATAGTTTAAAATCTGCATCTAATAAAGTAAGCGAATTAGCTGATACTTATGCTCAGGCATCACAAGCTTTAACAGGATTGTCAGATGCTGCACAGTCAGGAACTTCAACTGGTGAAGAGTTACAAAAAATGGCATCTACTTTAGAAGCACTTAACAGATCTTATGAAGTACAATTGTCAGGCTCTCAACAACAAGCTCAAACAATGACTACAATGTATGAAGGTATAAATGCATTGATGACTAATTTGACTGATTCTGTTGAAGATACTAAACGATATAAAGAAAATATTTCTGAATTATCTGTAAACTTAGCTAAGTTGAATACTGTTTATGGAAATATGTTAACTGCTATGACAGTTAGATCTTAATACTAATCTTTTGTTTAACCTTAAAATTTAAAAAACTATGGCTGGAGGTAAACTACCACCGCGGCAGAAGATGATTGGTATGATGTACCTTGTATTAACTGCCCTGTTAGCAATGAACGTTTCTAAAGATATTCTTGATGCATTTATCGTAGTGAACGATGGTATTGAGAATTCGACTTCAACTTTTGGAGATAAAACGAGTATGTACTATTCTAAATTTGCTGCGGCTGCTTTAGATAGTGAAACTGCAAAACCTTATAAAGTAAAAGCTGACAAAGTTAAAAAAATGTCAGACGAACTTTATGATCATATTTCAAATTTAAAAAAACAAATAGTTGGAACAACGGATAAATTGCCTGAAGGATCAGTAGATTCTTTGTACAAATTAAAGAATGTTCAAAGTAAGGATAATTATGATACTCCAACACTTGTGATGGGTTTAGCTGAACCTTCAACTCCCAAAGATGGAGAATGGAGTGCAGTAGATTTGAAAAAAAGAATTAATGCATACAGAGATGGATTGTTAGAATTGTTTTCTGAAAATAAAGAAGCACAAGAATTAATGAAGAAATCTTTAGCTACTTTGGATACACCAGACCCTAAACCAGGTTCTGGTGATGATAAAAATTGGGAAAGTGCAAACTTTTATCATGTTCCTTTAGCTGCTGTAGTTACAATATTGTCAAAAATACAATCTGATGTTAGAAGTGCTGAAGCAGAAGCTGTTGCAAAATTATATGAGAATATTGATGCTTCAGGTGTTTCATTTAGTAAAGTAGATGGTTTTGCATACGCAAAACGTGCTTATGTAATGGATGGAGATTCTTTTGCTGCTCAAATATTTACTGCTGCATATAATGATTTGGATAATCCAGATATATTTATTGGAGCATTTGATAGCTCTGCTGTTGCAAATGGAGAAACTGATGAGAATAAAATCATGAAAGGCTCTAAAGGCGAAGGTTGGGCTTCAACTAAAAATGGTGGTTGGTTTCAATTACAAAGTGTTGAAGCTGGAAAAGGACATTTAAAAATTAAAGAAGGAGTTGGTATTCATGAGTGGGGAGGTATTATTAAGGTAAAAACTAAAAAAGGTCCAAAAATTTATCCATTTTCTCATACTTTTGAAGTTGGTAAGCCTTCTACAACTGTAGCAGCAGCAGCTATGAACGTGTTTTATATGGGGATCGATAATCCAGTTTCTGTTTCGGCTCCAATGCCAAACTTTAAAGCTTCTGCGCCTGGATTGAGACAATCTGGAGGTGCTGGTCAGTATATTATGAGACCTACCGCAATTGGAAAAGTTAACATTAATGTGACTGGAACAGACGATAATGGTAAAACTGTTAACTTGGGGTCTACCGAATTTAGGGTTAAGAAAATTCCTGATCCAGTTCCATATATTGCTGGGAAAACAGGTTCTTGTACTATGTCAAAAAGTGATTTAGCAAGTGGTGTTATCCAAGCTAAAATGGAAGGGTTTGAGTTTGATTTAAGAGTACAAGTTAGTTCTTTCAACTTAGGTACTACGGTTTCTGGTGATTATAAGGAAGTTTCAGTATCTGGAAGTAGAATGGATGGAGCAGCTCAAGCTTTAATTTCAAAAGCTAGTCGTGGACAACGATTTTATGTTGAGAAAATGAAAGTTAAAATGCCAGACGGCTCAACACGTGAGCTTGCAAACATTAACATTAGAGTAATTTAATAATTTACAAAGGAGGTTATTATGACACGTAAATTAATATTAATAGTTATCTGTACATTTTGTTTTACTGCAATATTTGCACAAAACAAAGTTTTAGATAAACCATGGATAAAAGAGAACACTCCAACTAGAAGAGTTGTTCCATACACTCACGTCAGAGAAGCTGATGTGATGTGGCATAGACGTATTTGGAGGGTTATTGATTTGCGTGAAAAAATTAATCAACCATTGTACTATCCTATTCAAAAAATACAAGATAGAAAAAGTTTATTTGATGTTCTCAAAGAAGGTGTTTTGGAAGGAACTATTACAGCTTATAGCGATGCTGATGACGAATTTACTGTTCAGTTGACTAAGGCTGAAGCAAAAAATCGTATGGGATTCTGGAAAGAAACTAAACAATACGATGATTTTGGTGAGGAAATATTTGGAGCAGCAGATTCTACTTATGAAGAATATGAATCTATTGATGTTGTTGAATATAGAATTAAGGAAGATTGGTTTTTTGATAGAGAACGTTCTATTATGGATGTTCGCATAATAGGAATTGCACCTGCATTAAATATTATTGACCAAAGTACTGGTGAATCAAAAGGTAAACAATTAATGTTTTGGGTTTATTTCCCTGAAGCAAGATATGTATTTGCTAATTATGATGTGTATAATCGTCAGAATGATGCAGAGAATAGAACTTTTGATGATATCTTTTGGAAAAGAATGTTTAATAGTTACATAGTAAAACGTTCTAATGTTTATGATAGAAATAATAAAGATTATCTGAAAGGATTAGATTTAATATTGGAATCAGATAACATTAAAGAGGATATGTTTAATCTTGAACACGATATGTGGCATTTCTAAGAATAACTTAATATAAAAAAAGCCTTGTATACTACAAGGCTTTTTTTTTTGAGGTCGCGGACGGATTCGAACCGCCGTAGAAGCTTTTGCAGAGCTCTGCCTAGCCACTCGGCCACGCGACCCTTTTAAAGAGATGCAAAGCTAACAATAATTTTTATTTTCTTCTTAATTTATTAACGAACTTTACCGTTTAAATTTTAAATGATGATTATTGATTTTAGAAGTGATACAGTAACTCGTCCCTCTAAGGATATGCTTGATTTTATGATGTCAGCAGAGGTTGGTGATGATGTGTTTGGAGATGATGAATCAGTTAATACTTTGCAAAATAAAGCTGCTCAAATGTTTGGTAAACAAGATGCCTTGTTTTGTCCTTCAGGTACTATGACCAATCAAATTGCCATAAAAATCCATACGAATAGTCCTGGAGAAGTTATTTGTGATGAGTTATCTCATGTCTATAAATATGAGGGGGGAGGTATTGGTTTTAATTCTGGATTGGCAACAAAACTTATTCAAGGTGATAAGGGGAGGTTAACTGCTCAACAAATTGAAGAAGCTATAAACCCTGATGACATTCATTTCTCACCAACTCAATTGGTAAGCTTAGAAAATACTTGTAACAAAGGGGGAGGAAGTATTTATGAGTTGGAAGAAATTAAAAAAATTAACTTGTTGTGTAAACAAAAAGGGTTAAAACTTCATTTAGACGGTGCTAGAATTTTTAATGCCATTATTGAATCCAATTATTCTACTCAAGATATAGGGAATCAATTTGACACTATTTCTGTATGTCTTTCAAAAGGTTTAGGAGCGCCTGTCGGCTCGTTATTAATAGGAAGTTTGGAAGATATAAAAAAGGCGAAGAGAATTAGAAAAATTTTTGGAGGAGGGATGAGACAAGCTGGGTATCTTGCTGCTGCTGGAATATTTGCCTTACAAAACAATATTGAACGATTACGAGATGACCATGTTAGAGCTAAAATAATAGCTGAAACATTATCTTCATTAAACTGGATTATTAATGTTTTACCAGTATATACCAATATTGTTATTTTCGAAATTAGAAAAGGTTTAAACCTTCAGGACACCATAAAAATTTTAGATGATAATGGAATAAAGGTAGCTGCTTTTGGACCGAACCATATACGGATAGTTACTCATTTAGATATTACAGATGATTCATTAACAAATGCAATTAGTATTTTAAAAAAAATAAATATTTAAATGATACAAATACAAGATACCATTGTTTCTGAATTGTTGTTGGATAAGAAGTTTGTTTGCAATTTGAACGCTTGTAAAGGTGCTTGTTGCATTGAAGGCGATGCTGGAGCGCCTCTTGAAGAGAATGAATTAGAAGAGTTAGAAAATGTCTTCCCTCATGTAAAGGAATATTTAACACAAGAGTCTATCAATGCACTTGAACAAGATTTATATACGATAGATACTGATGGTGATTTTGTTACCCAATTGGTAAACAATAAAGCTTGTGCTTTTGTTTTTTTAGATGATAAAAAAGTAGCCAAATGCTCCATAGAACAAGCCTTTTTAGATGGTAAGGTTTCATTTAAAAAACCAATCAGCTGCCATTTGTTTCCGGTACGAATAAAATCTTTTAAGTCGTTTTTGGCTGTAAACTATGAGGAAATTGAAATATGTAGTGATGCTTGTACTTTAGGAAAAGAATTGGGAGTAAAAACCTATCAATTTTTAAAAGAACCTTTGATTAGAAGATTTGGAGAGGAATGGTTTAACGAACTTGAGTTGGTCGACAAACACTTGAATCATTAGCTTTCTATTTCAACCCAATCGCCATGTTCCTTAATTAAGTTGATTAATTCTTCAACAGCCTCTTTTTCTGGTACGTTACGTTTTACCACATTCTTTTCTTTGTATAGTGTAATTTTTCCAACTCCAGTTCCAACGTACCCATAGTCGGCATCAGCCATTTCTCCTGGACCATTTACAATACAACCCATAATACCAATTTTAACTCCTTTTAAATGAGAGGTTACGGCACGTATTTTTGCTGTAGTTTCTTGTAAATCAAACAACGTTCTACCACAACTTGGGCAAGAAATGTATTCGGTTTTTGAAATACGAGTTCTAGTGGCTTGTAAAATCCCAAAAGCCGTATCATTTACCATTTTATCACTACCACAGTTTTCAGCAGCAATAAAAACGCCATCACCAAGCCCATCCACCAAAAGAGCTCCTATGTCTGTAGATGCATGTAGTTGTAACTGTTCGGGTGTTAAATCACCATAAGCTCTACCAATAATAACAGGTGTTTTACAATTGTTATTTATTAATTCAACAAATAGTTTACGCTGTTCTGCCATACCATGTGCATTGTAAGTATCAATCATTAAAACAATCGTTTTGTCTGATTTTAGTTTGCTTATCAATGCTGAACTTAAATCGGGTAATGTTACATAAACGATATTCAATTTATCAGATATATCTGAAGTAGTTAAATATTGTTTGGCATCTAAAAAAGGATAAGCGTTAAAATTGTTTCGAATGGTTAACCATGTTTTATAATTGTAAATGAGACCTAAAGTTCCTGGTACTTCAAAATCAATTGTTTTGTTACCTAAAAATATATAATCACATGCTGAATCTGTAATATTCCATTTGTCTAAAGGGACAGAATACTGATAGCCTAAAGCAAATAAAGAGGCTGGAGTTACTTTTTCTTTCGCACAAAAATCGGTAACCACTCTTGGTACGTTGGAACCTCCAAAATTTACAACTTCGTTAGTGTTTCTTTTGTTGTATTCAAATGGAGTAATGGGATAGTTTTTAATTTCCTCAATTGAATCATGCCCTATTCTGTTGTTGTAGCGAGCAACCAATTCTTTTGCTACAGGAATTTCAAACTCTGGGTCTTCGGTTAACGATACACGAATGGTATCGCCTAAACCATCTTCTAACAAAGTGCCAATTCCAACCGCCGACTTTATTCTTCCATCCTCTCCATCACCAGCTTCGGTTACGCCTAAATGTAACGGATAATTCATGTTTTCAGCAATCATTTTATCCACTAACAATCGGTACGCTTGAACAACAACCAAGGTGTTGCTTGCTTTCATCGAAAGTACAATATCGTGGTAATCAAATTCTCTACAAATACGTAAAAACTCCATAGCGGATTCTACCATTCCCATTGGTGAATCGCCATAACGACTCATAATCCTATCCGATAACGAACCATGGTTAGTTCCTATTCGCATGGCAGTACCGTGTTCTTTACAGATTTTCACCAAAGGAATAAAACGCTCTCTTAATCTTGCTAGTTCAGCATTGTATGTTTCATCGGTATATTCAATTGTTTCAAATTTCTTTTTGTCGGCATAATTGCCTGGATTTACTCTAACCTTTTCTACAATTTTAGCAGCAACTTCAGCAGCATTTGGTGTAAAATGGATATCTGCAACCAATGGTGTTGTATAACCTCTTTTTAACAATTCAGCTTTTATGTTGGCTAAATTTTCAGCTTCTTTAATGCTGGGAGCGGTTATTCTAACAATTTCGCAACCTGCATCAATCATTCGTATGCTTTGCTCAACAGTAGCTTGGGTGTCCATGGTGTCGGTAGTAGTCATGGATTGGATACGGATGGGATTATCTCCTCCAATACCAATGTTGCCTACTTTTACTTCTCGGGTTTTAAAACGCTGATAATTGGTTAAACTGTTGCAATACATGTGTTAGAAATTTTAGACGAAGTTATTCATTAGTTTGCGAAAAAAAACAATTTTTTTGGAGCACTTTTTTCTCAAAAATGCACAAAACTGGGCAAAAAACTACCGTTCAAAAGATAAATGAACACATATAGCAGAAATTTAAAACCAAATAAATAGCTTAGCGTAAGAATTAACAAAATTTAAAACACTTTTTATGAAAAATTTATTCATCATTTTATTAATTGCAAGCATTTTTGCAGTTAATAGCAGCAAAGCACAAACAGCACCAGTAGCTGTTAACGATACATTTTATGTTGATTATTCTGATACCTTAAGAACAAATAAATTTTTTAGAAATTACATTGTTGCAAATGATACCTCCAAAGGGGGAGGGTATTTAAAGATAGACACATTGTTTTATAATGGGCAGGGTATGATTGATAACGTGGTAAAAACTTTGTCTAGTGTTCAAAGTTTTATATATACCCCACCATTAGGTTTTTATGGTGTAGATAGTATAACTTATTACCTATCAAATTATCCAACAAATTATGGTTATGATACGGCTACCATTTATATTTATGTAAAACGAAAAGATTATGAAAGCATTGATTTGAATAATGTGAAAGCACGAGTCGAACCCAATGCTTTATTTGCTGATAGAGCAAATAGTATAACTGGATTTGAAGTCCCAAAGGGTAGTGGGTCAAATACTATATACGCTGCAAATTTTTGGTTTGCTGGGTTAGATGCTAACGCACAACTGAAAGGGTATGCAGAAACGTATGCATCAAATCCATACCCACCAATTCCATATCAAAACTACAATGGTAATGCCGGACCTATAGGAGCGACCACTAATTTCGAAAATTACAGTTACCAATGGGATAGGGTATGGAAAGTAAGTACTACAGATATACAAAACCATGTTGCTGGAACAAGCACTACAGAAGCCATAGCCAATTGGCCAGCTCATGGAGACACCACAAAAGGACAAGCTTTTAATTTAGCACCATTTGTTGATGTGGATTTTGATGGAGTTTATAATCCCGTTTTAGGCGATTATCCCAAAATTAAAGGGCAACAGGCTATTTATTTTATACGTAATTCTGATAGGTCAGCTAATCAAATGCAAACTACCAACATTAATTTTGAATTTCATGGAATGGTGTATGCTTTCGATTGCCCCGAAGATTCAGCTATAAACAACACCATATTTATAGATTATACTATTTACAACCGCTCTACTACAGATTTAACAGATTGTTATTTTGGGCAATGGGTAGATTTTGATTTAGGTAATTCCAATGATGATTTTGTTGGTTGTGACGTTGCTCGAGGGACTTTTTATGTATACAATGGAGATATTAACGATGAAGATAATTTGGGTGTTACTGGTTATGGGTCTTATCTGCCTGCACAAGGTGTAACCTTTTTAAAAGGAGCAAATCAAAATAATGACGGAGTAGATAATCCGTTAACTACAAATGTTCCTGTTGCCATAGCACAAAACGGAATCCCTTATGCAGGTTTAGGTATTGGATTTGGTGATGCAATACTTGATAATGAATATTATGGGTTGAGTCATTTTATGTATTATAATATTGGATCGCAAATTAATGGAAACGGTGACCCTGCTAATACAGCTGATTATTATAATTATTTACAAGGTAAGTGGACAAATGGAAATTCTATGGTATGGGGCGGAGATGGAAATTCATTATCAACAGGAGGGGTTACTTCATCAAATTATATGTTTACTAATGATTCAGACCCATTGTTTTGGAGTACAACTGGTGTAGTTTCAAATCCAGTAATATGGAATGAAACATCTGCAGGAAATACTCCAAGTGACAGAAGAGGTATTGGCTCTATTGGTCCTTTTACCTTGTTAGCGGGAGAATCAGCAGAAATAGAATTGGCATTTGTATTTGGAATTGACTATAATAGTCCGGGAAACAATACAGCTGGTATTGTGGTAATGCAAGAACGTGTGGATTCTATTCGTAGTTATCATGCCAATGGTTTTACCACAACACCTTGTGGTGGAGCAATTTTAAGTGCAAAAGAAGAAGTAAAAGAAATCAACAACTTGAATATTTATCCAAATCCCTTTGCTAACCAGTTTTTAGTTAATTATAAACCAAGTATAAACTCAAGAGTAGAGGTTTATAATTTATTTGGTGGTAAAGTTTTAACTCAACAAATCACGAACCATTTAACCTTACTCAATTTAAGCAACCAACCTAATGGTGTTTATTTTGTTAGGGTTACCAATGGTAAAGAAGTGATAACCAAAAAAGTGGTGAAGCAGTAGTAGTTTTAAGTTTTCATTGTGAATAAAGAATAGATACACTTTATTCGTGATGACAATTTAAATCAATCAAAAAACACATTTTGATTGATTTACAACCGTTAATTAAATGAGGTTTAGTTTATGGTGTAAAAACAAACAAATAGATTAGTTTAGCATATAATTGTACCAACAAGCTAATTAGGTATTATGAAACAAATAGCTACATTTTTCATTTTTTTTACGTTAGTATTCTCAAGTGGATTTAGTCAAAACACTCCTATAGCAGTTAATGATACGTTTTATGTTGATTATTCTGATAGTGTTAGGGTTCTGCCTTACAGTCGTGCCACCATTGTTTTTAATGATTCTGATGTAGATGGTAATACCTTGATTATAGATACCATCTTTTATAATGGAGTTAATACTGTTACTATTCAAAATCACCCTTCGGGCTGGCTAAGAGTAAATAGACTATTTTATACTGTACCCCCTGGTTATTCAGGAAAAGATAGTATCACCTATTATTTAACAGACAATGGGTTTCCAACAGGATTTGATACAGCAGTTATTTACATTTATGTAAAAAGAAAGCCATTTGAGAACCTCGATGCAAATAATATACGAGCATCAATTCATAAAAATGTCTTGTTTCAATATGCAGGAACTTATGGCTCTTATGGGTTGGGGTATTTTAATGTGCCTAAAAATTCGAATACAGCTACAATATATGCCTCTAATCTTTGGCTAGCAGGAGAAGATATAAATGGTAATATCAGGGTTTCGGCTTCTACATATCAAGAAGCTAATAGCAGAGGGAATGCCGGTCCAATAATGGATTCTGTAAACTATAGTTATTATAATTATCAATGGGATAGAGTATGGAAAGTGAGTGAAATGGATATTCAAAATCACATTGCTGGAATAAGTACTACTGAAGCAATTATTAATTGGCCTGCTCATGGTGATACCAGCTTAGGACAAGCATTAAATCTTGCTCCTTTTGTTGATGTAGATAATAATGGCATTTACAATCCACTTGTGGGCGATTATCCGAAAATAAAAGGGCAACAAGCTATTTATTTTATTCAAAATGATAAACGAGATACTGTTCAACCATATATATTGAGGATTGGAATTGAAATTCATGGAATGGCATATTCGTTTTATTGCCCTGAAGATTCAGCACTAAACAACACAGTTTTTGTAAGCTATAAAGTGTACAATCGGTCTGCGTCTCCATTATTTAATGCATACATTGGCTTATGGTCGGATTTAGATATTGGAAATCCTCAAGATGATTATCTTGCAACTGATGTTTCTAGAGGATCTTTTTATGGGTACAATAAAGATAATGTTGATGAAACTGTTCCTTGGACAGTTGGATATGGAGCTAGTCCTCCTGCTCAAAGTGTAACTTTTTTAAAGGGACCCAAACTGCCAAATGACGGAATAGACAATCCATTAACAAACAATGTTCAAGATGCTATTGATTCTAACGGTGTTCCATATCAAGGTTTGGGAATTGGCTTTGGTGATGGAGTAGTAGATAATGAATTTATGGGCTTGTCAAATTTTCTTACATATGACATAGATTCGAATTCAATTGGATTTAATGAACCAGAAATTTCTTCGGATTATTATAATTATTTAAAAGGCAACTGGAAATCTGGAATCCCGATGACTTGGGGAGGAATGGGAATAGGAGGAACTGTTCCGACAAATTATTTATTTCCCGGGGGGAGCGACTCCCTTTTTTGGAGTACCCAAGGAATAATTACAACACCTTCACCTTGGAATGATAATAGTTCCTTAAGAGATATAAGAGGGATTGGTTCATGCGGTCCATTTACGTTTTTACCTGATAGTGCTGTAGAACTAGATTTGGCTTTTGTTTTTGGGAGAGATTATACTGATACAAGTAATACAGCAGCCATTACAATTATGCAAAACCGAATAGATGTAATAAGAAACTATTTTGTAAATGGATTTGTAAATATTTGCGAAGATACAACCCAAGTAATTGAAGATGCTACACCTGATAGTTTAGTAGTTTTTGTGCCAAATGTTTTCACTCCTAACAAAGATGGTTTTAATGATTTATTTGTGATTGATTTAAATAGCGCACGTTTACTGGAAGAAGTTAACGTAGAAATTTTTAATAGATGGGGACAACTTATTAAAGTATCTAATTATGGTGTTCAGGCTTTATCCAAACTTCCAACCATCAACAATAAACAACAACTTACTATTTGGGATGGGAGGACAACGAGTGGGGAGAATGTGCCTATTGGTACATATTACTATGTTATAAAATATAAAACTACAGAAGGTGAAACAAAAAACATTAAAGGGTTTTTAAGTCTTTTAAGATAAATTGTTTTTAATTCATCGAAGAACCCAGCCAACGTTCTGCCTTATCAATACTTATGTTGTTTGCAATTGCATAGGCTTCTACTTGGTCTTGGCTAATTTTTCCAACTCCAAAATATTTAGCTTGAGGATGCCCAAAGTACATTCCACTTACAGCAGCAGTTGGGTACATAGCCAAACTTTCGGTTAATTCAATACCCGTATTTTTTGTAGCGTCCATCAATTCAAACAATTGATTTTTTAAGGTATGATTTGGACAAGCTGGGTAACCAGGAGCTGGTCTGATTCCTTTGTATTTTTCTTGTATTAACGCATCATTGTCAAGGTTTTCGTTTTGAGCATAACCCCATATTTCGGTTCGCACTTTTTTGTGCATATACTCAGCAAAAGCTTCAGCAAGCCTATCAGCTAAAGCTTTTAACATAATAGAATTGTAATCGTCGTGATCGGCTTCAAAACGTTTGATGTGCTCTTCAATACCAATACCTGTTGTAACTGCAAAACCTCCAATGTAATCTTTAATTCCAGTTTCTTTAGGAGCTATAAAATCTGCTAACGAAATGTTAGGCACACCTTTCGCTTTTTTAGCTTGTTGACGCAATTGGTGAAGGGTAGAAATGGTTTTATTGTTTTCATAAACTTCTATGGTATCTTCGTTTATAGTGTTTGCTTCCCAAATTCCAACAACTCCGTTTGCTGTAATCCATTTTTCTTCAACAATTTTTGTAAGCATTTTTTGTGCATCGTCGAATAATTTTTTGGCAGCATCACCAACAATTTCGTCCTCTAAAATGTTGGGGTAACGACCTGCCAATTCCCAAGTTCTAAAAAACGGACTCCAATCAATATAATCTAACAATGTTTTAATAGGAAAGTCTGAGAAGACCTGAACGCCTAACTGGTTTGGTTTAAATGGGGGTTCTTTTTCAAAATCAATTTTTAACTTGTTGTCACGGGCTTCAGCAATGGTTAGAGATTCTTTAGTAGCATTTCGCTTAGCGTGAATGTCTCTTAAATTTTGGTACTCGTCTTTAATTTTCTGAACAAATGTTGTGTTGTCTTTTGCTAATAACTCTCCAACCACTGGTACGCTTCTGGAAGCATCTAAAACATATACTGTTGGAGCTTTAGAATAGTTAGGTTCAATTTTTACTGCAGTATGAATTTTAGAGGTTGTCGCCCCTCCAATTAATAAAGGAATACTCATATCTTGTCGTTCCAATTCTTTAGCAAAATAGGCCATTTCATCAAGTGATGGAGTAATCAAACCACTTAAACCAATAATATCTACCTTTTCTTTCTTAGCTACTTCAATAATTTTTTCGGCAGGAACCATTACTCCAAGGTCAATTACTTCGTAATTGTTACAACCCAACACAACTCCTACAATGTTTTTACCAATATCGTGTACGTCGCCCTTTACAGTAGCCAATAAAATTTTACCATTTCCTGTTGGGGCATCACTCGGATTGTTCTTCTTTTCTTCTTCAATATATGGTAACAAATAGGCAACAGCTTTTTTCATTACTCTTGCACTTTTTACTACCTGAGGAAGAAACATTTTACCTGCACCAAACAAGTCTCCAACAATGTTCATCCCGTCCATTAACGGTCCTTCAATAACTTCTATGGGCTTATCAAACAATTTTCGACACTCCTCAGTATCTTCATCAATAAATTCCACTATACCTTTAACTAAAGCATGTGAAAGACGTTCTTGAACAGTTCCTTTTCGCCATTCTAATTCTTTTGCATCGTCTTTTTTTACTCCTTTTACATTTTCAGCAAAATCAACCAATCGTTCTGTAGCATCAGGTCTTCTGTTTAATAAAACATCTTCAACTTTTTCTAAGAGTTCTTTCGGAATTTCTGCATACACTTCTAACATACCAGGATTAACAATACCCATATCCATTCCTGCTTTTATGGCGTGATACAAAAATGCAGAATGAATGGCTTCTCTAACGGTATCATTACCTCTAAACGAAAACGACACATTGCTAACACCACCACTTACTAATGCTCCCGGTAAATTTTCTTTTATCCACTTGGTTGAATTGATAAAATCTACCGCATAATTGTTGTGTTCTTCTAAACCTGTTGCAACAGTTAAAATATTGGGGTCAAAAATGATGTCGTGTGCTGGAAAACCTATTTTTTCGGTTAACAATTTGTAAGCTCGTTTGCAAATTGAAATACGTTTCTCGTAGGTGTCTGCTTGACCTTGTTCGTCAAAAGCCATTACGATAACAGCTGCACCATATCGTCTTACCAATTTTGCTCTTTCAAGAAATACTTCCTCGCCTTCTTTTAATGAAATGGAGTTTACAATGGATTTACCTTGTGTACATTTTAATCCCGCTTCAATAACCGACCACTTTGATGAGTCAATCATAATAGGGAGTTTAGCAATGTCTGGTTCTGAAGCAATTAAGTTCAAGAATTTAGTCATGACCACTTCAGAATCTAACATTCCCTCATCCATGTTCACATCAATTACTTGAGCGCCACCCTCGACTTGATTTAATGCTACAGCTATTGCTTCTTCGTATTTCTCTTCTTTAATTAATCGTTTAAACATTAACGAACCAGTAACGTTTGTTCGTTCACCAACATTTACAAAATTACTTTCAGGTCGAACCCATAAAGGCTCTAGTCCGCTATAATTAGGAAGATTAAAAGCTTCCTTACATTTTCTTGGTTGATACTTTGATGCAACATCAGCAATTGCTTTAATGTGAGCAGGAGTTGTTCCGCAACAACCACCAATAATGTTGATTAACCCTTCTTGTATAAATTCTTCCACCTGACGAGCCGTTTCTTTTGCAGCTTCATCATATTCCCCAAATTCGTTGGGTAAACCAGCATTTGGATATGCACTCACAAAGTAGTTGGTTTTATTTGCTACCGTTTGAATGTGTGGACGTAATTGTTTTGCACCAAGCGCACAGTTAAATCCAACACTTAACAAAGGAATGTGTGAGATGGAAATTAAAAAAGCTTCAACTGTTTGTCCTGAAAGTGTTCTTCCACTAGCATCGGTAATTGTTCCGGAAACCATAATAGGTAATCTCGAACCAATCTTTTCAAAATAAGCATCGATGGCAAAAAGTGCTGCTTTTGCATTTAATGTGTCAAAAATAGTTTCTACTAAAAGTAAATCTACTCCACCATCAATTAAGCCTTTTACTTGTTCGGTATAAGCTACAACCAATTGGTCAAATGTAACAGCTCTGTAACCTGGGTCGTTAACATCGGGCGACATAGAAGCCGTTCTGTTAGTTGGACCCATTGCTCCTGCAACAAAACGAGGTTTTTCAGGATTTTTTTTTGTGAATTCTATTGCAACATCTTTGGCAATTTTAGCCGATTGAAAATTAATGTCGTAAACAGCTTTTTCTAATTGGTAATCAGCTTGGGCGATGCTCGTACCACTAAAAGTATTGGTTTCTACAATATCGGCACCCGCCTCAAAATATTCTGCGTGTATGGCTTTAATAATATCAGGGCGAGTAATGGAAAGTAAATCGTTATTGCCTTTTAATAGTACAGAACTATCAGTAAAAACATTTCCTCTAAAGTCTTCTTCGGTTAATTTATAACGTTGAATCATGGTGCCCATTGCACCATCTAAAATGAGTATTCGCTTATTTAATTCGTCAGTAATCTTACACATACTTAAAATAAAAAACCCCTTTTGTTTTATAAGCAGAAGGGGTTAACATATTATTTTCTACTTATCTTTTCCGTCAACTGACGGATAGGAATTAGCACCTTTCCGTCAATTGACGGAGGTTGCCAAGGTTTCGTAGGGCCTAATCCCTCCACCTTTCTGGATAAACATCTTATATAGATGCCGATAATTTAAAGAACATTTGACTACAAAACTATTCACACTTTTGGTTAATTCCAAATATAAGTATGAAATAATGCTTTGTTTGATTGAAATAAAGAATAAAATTTTGAATTAAAACTCGGCATTCTTTGGTGTTCTTGGAAAAGGAATCACATCACGTATGTTTGTCATCCCCGTTACAAACAACATTAAACGCTCAAAACCTAAGCCAAAACCAGCATGAGGAACCGTTCCAAATTTTCTGGTTTCTAAGTACCACCAAACACTTTCTTCAGGAATGTTAAAGGTTTTAATTTTTTCTTTTAAGATGTCTAAACGCTCCTCACGTTGAGAGCCACCAACAATTTCTCCAATACCAGGAAACAAAATATCCATTGCAGCAACCGTTTTTCCATCGTCGTTCTGACGCATGTAAAACGATTTAATCTTTGCAGGATAATCAATTAAAATCACAGGTTTTTTAAATTCTTTTTCTACTAAAAAACGTTCGTGTTCCGATTGTAAATCAGCACCCCATTCGTTAATTGGGTATTTAAATTGCCCTTTTTGGTTGGGTTTAGAGCGTTTTAAAATTTCAATGGCTTCGGTATAAGTTAAACGTACAAATTCATTGTCAACTACAAATTTTAATTTTTCAATTAAAGGCAACGAACGTTGGTCTTGAGGTTTCGATTTATCTTCTTCTTCCAATCGAGAAGCTAAAAATTCTAAATCTTCAGTACAATTGTCTAGTGCATATTTAACACAATATTTTAGCATTTCTTCTGCTAAATCCATGTTGTCGTTAATGTCGTTAAAAGCTACCTCAGGCTCTATCATCCAAAACTCAGCAAGGTGACGAGTAGTGTTAGAGTTTTCTGCTCTAAAAGTTGGTCCAAAAGTATATACCTGACCCAAAGCCAATGCTGCTAATTCAGCTTCTAATTGACCAGAAACCGTTAAGTTGGTTTCTTTTCCAAAAAAGTCTTGTTTAAAATCAATTTCTTTTCCTTCATTTTTTGGTAGGTTGTCAAGGTCTAATGTGGTAACCCTAAACATTTCTCCAGCACCTTCTGCATCAGAACCTGTTATTATTGGTGTATGTATATTGTAAAAACCCTTGTCGTTAAAAAACTTGTGCACTGCAAAAATCATTGCATGACGAACGCGGGATATTGCACTAAATGTATTGGTTCTAAATCGTAAGTGCGCAATGTCTCGTAAAAATTCAAGCGAATGTTTTTTTGGTTGTAGTGGAAATTCTTCAGGATTAGCATCGCCTAAAATTTCAAACGATTTAACAACCAATTCTATAGATTGACCTCGTCCTTGAGATTCAACAACTGTTCCAACAACAGCAATAGATGAGCCAGTAGTAATTCTTTTCAACTGATTTTCATCTTCTTTCTCAAAATCAACAACAGCTTGAATGTTTTGTAGTGTTGAACCATCATTTATTGCAATAAACCGATTGCTTCTAAATGTTCTTACCCATCCTTTAACTAATACTTCTGAACCAATGGTTGATGATTTTAATAAATCGCTAATTTTTACTCTTTTCATTTCAGTTTGATATTTATGGCGAAATTAATTTTTTTTTAATGGAAACTTATAAATTGATGACCTATTACCGAATATTATAACTATTTATTTGGATAGTTAATGTCCATGTCGAAGGTTTTTACTAAGGTAATTAAGTGTGGATTTTTCTCGCTCATTTTAGCAAATTTTTCCATTGGGGTGTAGGCTTTTCTTGCTTTTAAGTCGGCATTAATTTTAACTTCTAAGTTAAGGTTGTAGTTGTTGAGTGCTTTTCTTAAAAAATCAAGAATATCGGTTTTAGTTTCGTTGATATCGTCTTCTAATGCTTTGTTTTCGACGGTCAACGTAATTTTTTCGCCCACAATTTCTGGTAAATTTTCAAATGCTGACGCCAAACTTGTTGAGCCTCTTTCTATCAATAATTGTTTGTAAGCAAACCATTTTTTCTGAAAATCTTCAATAGTGAAATGCTCAGTTGGTCGATTTGTTAATTCATGTATAGCAACCTCTTCTTCTTGCTTGGTTTGATTTACCGATTTATGAATAGAAATGTTTTGAGAAAAACTAACTGATGATAAATTTTTTAATGTTATTGTTGGTTTCGGCGGTTCTGGAGTCGACGGTTTTTCAACTTCGTTATTGTAACTGTTTTGGTTTGCTTCGCTTACCAGATTTTTTTGTACGGCAATATTGGTTTCCCCAACAGGTTGTTTTTTAATGATTGGAGAAGATGTAGCAACTTGATTTTTTTCCTGTTTATTAAACGGGAGATTAATTAAGACTTTTTTTTTTCGTGCTCGTTATTAACTGAACACAACTGCATAAGCATTACTTCAACAAGGAGTCGTTGGTTTTTGCTGCTCTTATAACTTACATCAGCTTTCGATGTGGTATCTAAAAACGATACGAACAAAGGTGTAGAGCCTTTTAAAGCCTGTTCTTTGTAGTTGTTTTTGATGTTTTCACCAACCTCTAATAATTTTAGTGTGGAAGTATCTTGGCAAATCAACAAATTCCTAAAATGCTCTGCCAATCCATTAATAAAGTTGTGACCATCAAAACCTTTTGAAAGGATATCATTAAAAATCAACAAGCAATCGGCTATTTTATGTTCAAAAATAGCATCGGTTAATTTAAAGTAATAATCGTAATCGAGTATGTTAAGGTTGTCTATTACGTTTTGATAAGTAATGTTGTTGCCTGAAAAACTAACTATTTGATCAAAAATTGAAAGTGCATCACGTAAAGCGCCATCTGCTTTTTGGGCAATAATGTGTAAAGCGTCTTTTTCTGCAGTAATATTTTCTTTTTCAGCTATATTTAATAAGTGAGAAGCGATGTCTTCAATTTGAATTCGGTTAAAATCAAAAATCTGACAACGCGAAAGTATAGTAGGGATGATTTTGTGTTTTTCGGTAGTGGCTAAAATGAAGATAGCATGTTTTGGTGGTTCTTCAAGCGTCTTTAAAAAAGCATTAAAAGCTTGAGCAGATAACATGTGAACCTCATCAATAATGTACACTTTTTTAGTGCCTATTTGTGGGGCAAAACGAACTTGTTCAATTAAGTTTCTAATATCATCTACCGAGTTGTTTGACGCCGCATCAAGTTCATAAATATTTAATGAATGTCCTTCGTTAAACGATTTACAAGATTCGCATTCATCACAAGCTTCAATATGTTCAGTAATGTTAAAACAGTTAATGGTTTTGGCTAAAATTCTAGCACAAGTTGTTTTACCAACACCACGTGGACCGCAAAACAAAAACGCTTGTGCAAGGTGTTCAGTTTTTATTGCATTTTTTAAAGTTGAGGTAATAGATAGTTGTCCAACAACCGAATCGAAGGTTACTGGGCGATACTTTCTCGCTGAAACAACAAAATTTTCCATTTTCTCTACCTGAACAACAAATATAAGTTTATTAAAATTTTTGTCAGTAAAACTTTCGATTTGTTTTTAACAAGTTTCAACAAAAAAAAGGCGATTCAATTTTGAATCGCCTTTTTATATAATTATTTAGTTAAACGTTATTGAACTACAACATTTCTCTTTATAGTGTTGTTACCAGATTTAATATCTAACACATAATTTCCTTTAGCTAAATTGCTAACTTCAATTACAGTTGTGTTTGAATTAACTTGAACTGTTTTAATTAATTGACCATTTAAACCATAAATTGAAACAACGTCAATATTAGCATCAGCTTTAATGTTAATGTTGTTAGTTGTTGGGTTAGGATAAGTCATAATACCTATGTTTGATTCAATATTATCAACATTAGTAGCAACTGTTAAATGAACATTAACTTGCGACCATTCTTGAGCAGGGTCGTTAGAGCCTATTTCAACTACTGATAAATAATTTCCTACAGGTAAACCTAATGTATTAAATGTTAAGTTCATGGTTTGAACTTGCGCTGGAGTTAATGTTCCTGACATTGGAGAAACGGTTAACCATTTTTGAATAGGGTTTCCTTGTAGGTTACCATAAATAGTTAAGTTAGCATCAACTGTAGCATTGTATTCTGACCATCCTGGACCTGTTGAAATCCAGTTAACATCGTCAGCAACTCTTGGTCCAGCATCTAAACCTAATGGGTAGGTTCCAGAATCAGCATCACAAACATATCCAATCCAAATGTCTTTTCCATCAATATATAATGGAGAAGGTAAAGAGATGTTTACTAATTCACCAACTGATGATTGAGTAAAAGGAATATTGTGTAATAATGTTCCTGGTCCAGGAGTAATATAAGAACCTCTCTCGTATACCAATAAGGAGTAATTAGATGCTTGGTCATTAAGTTGAACATCAACTGAAGTAATTTCTTGACCTATAGCATCAGCTAAATAGTTAGGTTTGAATTTGTTTGCAGCTTTCACAGTAACATCAGCAGTAAAACCTCCTAAACCACTAAAGAAACCACTTTGATCGTAAGTAATTTGGCTTAATGTTGGAGTTAATGAAACATTGTTTGCATCAAATGGATAAGTAGGGTAAGCTACAAAGTTCATGTTTTGGTCTCCATCGTTTGTAATAGTAAAAGTTTCTGGAGCAGCACCAGATGTAAAAATATCAGCTGTACTTACATTAATGGTAGGAGGAGTTAATGGTAAAACAAGCTCAGTATAAGTTACATCATCAAAATGATATTTTGGAGTTTGACCAGTAATTGCTCCAGCATAAAAGTTGACCCCGCCTAATTGAGCCGCACCTGCACCTCCGCCAGCTTGAGTGGCAAAAGGCCAAGTTACAATGTGGTTTCCATTAATGAATAGCGCTGCTGTGTCGTTATCAATATCAACATGGTTTTCAATTAAAAACCAAGCATTGTTTGGGTGAGTAAAGTTTGTAGTTACATTGTTTGCTTTAATATTACCATTACCATTGTTTCCAAAATAAACTTCGTTTGCCCATTGATTACCAGGAGCTTCGAAATGTTGTAGGTTGTAATAACCTCCAAAACCAGCAGGAATAAAGTAATAAAACGAAATATTAAATTTTCCACTTGTTTTGTTTCCTAATCTTAAAATGATATCGTCATTAGCGTTGTCAATTAAAACAGAATTTGAAGGGCTGTTTGATTGCAAGTTGGAAATTTTCGCATCTTCAGCACCACCAGGAGCATTGCTCCAAGTTGTCCAAGGTAAACCTTGTTGAGCTAAAAAAGCCCCTGAAGTGTAAGTATCGAAACTGTCGGCAAATAAAACAGTTTGAGCTTTAGTGGTTATTGTTAAAGCCACAAAAGCTAAATTAAAAAGTAAGATTTTTTTCATAGTATATTGTTTTGGTTTATAATGATTTAGGTTGCAAAAGTAAGTCAAATATTTTAGTTGAAAAAATTTATTATTCTTTGTTAAACCAATCAATTAAATTTTTTTGTTAAAGGTGCAAAATGTGAAATTTTGAACAGTATTAAAAGGTGTTGGATGATTTATGGTTGAACATTTTATTTTTTTGAAAGTTGGTTTAAAAACTGTTTCTAAATCATTTATTGAATATTGTTTTATTTCAATTCCACTACATTTGGTTGGGGCATTTTCTGAAAATGTTCCAATAATAAGTTGTCCATTTATACTCGTATTATTTGTGACAATTTCAAGGTATTTCTTGATATCGGTTTGGTTGGTTAAAAAATGAAATGCGGCTCTATCGTGCCAGACGTCGTATTGTTCGTTGGGTTTAAATTCTGTAATGTCCGATACAATCCACGTTACCTTTTTTGCTAATTTACCCAATCGGGTTTTTGCTCGGTGTATAGCTGCTTCAGAAATATCCAATACAGTAATGTTAGAATAACCAAGTTTTAAAAGGTAGTCGACTAAAAAACTATCGCCACCACCCACATCAATTATTTTGGCAGTTAACGGAGTGTTTAATTCTTGAATAAAATCTAACGACGTTTGAGGTGTGGGTTGATACCAACTTACTTCGGTTAATTGTTTGGTTTGGTAAATATTTTCCCAATGATTTTTTCTATTAAAACTAGCCATCGTTAAATTTTTTTGTAAAGTTAAGATTAAGAATTACTTCTTTAATAAAAAATAAATAATTGATAAACAGTAAATTACACTTTTATACATAATATTCTTAGGTATTAAAATTATATACATAAGAATATTATGTATATTTGTCCTATGTATTCATCAGAACTTATAAAAGGAACATTAAAAACTATCGTGCTTAAATTGCTCAAGGAGCAAGGTAAAATGTACGGTTATGAAATTACTCAACGAGTAAAAGAATTAACAAACGACAAAATTCAGATTACTGAAGGTGCGCTGTATCCAACTTTGCACTCGCTCGAAAAAAACGGCGAGGTGGAAACAGAATCGGAGTATATGGGTAAGCGTGTAAGGAAATATTACACGCTTACAAAGCAAGGCCATATTACTGTCGACCTGAAAGTAAATGAATTTGTTGACTTTATGAATACCATGAAGTTTTTGTTAGACGTAGAGCTTAAAATGAGTAATGTACAAAGTAACCGATGAGCAGATAGATTTTATTCTCGACAACATTAAAGCCAATGGGGTTACTATTGAAGATCTGCAATACAACCTACTTGATCACATTTGCTGTATAGTTGAAAACGAGATGGCCGAAGATGAGGACTTTTATAAGTTCTATGGAACCATTATGCCTCGTTTTTTCAAAAA
Source organism: Flavobacteriales bacterium (assembly GCA_020635795.1). Lineage (NCBI taxonomy): Bacteria > Pseudomonadati > Bacteroidota > Flavobacteriia > Flavobacteriales > Flavobacteriales bacterium. The sequence continues at coordinate 296,889 of JACJZD010000002.1, forward strand.
TGAATTGAAAGAAATAGAGCAAGAAACGAATAATTTATTAACGTTTAAAAACTATTACGCCATGAAAAATACATTAAAAATATCAGGAATAATATCATCTATATTAACCATTTTTGGTGCTGTGTTTAAAGTCATGCACTGGCCAGGAGCAGGTATGCTTATTGTTTTAGGAGGATTATCTTTCAGTTTAATATTTCTCCCACTAATGATAGTATTAAAGTTTAAAGATGAAGAAAGTAAAATAAGTAAGTGGGTTTTTTCTTTTGGTTTTTTATTAGCGATGGGAGCTGGTACAGGTACAATATTTAAATTAATGCACTGGCCTTATGCCAACTTCTTAATGCTTTGGAGTGTTACGTTGTTTGTTTTTGCTTACGTTCCGTTGTATTACATTACACAGATTAGAAAAGCAGAAAAGAAATTTAATGCTACAATAAATGCAGTGTTAATGATGGCTTGTGGAGGAATGTTGTTTGCCATGTTTAATTTACGACCAAGTTCTGCTTTGCAAGAAAGTGTTAGTGCATCATATACTTTTATGAATAACAATGCTTCCGAATTAGTTAATGAAAATGCAACCTTGATTACTTCAGTAAAGGATAGAGAAGAGGCAATTCAATTTCATGAAACTTCTAAAAAATTGTTTGAAGACATAGAAGCCATTAAGCTTTTTTTAATTTCAAAAGCAGAAGATGTTAGCTTAGAAGGTGCTAAAAAAATGACTTTACTAGACATGCAAAGAGCAAACGATGGGAACATTAACAGGAAAAATTTTGACGATGCCAAAGGAGAGCACTCTTTTGAAAGTTTAAGTAAAGCGATTGAAGGGTATAACAACAAGGTGAAAGCAATGTTTCCTACACAAGCAGATAAACTAATTGCTGTAGATGAGTTGCAGTTAACCAACACGATTTTATCAGTATTGTTACACGAATTATCGCAAATACAATTGCAAATTGCCACTACCGAAAACAGCTATTTAAGTGCTGTTTCGGCAAAACAAACGATTTAGTAGTTTAGTTAGTGTGTTTAAAGCAAGGCAGCGAAAGTTGTCTTGCTTTTTTATAAATCTGTTAAAAATTCGATTTGACTATCATTTTTTTCTGCCCAAACCAATTGACCATTTGATAGAATTTTATTCGCCTGATCTGTTAGAATTAAATCATAATGATGTTCATCATGTCTCTGAATAATTTTATACTTGTATGCTTTCCATGGTGTTAACTTAACAAAATTAGGCTTTAAAACTAAATTAACTCCTAGTATTCTTTTTGATTCAACGCTAGGGTAAATTAATCCAATCGCACTTGGTACACTTATTTTTTTTATAGATTTATTAATAGGTTGTTTATTTAAAAATATTTGTGTTATTGCATTTGTTAAATTATAAATTGGAAAGTTTATTGTGTTATCTGATTTGGTCTTAAAAATATTTGATAATATATTATCTAATAAAATAGATTCTTCAGAATTATTTTTAAAATGATTACTAAATATTCTTTTATAATCTTCAGAAATATTAAGAATGTCATTAACACCTACAATACCTAATGGTCCAATTTCACCATTAGTTTTGTATTCCAGAATTGTAATAGATTCCCCAGTTTTTGGCTTCAATTCAAAAATAGTTGTCATTGGCACCGAAGAACAATAAAGTAAGCTTTGACCAGCAAGGTTGCAACGTCCTTGATTTTTGGCTTTCTTAGGAGGAATAGCCCATAAATCTTTTGTGTTATTGAAAAAATTTATGTGATTGCTCTCTTTATCTAGATTTATTCTTGAACGGTAAACAAATTCAGGATTGAAACCGTAAGTTTTAGTGTTGAAAATATTAGAAAGTTCTTTAGAAAAAATTTCTTTCCAATTTTTGACAGATAGATTTTTTAAGTTATCGTCAATTAAATGATTTTTTAGGTTATTGAGTATATAATCTTTTGTTTTTATCATTACTCAAATAGAGATTATATAACACCATAAAGCGAACCACCTTTTTCGCCAAATTTATCTACTCGCTTTTCTATTTCGGGGTTTTTTATAAGTGGCGGAGCGTGGTGTGGTTTTATTCGAGCATCAATAATTAGTGGGCCCTTACAACCCCAATGTTTGTGTTGGGTAAAAGCATTTATGCCATAAATATCGCTAGCAGGGTTGCTTCGTGTAAAGGTTGCCCATAAAAAGTTGTTCAGGGTTTCGCTAATAAAATTGGCATGTTCGGTAAGTACAATCAATTGTAAACCGTCTAAATTTTGAGTGTTGAGTTTAGCGTTCAAGGCTTCAATTTCTTGCGCTGCATTTTCGTAGGTGGTAAATGGTTCAAAATTTAACCCTACAACTCCGGGCATTACTAATTTTCCATTTTCAATGGGGCAAGTTGTTATTAAATCTCTTTTTTTATCTCCTACAGCTGCAATTACTACTTTAGAACCTTGGTTGATACCTGTTCCGCTATAATCGAGGGTGTCAATGGTCGTTTTAGTTTGAAAATGCAAATCGCGTTGCCAATCCACTCGTTCTAACAAGTGCGTAAAAAATTCCTGAATATTGTGTGTGTTTAAATTTGGAGCGTCTGGTTTGTTGGCTATTAATACATATTTGGCTAAACTCAATTGCCCAAAACCCAATATGTGGTTGGCAATGGTTAACAATTCTTGTGGTTGTTTAAGCGTTTGGTAAGGTGTGTAGCGTTCGCTACCAATTGCCAACAACAATGGATGTACGCCAGCAGCATCAACCGCATTTACTTCGTGCAACCCTGGTATTTCTTGCGGTATGGCACTTCCGCTAATCTCGTGTATCAATGCACCAAATTGCGTATCTTCTTGTGGCGGTCGCCCTACCACAGTAAAAGGCCAAATAGCGTCTTTTCTGTGATAAACTTTGTGCACTTTTAATACGGGAAACTCGTGTGTTAAACTGTAATAACCCAAGTGGTCGCCAAACGGCCCTTCGGGTTTTGTTTGGTTGGGATAAATTTCTCCAGTTATCACAAAATCAGCATCAGCAGAAAGTACATAACCCTCTTTTTCGATGTAACGAAATCTTCGCCCAGCTAACGCTCCAGCAAAAGTAAGTTCCGATAAACCTTCGGGTAATGGCATTACTGCTGCTAATGTATGAGCTGGTGCTCCGCCAATAAAAATACTCACTTTAAGTGGTTTGCCTAATTCGTTGGCTTTGTTTTGATGCACTCCAATTCCTCTGTGAATTTGATAATGCAAACCAATTTCTTTGTTGGTTTCGTAATCGTTTCCGTTTAATTGTACACGGTACATTCCCAGGTTAGAACTGAAAATGGATGTATTGGTAGGGTCTAACGAAAAAACTTGTGGCAAGGTAATAAATGCTCCACCATCTTTCTCCCAACATTTAATTAAGGGCAGTTTGTCAATGGTAGTTTCCTTAAATAAAATAGGTCCTGAACTGACTTTTTTTGGAATGGATTTTAACGCCAATAATCCCGTTGATAAATTTTTAATTGGTGATTTGATGGCTTTAACGGGGTCGTTTTTTAATTCAACGAGTTGTTGAACTTTATCGAAAGTATTTCTAAAAATAAATTTACTTCGTTCTAGCGTGCCAAACAAGTTGGAAACGGCTTGAAATTCGCAACCCTTAATGTTTTCAAATAAAATGGCTGGACCATTGTTTTCAAATACACGCAACTGAATGGCAGCCATTTCCAAATTGGGGTCAACTTCTTCTTTGATTCTAATCAGATGACCATTTTTTTCAAGGTCTTCAACACAATCTTTGGTGCTTTTGTAAATCATGTGTTAAAGATAGTAATTCTATTTAAGGTGAATAGTTTATAAGGTTAGAAGTTTAATATAAACCACTCAACTTTTAAACATATCACCTCATAAACTTAGTTAAAATAATCCTTCATTCTATCGAAAAACCCTTTGTCTTTTATTGTTGGATTTGGTCGGAAGTTGTCTGATGATTTTAGTTTTTCTAAAAGCTCTTTTTCTTCTTTCGAAAGTTTTTGAGGTGTCCAAACATTACAATAAATTAAAAAATCTCCAGTGCCATAACCATGTATATTTGGTACACCTTTGCCTTTTAATCGTAACACTTTTCCGCTTTGTGTGCCTGGTTCTATAGTTATTTTAACCTTTCCAGTAACAGTTGGTATTTCAGCAGATGTTCCTAAAGCTGCATCACAAAAATTTAAATAGAAATCATACAGCAAGTTGGTGCCATCTCTTTTAATGGATTCGTGAGGAGTTTCTTCTACTAAAACAATTAAATCGCCCGGAATACCATCTTTAGGTCCAGCATTTCCTTTTCCAGTTACAGAAAGTTGCATGCCATCTTCAACCCCTGCAGGAATATCTATGGTTATCAATTCTTCTTTACGGATTAAGCCATCGTGATCAGCATTTGCAGGTTTTTTGTCAATCATTTTACCATCGCCACCACAAGAAGGGCAAGGCGAAGATGTTTGCATTTGACCTAAAATGGTATTAGCAATTCGAGTAACTTGCCCAGCACCGTTACAAGAACCACAGGTTTTTAAGGTAACACCTTCGGCGTTAACCAATTTGTTCACCTTAATTTTTTTCTGTACACCATTAACAATATCTTCTAAGCTTAATTTTACTTTAATACGAAGGTTGGTTCCTTTTCTAACACGTCGTCCACCTCTTGAACCTCCACCAAATCCACCTCCGCCAAAAGCACCACCAAAAATATCTCCGAATTGAGAAAAAATATCGTCCATATTCATTCCACCACCACCGAAACCACCTTGTCCGCCGCCCATACCTGCATGTCCAAATTGATCGTAACGTTGTTTTTTCTCGGGGTTACTTAAAACCTCATAGGCTTCAGCAGCTTCTTTAAATTTTTCTTCTGCAGTTTTGTCGTCTGGGTTTTTATCAGGGTGGTATTTAATTGCCATTTGGCGGTAAGCTTTTTTTATTTCAGCTTCCGATGCGCCTTTTGAAACACCTAATATTTCGTAATAATCTCTTTTGCTCATTGTTTCTAGTTTAGCCCACCCTAACCCTCCCGAAGGGAGGGAGTTCTACAAACAATCTTTTGTTTAATGGAATAAAGTGGGTTAATATATTGTTCTAAATATCTATTTTTTTCTAATCTTATGTTTTTTATTGATATACCTATATGAAAGTAGCCCCTCCTTCGGAGGGGTTGGGGAGGCATTACTGCCCTACAACCACTTTGGTGTAACGAATAACTTTTCCATTTAAGGTATATCCTTTTTCTACTTCATCAATTATTTTCCCTTTTTGCTCTTCGGAAGGGGCAGGGATTTGGGTAATAGCTTCATGCTTTTCAATGTCTAATTTTTCACCAACAGCAGAAGGAATTTCTTCCAATCCTTTTTGTTTGATGATTTTCAAAAATTTATCATGAATTAATGCAAAACCCTCCTTAACTGCTTTAATATCTTCAATGGTTAGATTTGCTTTTTGGGCTCGTTCAAAATCATCAATAATTGGCAACAGCGCTTTTAATACATCTTCACCTGCAGTTTTATAAAGCTCTATTTTTTCTTTTTGAGTTCTTTTTCTAAAGTTTTCAAATTCAGAGTATAAGCGTAAATAACGTTCGCTTTCTTCTTGAGTTTTTTGCTCTTCTGTTAACTCTTCTGGTTGCTCTGTTTGTTGTTCTTGGTTTTCTTCAACTAACTCTTCGTGAGTATTGTTTTCAGGTTCTTCAACTTTATCTTTCTTACTCATAACTTTAATTTTTTGTTGAGGTTGGCAAAAATACAACCATTGTTTTTATAAAAGTCATATTGTCAGAAAAATATTGAACTTGAATTGGTTGTAAGAAAAAAAGGCAGAAAAGATATCTTTTCTGCCTTTTTTTAGTGTTAGAAAACACTTATTTTTTTAAATATTTTGCTAAAGCAGCATCAAGAGCATCTCCTCTTAAATTTTTAGCAATAATATTTCCTTTTCCGTCAATTAAAAAATTAGTTGGAATAGAGTTAACACCATATTTAGCGGCTCCTTCAGCTTGCCATCCTTTTAAATCACTCACATGGTAAGCCCATATTAAGTTGTCTTGAGCAATTGCAGCTTTCCATCTAGCCATATCTTGGTCTAAAGAGTAGCTATAAATGGTAAATCCTTTACCAACGGTAAATGTTTTGTCTTTGTATTTAGTATAAGCCGCAACCACAGCTGGATTTTCTCTTCTACATGGCCCACACCAAGATGCCCAAAAATCGATTAAAACCAATTTTCCTTTTAATGATGATAAAGCGATAATTTTTCCATCTGGACTTTTATAGGCTAATTCTGTAGCTTTAACTCCAACAGCTGGACCACCATTTTGTTTTTTATAAATAAAACCAGCAGTTATCAATACAATAGCTGATAATATAAAGGTTGTTTTAAATTTTTTCAATGTTTTCATTTTCTTTAGTATTAATTAATCTATACGTTGAATATCTGCTCCAATTGTATTTAATCGTTTGTCAATGTATTGATATCCTCTGTCAATTTGTTCAATGTTTGATATTGTACTTGTACCATCAGCAGACAATGCAGCAATCAATAAGGCAACTCCAGCTCTAATATCTGGAGAAGACATAACGGTTGATTTTAAGTTATATTTTCTATTCAAGCCAATAACTGTAGCACGATGTGGGTCGCATAAAATAATTTGAGCTCCCATATCTTTTAATCTATCAATAAAAAACAAACGGCTGTCAAACATTTTTTGATGCACTAAAACTGTGCCATTGGCTTGAATGGCAGTAACTAAAATAATGCTCAATAAATCGGGTGTAAAGCCTGGCCATGGAGCATCGTAAATAGTAGGGATAGAGCCATCAATCATACGTTGAATTTCGTAGTGTTTTTGTGATGGAATGTGAATGTCATCACCTTTAATCTCTAAATCAATTCCTAAACGCATAAATGTTTCAGGAATACGAGCTAGCATATCAACTCTACAATTTTTTATTACAATGTTCGATTGTGTCATTGCTGCTAAGCCGATAAATGAACCCACCTCAATAAAATCGGGTAATAGAGTATGTACACAACCACCAAGTTCTGTAACGCCTTCTATCCGTAATAAGTTTGAACCAACGCCTGTAATTTTTGCACCCATACTAATAAGCATGTTGCACAATTGTTGAAGATATGGTTCGCAAGCCGCATTATAAATGGTGGTTTTACCTTTCGCCATTACTGCTGTCATTAAAATGTTGGCAGTACCGGTTACAGAAGGCTCATCAAGTAAAATGTATTTACCAGCTAAATTATCGGCTTTTAAGGTGTAGAAACCTGCATTAGCATCGTATGAGTATGTTGCTCCTAATTTTTCAAAACCTAGAAAGTGAGTATCTAAAGGACGAGCGCCAATTTTATCGCCGCCAGGTTTTGGCATATAGGCTTTTTTAAATCGAGCTAAAAGCGGACCCATAATCATAATTGAGCCACGAAGTGAAGCCGCACGTTTTTTAAATTGATCGCTTTGTAAGTATTCTAAATTAATGTTGTTAGAGGTGAAATGGACAGTTCCTTTTCCCATTCGTTCAACTTTAACACCCAACTCTTCTAATAAATCTATTAAAAAATTTACATCTCGAATATCAGGTAAGTTGTGTAAAGTAACTTTTTCGGCAGATAATAAAACTGCACAAACTACTTGTAACGCTTCATTTTTTGCTCCTTGAGGAGTTAATTCGCCGTTTAATTTATTTCCACCTTTTATTTTAAATACACCCATTAGAATCTGCGTTTTTTCTGGTAATTTTTGTTTTTGTGGTTTTTATTTTTGTGGTTGTTGGTCGTCTTTTTCTTAACGTTTAGTGCTAGTATATCGTTTGTTTGTTCTAATTTGAAATCACTATCCACTTGAAGTTGCCCCTTTGATAAAAGTTTTAAGTCAGAAAAAATCAAATCATCATCAACCGATTCTCTATTCCAAGTTAAATATGACTTTTTCATTAAATTGGCAATTGCACGTATTAATTCTGTTTTTTCTTCACCGTCTTTCATTTTTATAGCTTCTGCTATAAAGTTTTCAACGCTCTTTCCGTAATGTTTAAACTTAATTTTGTTTTGCGGATAAGCTAAAGGTTCTGGCTTTTTAAAAATGGTTTCTTTATCAGGAATAGGGTAAGGTGAATCTACATCCAATTTAAAATCAGAAATGATAAATAAATGATCCCAAAGTTTATGTTTAAAATCAACGATATCGCGCAAATGAGGGTTTAATTGTCCCATAACATTTATAATGGATTGAGCTACTTTGTTACGTTCTTCACGTGGTTCAACCGTTATAGCATGCTCAACCATTTTTTGAATGTTTCTACCATATTCAGGTATAATCATTTGTGGTCGACGAGTGTTGTAATCTTTTTCTATTGTATTCATTGAGTTGTTATTCGGTAGTATATTTTACTGTTTGTTCTTCAAAAGTAATTAATTATTTATGATGTTGAGTTTGGCAAACTTTAATAAAAGTTGTTTTTTGCCAGAGTTGTTAAAATTAATGGTGGCTTTGCCATTTTCAATAAGCTCAATTTCACCAATCCCAAATTTTTCGTGTTCAACTTTCATTCCTGTTGATAAATTCAATGAATCAGCACTTTGAGAGACTGCTGTAGAATTTAAATCAACTTTTTTCAAATTTTTAGGTGGCGAAAAAGTTGGTTGTTGTATGGTTGTTGCTGGTTTTTGATAGTTAGTGTTTGTTTGCCTTTTTTCATAAAAAGCGTTGTGATGGTTTTCTTTTTGAGGCTGTAACGATTGGGATTTGTTGCTATACATTAACTCTAAATGCGATTCGTCAATTTCTTCAATAAAACGACTAGGCTCACAAAAAATTAAGTTCCCCCACTTGTACCTACTAGCTGCAAACGATAAAACTACTTCTTTTTCTGCTCTAGTAATTGCTACATAAAACAATCGGCGTTCTTCTTCCAAGTCAACTCTGCTGGTAAGCGACATTTGTGAAGGAAACAAATTCTCTTCTAAACCAACTATGTAAACATAAGGAAATTCCAATCCTTTAGCAGAGTGGATGGTCATTAGGGTAACTTTGTCCCTGTCTTCGTCTTTTTCGTTGTCGGATGTTGTTAGCAAAGCTACATCTTGTAAAAACTCAGGTAACCCACGAGGAGTAACATCTTCTTCAAGTTCGTTGTCGGTTTCAGTAAATTCTTTTAAGCCATTCAATAATTCTTGAATGTTTTCGTAGCGGCTAATTCCTTCTGGGGTTCTGTCAGAATACAAGTCTTTTAATAAACCAGAGGTTGCAGCAATTTCATTTCCTAAATCAAATGCATTTTTTGAGTTTAACTGTGCTGCGAAGCTATTTATCATAGCAACAAACTCGCTAATTTTGTTTTGAGCACCATTATTTAAGCCGGTATTGAATTGATTTAGGTTGTTAATCACATTCCAAATGTCAGTATTGCTGTTGTTGGCTGTAATGGTTAATTTGTCAATGGTTGTGTTTCCTATGCCTCGAGCAGGGTAATTAATAATTCGTTTCAGTGCTTCTTCATCTTTAGGATTAATAACCATTCTAAAGTAAGACAACAAATCTTTAATTTCTTTACGTTGGTAGAAAGAAAGGCCTCCATAAATTTTGTAAGGAATGTTTTTTCTTCTTAGTGCTTCTTCCATAGCTCTCGATTGAGCATTGGTTCTGTATAAGATAGCAAAATCGGAGTTTTTGGCTTGTTTAGAAAGTTGGGTGTCGTAAATTAAATTAGCGATAGATTTTCCTTCTTCATTGTCTGATCCAGCTTTGTAAACTTTTATTTTCTCACCAACTTCGTTGTCGGTATAAACATTTTTTTTTATCTGTTCTTTATTGTTTTCAATAATGCTGTTTGCAGCATTTACAATGTTCTTGGTTGAGCGATAATTTTGTTCCAATTTGTAGGTTCTAACCTCTGGATAATCGTTTTTAAAGTTTAAAATATTTTGAATATTGGCTCCTCTAAATGCGTAAATACTCTGGGCGTCATCACCAACAACACAAACATTTTGAAAAACTGCACCAAGTTTTTTTACAATTAAATATTGCGAGAAGTTGGTGTCTTGGTACTCGTCAACCAAAATATACTTAAAACGGTGTTGGTATTTGTACAATACATCAGGAAAATCGCGAAGTAGGACATTCGTTTTGTAAAGCAAATCATCAAAATCCATTGCTCCAGATTTAAAACAACGGTCGCTATATATTTGATAAACTAATCCAATTTTTGGTTTTGCCGATTGAATATCTTCCGATTGAATAGTCGTATTTGCAGCGTAAGCTTGTGGTGAAATTAAATTATTTTTAGCTGCAGAAATTCTATTCAACACCAAGCTTGGTTTATATACTTTTTCGTCTAATCCTTGTTCTTTTAATATGGTTTTTATTAGATTTTTAGCATCTTGAGTATCATAGATGGTAAAGTTAGATGGGTAGCCAATTTTTTCTGATTCTGTTCGTAAAATTCTAGCAAAAACAGAGTGAAAAGTTCCCATCCAGATGTTTCTAGCTTCCGAGCCGCCTACAATTTTTCCAATTCTATCTTTCATTTCTTGGGCAGCCTTGTTGGTAAAAGTAAGGGCCAAAATATTAAAAGGGTCAACACCTTTGTTGATTAAATGAGTTATTCGATATGTTAGAACACGTGTTTTTCCTGATCCCGCACCTGCAATTACCATCACAGGGCCTTCAGTATTCTCCACAGCATCTCGTTGTGATTGGTTGAGTTGATTTAAATAATCCATAGAATTCAAAATTACAATAAACATTAATTTTTTATTCAAAAAACAATGAGTTTATATGCAACCAATTTTTTATTATGGTAGTCTTTATTTAAATTTGTAACAGTTTAATTAATTTAAGTTAAAAAGCATGGTAAGAGGATTGTTTATTATTATTTCGATTTTTGCTTTCAGTTTTTCTGCAAAAGCTCAAACCTTTAGTAGTGTTGTAAAAGTCGAAGATAATAGGTTTAAAGTTGAAGTTATTTTTGAAGAAATAGTAGATGTTAATGTTGCCAATAGCATAATAAAAGAACTTAAAACATTGCCTAATGTTTTGGATGTTGAGTTGTTTTATCCATCTACAAACAATGGATTTGTTTTTGTTGACAAATCTATTAATGCTGAATTAATTGTTGCTAAATTGCAAGAGATTGGAGTTCAGCTAAATAGTAAGTCGTTTAAAAATTAAATTATTGATGAAAAAGATGAAATACAAACTAATAATTTTAAACACTTTTTTTATTATCTTTTCGGTAGGGCTTTTTGCTCAAGGAGGAGCAAACTGTTCATTAGCTTCGGCAAGCCCAGTAAACCTTCCTTTTTCTGCTTCAAATCAAACAACTTGTGGGAATGGTAATGTTTATAATTCTGGAAACTCAACAGTTTGTGGAAATGGAGTTTATTTAGATGGAGAAGATTATTTGTATGTTTTTACTCCTAATACCTCAGGATTGATAAATATCAATATTACATCGACTTCATCATGGGTAGGTTTGTTTTTATACCAAGGTTGTCCATCAACTGGTTTATGTGTGTCTAGTTCAACATCATCATCAGGTAACCAATCACTTTCAAATATAAGTGTTACAGCGGGAGTTACGTATTACATCGTTATAGATAATTGGTCAGTCCCAACATGTATTGCAAGTTTTGGAATCAATATCTCTGCACCTACGGTTGCACCAACTCCTACTGTTCAAGATTGTCTAGGAGCAATTGCTGTTTGTCAAAATGTATATTCAGAGGCAAATGCTTATTCAGGAACAGGTAATATTCCTAATGAAATAAATTCAGGTCCTTCTTGTTTAGGATCAGGCGAAAAAAATGATGTATGGTATACTTTTACAACCCAAACCGCTGGAAATGTATGTTTTACAATTGACCCGAATGTTAATTCAGATGATTATGATTGGGCAGTATATAATTTAACGAGTAATTCTTGCTCTGATATTTACAATAACGCTGCTTTAGAAGTTAGTTGTAATTACTCTGGCACATCCGGCAATACAGGTCCAAATGGAAATTCAGGAAGTCAAAATGAACCTTGTATACCAGTTCAGGTGGGTCAAACTTATGTAGTTAATGTAAGTCAATTTTCTACATCAACAAATGGTTATACAATTGATTTTGGCGCTTCAACAGCATCTATTTTTGATAATGTACCTCCTAGTTTACAGGCAATAAGTTCCACAATTAAATGTGGGATGACTTCCTTGTCATTTAATTTTTCTGAGAATGTGTCTTGTAGTGGCATTTTAGAGTCTGATTTTGAGTTAAATGGTCCTGGCGGACCATATACTATTTCTTCAATAATTGGGTCGAGTTGTAATAGTGGAGCAAGTCAAGATAGATATTTTACTGTATCGGTTACTCCTGCGATTACAGATCCAGGTACCTATTCTTTTTGTGTAGCAAATACATCATCATCAATCTCTGACTTATGTGGAAATTTGGCTTTACCAGGATGTATTAATTTTGATATCGTTTATCCAACAGCAGAAGCTGGTGTTCCAGATACGTTAACATGTACAAATCCCCAAGTTGTGTTGAATGGTGCAGGGTCTTCTTCTGGAAATTATAATTGGGGAACCATTGGAGGGAATGTTCTTTCTGGTCAGAATACTCTTACACCAACTGTAAATCAAACCGGAACATATATTATTGAAGTAAATTCAAACGATTGTATTAGTAGAGATACTGTTCAAATTTATCAAGATACTACTTTGCCAGTTGTTGTTGCTGGTATGGATACTTCCTTAACGTGTGTTAATGATACTATTCAACTATCAGGTTTTGTAAGTGGAAATAATATTGTTTACTATTGGACGGGAGCATCGATCGCTTCTGGAGATTCAACACTAAATCCATTTGTTGTTGGACCAGGAGTTTATACCTTAACAGCTGTGGATACATTAAATAATTGTCAATTATCAAGCTCATTAGAAGTATTTGAAAATAGAGACTTGCCTTATACTTATGCAGGTCCAGATTTGTCGATAAATTGTAATGTAGATACTGTGATTTTAAATGGCTCATCATCGATTGCTGGTTCTGAGTATACTTATCAATGGACTGATTTATCAGGAAATGTTGTTTCAGACTCCATTTATGGATCAACATTTATTCCAGGCACATTTGTATTAACCGTTTCAAATACAATTAATAGTTGTCAATCTCAAGATACGATGGTTGTAGTTATTGATACAATTCCACCGATTGCAAACGCTGGAGCAGATACTTCATTAAATTGTGCCACTTTAAGTACTGGTGTACCCGTTAATGGAGTTGGATCACAATCTGGAGTAGGAATTTCTTATTTGTGGTCAACATCAAATGGAAATATTGTTATAGGAGGGACAAGTAATTATGCTCTTGTAAATCAGCCAGGAACTTATACTATTACAGTAACTAATAACAATAGTGGCTGTCAAAATTCTGATGATGTTGTTGTTGTGATAGATACTGTTAGACCAGTAGCAAATGCTGGGCCAGATGTTTTTATTAATTGTAATAACACTAGTGCTAATTTAGATGGGACGGCTTCTTCAATAGGAGGAAATATTCTTTACCAATGGTCGGGTCCTTTTTTATCGAGTGGAGCTACTACTAATTCAGCAATTGCAAATGGAGCAGGAACTTATACATTAACTGTAACAAACAGTTCAAATCAATGTGTAAAAACAGATATAGTAGTCGTTACTTCAGATTTAGTTCCTCCAGGTGCTAATGCGGGGACAAATACCTCTTTTTGCTCTAACCAAGTATTGAATTTAAATGGTTCTTCTACTAATGGTGATGAATATTTGTGGACAACAAATGATGGTAATATCCTATCAGGAAGCACAACATTAGCTCCAATTATTAATCAAGGAGGTACTTACACTTTAACAGTAACAGATACATCCAATGGTTGTCAATCCGTTTCAAATGTGATGATTGGTGAAATTTTTGTTTCAGCAATAATTGGGGCAAATCCAATCACGGGTCAAATGCCTTTAGATGTTGATTTTATAAATCTTGGTGTAGCTGATAGCTCTTATTGGAACTTTGGGAATGGTCAAACATTAGGAGATTCTAACAATATTAGTTCTTCGTCGATTACTTATTCAGAACAAGGAGATTATGTAGTTACCTTGATATCTTTCAATGGTCAATGTTCGGATACAAATAGAATCTTAATTGAAGTAATAGGAACATCAATGTTAGTAGTCCCAAATGTTTTTACACCTAATGGAGATGGCAAGAATGATGTTTTTGAGTTTATGTATAGAAATATAACTGATTTTGATTGTGTTATATTTAATAGATGGGGTAAACAAGTAGTTGAAATTACTTCCCCAGATAAATCATGGAATGGTAAAGTTGATGGTGCTGAAGCATCAGATGGAACCTATTTCTATATCATTAAGGCAAAAGGAATGGATGATGTTGATTATAATCTGAAGGGAACAGTATCATTAATTAGGTAAGAATGTTAAATTTGAACAGAAAAAGGGCAATTTTGTCCTTTTTCTGTTCAAATTTAAATTGACTGTTTTTTTTAAGAAAAAAACACCTACTTTTAGGAGAATCAAATAGTAAAGAATTCTTTAATGGGTTGCGAAATAAAAGCCATAACTTGTAAATTATCGACAAACAAAGTTACTAATGAAATATTAGCTGGAAAATATGATATTCAGCCTTCTATAATTTACAAAAAAACTGGAATTCTTTTTCGATATAATACAACAGAAGATGTTATTGGTTCTGATTTAGCATGTCGTGCTGCTGAAGACCTTTTTACTACTTATAACCTAGATAGAAATAAGATTGGTTTTTTACTTTTTTGTACTGAGGGTCTTGATTATATAGCGCCTATGACTGCATGTTTAATTCAGGATCGGCTTGGATTGAAAAATAACATTGGGGCATTGGATTTGCCATCTGGTTGTGCTGGGTTTACTAATTCTTTAGGAATGGCTAAAGCTATAATAGAAAGTGGACAATCAGATAATGTACTATTACTTTTTGGAGATACTCCTGGGCTTGTAACGAATCCAAATGACTTTAATTTAAGAGCATTATTTAGTGATGCAGGAGCTGCTGTTTTGATTGAGAAGTCAAACAAAAATCAGATCGGTAATGTGGTTTATGGTGTAGACGGTAGAGGGTCAAAGCATTTGTTTATTGATCAAAGTTGTTTAAGGAATCCTATTAATGAAGAATGGTTGAAAACAAATAGAGATGTAGGAGGGATGCCTAGAGGACAGATGAGGATGAATGGCTTGGAGGTATTCTCATTTTCAATAAGAGAAGTTCCGTTGTTAGTTAAACAGATCCTTGAGAAAAATCAATTAGAGATGGGGGATATTGATTTGTTTGTTTTTCATCAAGCAAGTACTATTATATTAAAATCAATACAGCGTAAATTAAGAATAAGTGATGAAAAAATGGCTTATTATATAGAAGATTTTGGAAATACAGTTTCAGTTTCTATACCTTTGGCATTAAGTGAAGCAGAGAAAGAAAAGAGAATTAGCAGAGGTAGTAAGGTATTAGTTGCAGGTTATGGAATTGGGTTTTCTTGGAGTGGAACAGTGTTATATTATTAAGTTAAAGTTTGTAACTTTAACAATTATCAGAGGGTTAGATTTATTTTTAGTGTTAAAAGAATGTTTTTATGATAGATGTAAATGAATTCACAAGACTTTTAGAAGAAGAATTTGATGATATTGAAATAAAATCTCTTACTCCAAAAACAAGTTATAGGAGTATTCCCAATTTTAGTTCAATGTATGCATTGATTATCATTGCTTTTATTGATAATGAGTTTGATGTTTTATTGACGGGCGAAGATTTAAGAAATGCAGAAACCATAGAAGATCTTTATAAGTTAGTAGCAAGCAAGAAATCAAACTAATGGCTCTTTTTAAAATAGATAACATTAGAATTGAAGGTATTTCTGCATGTGTACCGAAAAATATTATGAAGACTTCTGAATATACTTATATTTCAGAAATTGAGAGAAAAGTATTTGCTGAAGGAACTGGGATATTAGAAAGAAGGGTTGCTTCGAAACAAGTTTGTACTTCTGACATGTGTTTCTCTGCTGCCAAACAACTATTTATTGATACAAATACTACTGAGAGTGAAATTGATGTGTTAGTTTTTGTTTCACAATCGCCTGATTATTTTTTACCAGCCACTTCAATCATAATGCAAGAACGACTTGGTCTGTCTAAGAAAACAATTGCTTTTGATATCAACCTAGGATGTTCAGGATATGTATATGGCTTAGCTGTAATATCAAATTTAATTAGTTTAACAGGATTTAATAAGGGTCTGTTGTTGTGTGGTGATAAATCAACTTTTTCTCCCAATCCAAGAGATAAAAGTACTTTTCCATTATTTGGTGATGCAGCAACTGCAACTATTATCTCAAGAGATTTAACTTCGAAACCAATATTTTTTAATCTACAATCGGATGGAGGGGGCTGGGAATCTATAATTATTAGAGGAGGAGGTACTCGGTTGCCATATAGTGAAGAGACAAGTAAAATTAAAGTTATTGAAAATGGTATAGAGAGGGCTGATTGTAATTTGGAATTAAATGGGATGGAGGTTTTTAACTTCTCACTTAGAGAAGTTAAACCAAATATACTTAGCTTACTTGAATTTGCGCATATAGAAATGGATTGTATTGACTACTTAGTGATGCATCAAGCAAATAAGTTGATGAATGAATCTGTTAGAAAAAAATTAAAGTTTCCTAAAGAGAAAACACCTTATTCTATTCAAAAGTTTGGTAATACAAGTTCAGCATCAATCCCATTAACAATTGTTTCAGAACTTAAAGATGTGTTAATTAAAAATGAGAAAAGAGTACTTTTGTCAGGTTTTGGTGTAGGATATTCTTGGGGTTCAGTCTTAGTAGATTTTAATAATATTATCATTTCAGAATTAGTAGAAATTGAATAAACAAAATGGTAACTCCTTTTCATTTAACAGACAAATTGATATTAGTAACTGGATCAACATCAGGGATTGGCTCTCAGGTTGTGAAAAGTATTATCTTAATGGGAGGTAGAGTTGTTGTTTCTGGAAGAAATCAGGGTAAACTTGATGAGTTACAAGCTGAATATGGAGAGTCTATCTTACAATGTATAAAGTGCGACCTTACTGATGAAAAAGAAATTGAAAATTTGGCATTTAGTATTGAAAATATTGATGGAGTAGTTCATTGTGCTGGAGTCGTAAATCCATATCCAGTTAAATACTTATCGTTTGAAAAAATGGATGAGACCATGAAGTTGAATTTTTATTCTCCTGTTTCATTAATAGCTTTTTTGGACAGAAAGAAAAAGCTAAAAAGAAACGCTTCATTAGTTTTTGTTTCGTCTATCTCTGCTCAATATCCTCATAAAGGTGGAGCTGCATATAGTTCTTCAAAGGCAGCTCTCGAATCTTTTTCAAAGGTGATAGCAATGGAATACAGCCATAAAGGAATTCGTTCTAATGTTGTTGCTCCAGCCATGGTAAAAACGCCTCTTTATGAGAAGGCTTCCGAAGATGCAAGCCATGAATCAATGCAGGCTCATATTGACAAATACCCATTAGGTATTGGAATGCCCGATGATGTAGCAAATGCAGTTATTTACTTGCTTTCTGATGCTTCAAGGTGGGTAACAGGAACAAATATAGTATTAGATGGAGGATGTTTACTTGGATACTAAAGATGTAACTATTTCTGTAGTCGTTCCCGTTTTTAATGGCGAACAAACAATTTCAGATTTATTCTTTGAAATAAAAAGTGTATTTAAATCTAATAGTTTAGGGCTTCAATTAATTTTTATTGATGATTTTAGTTCAGATAATAGTTGGAAAATTATAAAAGAATTAAAAAGTACTTATCCAAATGAAGTATTAGCTATTAGATTGTCTAGAAATTTTGGTCAGCATAATGCTACATTGTGTGGGTTCAAATACGCATTGGGTCAATGGGTAGTTACAATTGATGATGATTTAGAGTATAATCCGCATGATATTCTTAAGTTACTTGCAGCTCAGAAACATACAGGCTCAGATTTGATTTACGGAGTAGATTCTGGAAAAAATATTTCAGTTCTAAAAAATATATTTAGAAATATATACAAAAAAATTGCTAGACTCCTTGAGGGTGAAGAAAAAATGACTGGATCAAGTTTCCGTCTAATTAAGGGGACTCTTGCAAATGAAATAGCTAAAAATGCTAGAGATTTTTCCTTTATAGATGAATTTATACATTGGCACACTTCAAATATTTCATCAATAAATGTTGTGTGTAATCGCAAGGTGCTAAGAAAATCAAGATATTCATTGTTAAACCTTTCTTTATTAACTAAAGAGTTAGTTTTATTTAATTCTCTTACCCCTCTTAGATTAATAACGTTGACAGGAGCGTTAATGTCTGTGTCAAATTTTATTTGGGGTTTGGTGATTTTGTATAGAAAATTTGTACTTTCTATATCAGTAGAAGGTTATGCCTCTATAATAATTGCTATTCTATTTTCTTCAGGCATAATAATTTTAAGTATTGGTGTTATGGCTGAGTACATAAGTAAAATAATAAAATTAAATTATAACAAACCACCTTATCGTGAAGCTGAAATTTTATGATTATTGAGCAATATGGCGTAAAACTTAAAAGGATTACTCATGACGATATTGAGCTTATTAGATTTTGGAGAAATCATCCAGATATAAGAAGAAATATGGCTTATAAAAAGCATATCACAAAAAAAATGCAACTAGAATGGTTTGAATCGATTAATAATAAAAACAACTATTATTTTTTGATTGAATACAAAGGGAAAGATGTAGGTGTTATTAATTCGAAGAATGTAAACATGAATGACATGTATGGAGAAGGAGGTATTTTTATTTGGGATACAAACTTGGATTTTGAATTTACAGCCGTACTAGCAAGCCTGTGTTTTCTCAATGCTGTGTTTTTTGTTTTAAAAATTTTTAATAAGTCGTTTGTTCAAATTCTTCCAACTAATCAAAAAGCAATTCAATTTAATAAAAATTTAGGCTATGTTGTAGTGCCAGGGCAAGAGAAATCTAAAAATCCTTATTATGTGTTAACAAGGGAAGATTATATAAGTAAAACCGAAAAGCTCAGAAGTATAGCTTCTAAACTTTCTAATGATTACTCCTCTCCAAGAGCTTTTGGTAACGTTTCAGATAAGAATTTGGATGAAATCAATAAGGTGTTATTAGAATTAAGAAGTTCTAGTTTAGATGGAAATTTATAATGAAGAAAAATTTATAAGCTAAAATAGCCATCATTTAACCATTTTAACCAAACATGTTTTTCAGCAATATTTAACAAGAAAGGGTCGTCCATTTTTTCTAATTTATATTTACATATTTCGAAACCAGAATAAGGCATTGATGGATTAGCAACATCAATCATTAATACCATCCTTGATTCATTAGATAGATTCCAGGCTTCATGTATCTTGCTATCATCAAAAGTGATTACTTTCCCTTCTTCCCAACTGTGCTCTTCATCTTCGATTTTTATTTTACAAAGTTCTTTAGATGGAACTTTTAAGGCTAAATGATTTCTAAGCACCATTTTTGTATAGCCTTTGTGAGCTTCTATAATTGTATTAGGTTCTAAAACGGAAAATTGTGCGGTAACCAATTCTGGAATCTTATTTAATAAAGCTGATGTTTTAGGGCATTTTTGGCAATTTTCAAGGTTTTTTATGCCGAAAAATGAAAACTCGTATGTTTTCCATGCTTTAGAAGATTCTGATTTTACATAATGAGGGTGTGCCAAAAACCATTGGTCATCTTTATTATATACGTTCAATAATTCACTTTGAATATCCGTCCAGTTCTCTTCTAGAAGTTTTGTCCATTCAAAAAAATTATAATGAAAATTTGAAGCATGCATAAACTATAAAGTTAAATTATATAAAACATGAAGTTAATCAATTGTTGGGAAATTAATTAGTATAAATATCAATATTTTATAACTTTATGGTTTTAAACTATTTTTATTTGTTTATGGATACTGAAACATTTTATGATTGGAGAAGGTTTCAATTTTTAATAGAGTTTAAACAAAATTTTTTGCTTATAAAGAAAGAGTTACTTGCTATTATTGATAAACCCATTGAGCCAAATAATTATTCAACATGGATTGGGGAACGACCAGATTATTTATCGAACCCAATAGATAAAAATGTGGCATGGAAAACGTTAACTTTTAGAATATTTGGAATAGATTATCAGCCTAATAAGGACTCTTGTCCAACAATAGCTTCTCTTATTGAAAAGTATCCATTTATAGTTACAGCTGAGTTTTCAATGTTAGAACCACAAACATTTATTCATCCTCATACGGGTTTTACGAATAAATTGCTTCGAGCTCATTTAGGATTAGTAGTGCCTGAAGGTGATGCTGGAATTAAAATTGAGAATGATTTGAGGGTTTGGAAGGAAGGAGAATTACTGGTTTTCGATGATAGTAAGATACATGAAGCATGGAATAATACGAATTTTAGAAGGGTAGTTTTTATGTTTGATTTCGAACCAAGCCTTAACCCAATAAAAGCTAAAGATGTTTGTAAAGAAGTACTTACTAAAACAAACGATAAGCATTTATTGACCATTGCACCAAGAGAACAATGGTTAAGTTGGTTAGACAAGGGTTATTTTTATTTAAATTCATAACAAAGTCAAAGTATGAAAAAAATTTATATAGGACTAAATGATAATTTCCATGACCCATCTATATGCATACTAGATGAAGAAGGGGAATTATTGTTCGCTGAAGGAATTGAAAGATACTTACAATCAAAAAGAGGGATAGGGTGTCCTCCAGATATGGATTTTTATATTGAAAAAGTTATTGAAACATTATTTGCTAGAGATATATATCATGTTTATTTGGGCTCTTCATGGACAAAAAACAAGCATCTTTTTTCTAAGTTTTTAGATTTTTTAGGTTTTTTTAATTACGATTCTAATTCATTAATTAGAAAGCAACTTAAAAAAATGGGCGCTCATAGGAGCTTTCATTCAGGTTCGTTGAGAGCAGCGGCTGCATTAACTCAGTCTGGAGCGGGAATTTTTAAACAATTTAATAAATGGAATATAGATGCTATAGTTGAAAGGAAATATTTTAATCATCATTTGACTCATATAGTTAATGCTATATCTTGTTCTGATTTATCCGAAGGAATAGGTTTGGTTATTGATGGAGGGGGTGAAGCAACAGCTGTTAGTATTTATAGTATTAAAGATAAAGAGCCTATTTTAGTGAAAGCTATTCACACAACATTTAGTTTGGGTGCACTATATAGTATTTCAACAAATGCTATAGGGTTTTCTGCTTATAAAGGGGAAGAATGGAAAGTGATGGGCTTAGCTCCTTATGGAAAAAAAAATGAATTATTTGAGAAATTTATTAAAGACATATTTAGGATTAAAAACGATAAGTATACCACCAAAACAAAAATTTTAGGAAGATATGTGGAGGAGTTAACTCAATATGTAATAGATAATAATATATCTAAAGAGGACGCTGCTTATACTGCTCAAAAAGTTTTTGTGGAATATTTGTTGTCTATTGTGAATTATGCTAAAAGATTAGTTCCAAATCAAAAAAACATGTTTGTTTCTGGAGGTGCGGCATTAAATTCATCTGCAATGGGGGAATTGAGTGAAATGGGAATATTTGATAATATTATTGTTGCAAATGCACCAGCTGATGACGGAAATTCTGTTGGAGCAGCATTTATGGCTTACAAAGAGATTAATGGAAAATATCCTAAATCATTTAAAAATAGAAGTGCCTTTCTCGGCTCTGAAATTAATCAAGAGAAGTTAGATCAATATGTGGTAACTTCGAAATTACCATTTGAAAAATTAGAAGATCCTGCACATTATGCCGCATATTTATTAAGTCAAAACCAAATTATTGGTTGGATACAAGGAAGAGCTGAATTTGGACCTAGATCATTGGGGAATCGTTCTATTTTAGCTCATCCTGGTTTTGTTGAAAATAAAGATCGAATTAATGCTGTTGTTAAATTTAGGGAAAGTTTTCGTCCTTTTGCTCCATCTATACTTGATGAGTTTGGGAGTTCCTATTTCGAAAACTATTCCTATTCACCTTTTATGGAAAAAACGTTAACTTTTAAGAAAGAAGTGAGAGAAAAAGTGCCTGCTGTTGTACATGTAAACAATACTGGAAGGTTGCAGTCAGTAACAAAACATACAAATAAAAAGTTCTTTGATTTAATAACTGAATTTAATAAGCTTACTAGCATTCCATTGGTTATTAATACAAGCTATAATGTTATGGGAAAACCAATTGTTCATGATTTACATGATGTTATGGCTGTCTTTTTTGGTAGTTCTATTGATGCTGTTATCATTAATAATTATGTTATTGAAAGAAAAAATTTATTATGAAACTGTGGTTCTCAATTTATGATGAAAAGCGATATCAAGGTGATGAGGTTGCTTTCTATAACCCTTCTGATTATGATTGGGCTGAAATAGTTTTAAAAAATAAGGATATAATTATTAATGAATTTAAGCAAACCATAAATTCACAAAAACTTTTCGACCCATATTTTAATTACTTGTTTTCTACTACTGATGGGGGATGGAAAACTATTGGATTGAAATTTTGGTCAATAAATAATTACAAAAACCAACAATATTTTCCTGAGATTACAAAAATAATAAACAACATTCCTGGATTGATTTCAGCATCTTTTAGTAAGTTAGAAGCAAACAGTGAGATAATTCCTCATAATGGAGATTCAAATGGATTTTATAGATGTCATTTAGGACTAGATATTCCTGGTAAATTACCTAATTGTGGCTTTGAGGTAAAAGGAGAACAAAAATCTTGGGGAAATGGAGAGTTATTAATTTTTTGTGATGCATTGTATCATCGAGCATGGAATAATACAGAAAATGAAAGGTATATCATGATTTTTGATATTGTTAGGAAAGAGTTTGAACCTCAGCAAAATAAGCTTATTACTACTGTGTTGGCGTCAATGCTGCTTCAGAAAGTTGGATTAAAATTAGGTGTCGGATTAAATGAAAGCTTTAAAAGAAGAAGATTAAAGCCACTCGTATTAATTTTGAGACCTTTTGCACAATTAGCTATTTGGTTTACAAACTATTTTAAAGTGTATTAATTGAAAAATTTAAAAAAGTTTATTTTAGCTAATATTCGTTTATATCTGATAGGCATAGTAATGTATCTTGTAGCTACATAATTGTCTATTATAGCTAGAATTATAAAATATTTATCTATTAAGGAAAATGACACCTTTTTATTCAAACAAGGATAACCAAGAGACGTAGCTACTTCTTGGCAAATACTGTCAATTTTATTTAGCTGTATTTTATTAAATGCAGATTGATTTTCCCATTCATTTATCTTTTCTTTGTCAACTTCTAAGAAACTATTGAAGTGATGTTTTTTAAAGAGCTTTATTTCTTTTTCGGGTACATTATTTTTTTTTTGCTAGTTCATCCAGTAATTCGGTTGTAATTGCAAGAGGATTTGAACTTAAATTTTCAATAATTTTAACGCCTAAAAATAATTGTATTTTTTCTAAACAACTTCCAGTATCTAGGATTAAATCCTCATATTTTATGATTAGTTTTAAATCTTGTGGAATATTTGATTTTATTAATGGTTTTAAATCAAGAGTCCATCGTTTTGCTTCATAAATATAATTTTTTCGAGCTGAATTAAATTTTAAACTTGAATAAATATTAGCTCGATGGTTTCTAACTAATAATACAAATTTGGTTTTAGGTGAGTGATGATGGATTTTGTCAATCAGGTGATTGAGACTAATTTCTTTGTTGACTAGAGTGGTTATTTGTTTCTTTTCATTAAATGTAGCTTTAATCTTTGAATTGATTATTCTACATATTATTAGAAAATCTAAAGGATTTTTATGGTTTAATATGGTTTCAATCAATTCGACTTTTGAAGGAAGCATAAACATATAGAAACCATCTCTTTTCTTGCCTAAAACAAAAAATAAGTCATCAATTAATTTTTTTATAGTAATTGTATCGAACTGATTTACGTTCTCGTAATCACATTTTAGTAGCCAATAAATGTTAAGCTCTGAAATACTTAAAATGTTGGGGTGATTATTAAGCAGGTTGTTTAAAAGAGTGCTCCCTGAACGATTTCTTGAAAGAATATAATGATTTGTTATGTTTTTGTTGAGGTTCATTATAAATATAATGATGTAAAAATATTAATAATCGGCTAATGTTTTTATATTTGTTACAGGTTATAGGTTTTATAAATAAATTGATAATAGATTTAAGCAATATATCGATTAATAAATATAGGTGGGTTATTATTATCCTCACATTTATTATTTATGGTAATTCCATTAACAATGAGTATGCATTAGATGATAATATTGTTGTTGAAGGTAATAAAACTGTTGAGGAGGGATTGTCTGGTATTCCGATGATATTTAAATCTAGGTATTCAACAGATAAAAAACAGACTTATGATTACCGCCCTTTAGTCATAACAACATTTGCTATAGAAAAGCAATTCTTTAGTAAATTTCCTGAAAAGCAATCAATAAAAGAAAAAGCAAAGAAGGATAAGCTTACTCAAGCAAATATTAGTCATTTCGTTAATGTTTTGTTATATGGATTATTGTGCATAGTTCTTTTTCATCTTTTAATTAAAATTATGCCCGAATATCATATTGTTTTCCCTTTTTTAATTACTATAATTTTCCTCATACATCCTATTCATACAGAAGTAGTGTGCAGTTTAAAAAATAGAGATGAAATGTTGATGTTGATTGGCATGTTGTTTTCACTACATTTTTTTATTAAATTCAATGAGTTAAGACGTCTTAAATATATTTTTTTAGGAATGCTATTTGCATTGATTGCATTATTTTCAAAAAGTAATGGAATGGCTTTGTTGGCATTAGTGCCAGTGTTCTTATTTTATGTAAATGCAAAACCCAAAATCATTATAATTTCTTTTTTATCTATTGCCTTAATGTATCTGAGTTTTGGACAATTTCAGAGAATGGTTTTACCAGCAAATCCAATTCGAATTTTTGAGTATTTTGAAAACCCATTAATGCATGAAGCATGGTCAATAAAACGGATATCTGCAAGTCTATATTTTAGTTGGTTTTATTTAGAGATGCTTATCTTTCCTAAAAACCTATCCTTTTATTATGGGTACAATCAAATTCCTATTGCAACATGGAGTTATTGGCAAGTTTGGGTATCCCTAATTTTTTATGTTTCAATTGGTTTATATGGATTGTATGCCTTTATCAAAAAACAAATCATTGGGTTGGCAATAATAATTTGGATAGGCCTTATGATGGGTGTTAATAATGCGATATTTTTATTGCCTGGAATAGTTGCTGATCGTTTTGCATTTTCCTTTTCGTTAGGATTTTCAATTGTATTAGTATGGTTGCTTGTCAGAGTATTTAAGGTAGATGTGCAACATGGTTTAAAAAAGATAAAGTTTTCTAATGGTTTGTTGCTAGTATTTTTGAGTATTTGTTTAATTTATTCTGCTAGAACCATAACTAGAAACCCAGATTGGCACGATTATTTAACTTTGTTTGAACATGATATAGAACACTTAACGGAATCTGCAAAAGCACATGCATTAATATCAAATACAATGTATCCGTTGGTTGCTAAAGAAACCCAACAAAATCCAAATAGTTTGAATTCTAATGATGTTCAAAAAATTATTTATCACTACAAAGAATCGATTAGGATAGATTCAAATTATGTAACAAGTATAAATAATTTAGGGTCGGTATATGTTAATTTTTTAAGAGACTATGAGTCTGCAATTAATTATTGTGAAAGAGCAGTGGAATTGGATTCGAATTATTTGGAAGCACATTTTAATTTAGCCTTTTCATATCAAAACATTTATAATTATGAGAAATCTTCATACCATTATCTCAAAGTGATTGAGCTTAATCCAGATTATTTGAAGGCTTACGATTTGTACAATCAGTTATTGAATAAGCACAATAAAGTTGAAGAGGGGATTTTAATGTTAAAGAGCATGGCTGAAAAATCATTAAAACCAAAAAGTATTTATGTAAATATTGGAAATCTTTATTCTTTATATTCAAATGGCGATTATAGCTTGTCAATAACATATTTTGAAAAAGCATATGAGTTAGATAAGAGTGATAAAGTTTTGTGTGGTCATATTGCTAAATTATATCAGTTAACTGGTAATATTCAAAAATATAACAATTTAATCCCTTTTTGTCAATAATTTAACTATTAACTTGTTGTGCAACCTTTTAATTATTTTTACGTCCTACATTTCGTACACTTTCTAAAAGAATGGAATAATAAATGATTGTTTTCGATAAAATGAATGGTTTTTTCGTTTAAAATTCGTTTTTTATCCATAAGTTTGAGTGGTAATTTTTATGTAAGCTATTAAATTATTTGTAATAAAGATGAAGAAAATTAAATTCCTTTTAAGCTCAGTTTTTGTAGTGTTTACTTTTGTTGTTAACGCTCAGCAGAGAAATCAAATGCCTAAATCTAACAATGTAGATGTGCCAGCCTCAACCGTTGTTACCGAAGAAAAAAAATCACCTCATGGTCATATATTACTTCAGGAAAGCCCAGAGGTTTTAAGAGCTAATAGTTCGCAATCTAAACCATCTGCTTCAGGTGTTAGAGGGACTGAAATTATTGGAGAAGGTCAATATTTAAATCGAGATAAAGTGATTATGGAAAGATCTATCTCTGGTCAAATTCCAAAGGATTTTCCTAAGCATATTGTAGGTCAGACACCAGAACAGTATCGAGAGGTGGTTATGAATTGGGCTAGACAGAATCTACATTTAATAAAACCTGAATATCATCACGAGATTAAATAGACAAAATAATCAACATTTTAATGATTTTATAATTTAGAGAGAATGAAACGATTTTACAAAAAAATATTTTTAGGTATTACAATGATTTCATTGTTTATTTTAACGTCTAAAGTTTATGGACAAGGAGCAACTTGTGCAGCTGCAGATCCTTTTTGTACCGGAACATCATATAGTTTCCCGAACAGCACAGGTACTACTGCACCAGGAGGCAATAATTATGGATGTTTAAGTACTCAGCCAAATCCTGCTTGGTATTACATGCAAATAGGAACTTCTGGAAATATTGACATTACGATTAGTCAAGTAACCAATTCGGGAGCAGGAATCGATGTCGATTTCATTATGTACGGTCCCTACAATTCTTTGCCAATAGCATTAGCTGATTGTGGTAATATGGGTAATCCATCAAGTGAAATTGAAGATTGTAGTTATTCTACTGCTTCAACTGAAGTTGCAAATATTGTTGGAGGTGTTTCGGGTCAGTATTATATGCTTCTTATAACAAATTATTCTAATATATCTGGAAATATTTCGTTTTCTCAAACAGGGGGTACAGGTTCTACGAACTGTGCCATAATTAACCCTCCTTGTCCTACTGTTGGTATTCATGCTGAAAGTGGTGGGACATCATATAATTTTCCCTTAACTTTTTCTTGTACTGATGCTGGAACTTTGTTTATAAGGGCTGATGATGCGGCAACAGCTGGAGGACCTATTGTCCCTGGTATTCAGGTTACTACTACTACTAATTCTCAAACATCTGGTAATAATATTTACGGATTAGAGCAAAATGGTACAACTTGGAATAATTATTGGAGTTTTACAAACTTGTCAGCATCTACAAATCATACATTATCAATGTATGAGGTGGATAATGTTACCACCAATAGCTTGGGTGTTGAGTTTTGTGATGTTAGATCAGGAAGTGATATGTCTTTTGTTATTACCGATCTTAATTGTGGTGGAGTTATTGCTAATAGCCCTGCTTGGGGAGCTGCTGATGGTACTAATTCTGGTTCTGCTGGATCTACTGTTAATGGTGATGTGGGAGCTGCTACGCCTTCTGGAGGTTGTCAAGTAGTTACTTTTCCAAAAACGGCAGTGAAGGGTACGGCTACCTATTCTTGCCCAACTTGTCCTCCTGGATCTTTTACGGGAACCAATTATGGTCATGCGTTTTTTAGTCCGTCTATTGCTGGTCCAGGTACTTATAATATAACGTATTCATTTAATAATGGGTGTGCTGGTCCTGATAATTGTTTTGGGACTGTAACCGAGACAATAACAGTAACGAGCCCTAATACCTTTACGAGTTTAACCTATCCAACACCGAGGTGTGTAGGCTCAGGTAATGCTTCACCTACCTTGGTAGCCACTGGAGGTGGGTCTTATAGTTCAGGAACTTTAGGAGGGGCATTAAACACTTCAACTGGAGTTATTAATACTGCAACCGCACCAGTAGGAACACATACGATAACTTATACGGTTGGTACGGGGACGTGTTCCGCTTCAGGAACAGGGACAATAACAATAAGTCCAAATAACACAGTAAGTGCGGCATCAAGTTCGCCGAATGTATGTGTTAATACGGCGATAACAAATATTACACATACGACAACAGGAGCGACAGGGATAGGAGCAGCGTCAGGTTTGCCAGCAGGTGTAACAGCAGGATGGTCAGGCAATACCATTACGATAAGTGGAACACCTTCTGCGGTTGGAACGTTTAACTACAGTATTCCGTTAACAGGAGGATGTGGAACGGTAAATGCAACTGGAACGATAACAGTAAGAGCAAACAATACAGTAAGTGCAGCGTCAGCATCACCAAATGTGTGTATCAACACGGCAATTACAAACATTTCGCATACAACAACAGGAGCGACAGGTATAGGAGCAGCGACAGGGTTACCAGCGGGCGTAACAGCGAACTGGT